>CALBYK010000160.1 GCA_937889855.1 uncultured Prevotella sp.
AGATAGACTATGTGGAGGAGAGCGACGGGCTGTTCAGTGTGTTTGAGATGAAGTGGAACCCGCGCCGTGCTAACACCCAGTTTCCATCGTCGTTTCTCACGGCATATGATGTGAGGGCGAAGGCGGTGGTCACGCCGGAGAACTGGATGGAGTGGGTGATATGATTGCAGACAAAATTTTGTTTAAACCTTATAAATTTATGGAAGAATGAGAAAGGTATTTGCCTCATTCTTCCTTTTTTTTTAACTTTGCTATCAGATAACCAAACAATATAAGATGCATAACAATAAGAACTCAAAATTCGTAGTCCGCCTATTGTCGCTCGTTGTAGCCGTGCTCGTGCTTGCCGCAGGAGCCATATTGCGCGACGGCAAGTTCTTCGGCCACGACCTCAGCGAGGCACACGCCACACCGTCGGCCACTCCTGCCAACAGCGACACGCTTGCCGTGCAGCCCGACGGCAGCATCGTCGTTAGCACGAAGGCGATAGCCAAGGACATTCAGGGCTATGGCGGACCGGTGCCGCTGAAGATACATGTCGACAAGAGTGGGGTAGTGACCGCCGTTGATACTGAACCAAACAGCGAGAGCCCCGACTTCTTCAATCGCGCTAAGACGCTCCTTGCCCATTGGCAGGGAAAAACCGTCGACGCTTCTTTGGCAGACATCGACAAGGTGGATGCCGTGTCGGGAGCAACGTTCTCCTCGAAGGCCATCATCGGCAATATGAAGCGCGGACTCGCCTATGCCAAGCAACATTCCATGGACAGTGGCGATGCTTCGGCAAGCACGATGCAAGGCTCCTCGTCGGGCACGGGCTGGACAGTTGGCG
Organism: uncultured Prevotella sp.; assembly: GCA_937889855.1. Lineage (GTDB taxonomy): Bacteria > Bacteroidota > Bacteroidia > Bacteroidales > Bacteroidaceae > Prevotella. The sequence goes on from CALBYK010000160.1 coordinate 833, forward strand.
GCATAGCTGCGGTCGTTGTCGTGCTTCTCGGTGCTGTGGTGCCGCTCTTCACCAAGTGTCGCCGCTGGCATTACGTGCAGCTCGCGCTCAACGTCGTGGTGCTCGGTTTGTGGACTGGCACATTCGTGTCGTATGCCCTTTTCATGCGGCTATTTAGCAGTGGCGTGAGTCTTGCCACGATAGGCACGCTCGCCGCTCCGCTGCTTATGATAGCCGTGGCACTGTTGTATCCCTTGGCAGGCAAGCCCGGACATTACTGTGCCCATGTGTGTCCCTTCGGTTCTGCCCAGGAGCTTGCCGGCAAGCTCACACGGCGCAAGCCCCGTATCTCGCCGCGCCTGAATAAGGCTCTCACCACACTGCGCAGCCTACTATGGGGCGTGCTCATGGCATTGATGCTCACCGGCACGTGGACGGCATGGATGGACTACGAGCTATTCACGGCTTTCCTCTATTCGTCGGCTTCCCTTTGGGTTATAGTGCTCGCCGTGGCATTCCTCGTGCTCTCGGTGTGGGTGCCGCGACCCTATTGCCGTTTTGTGTGCCCAACGGGAATGATAATAAGAAATTAAAAATCTTCTGACCAAAACTTTATCGTCATGAACTTACAGAACAAGTCTATAGTATTGAACGTTGTGCTCGCCATAGCCGTAGTTGTGCTTGGCGTGCGTCTGGTATCGGGCGTAGCCCATGCCAAGAAATCGGCCGCTGAGGCGGCAAGCGCGGAGCAGGCGGTGCTCGACAACATAGCCACGCGCACCAGCATACGCGACTACGGCAGTCGCCCCGTGGAGAAAGAGAAGATAGAGAAGATGCTGCGTGCTGCAATGGCAGCTCCGACGGCTATGAACAAGCAGCCGTGGCACTTCGTAGTTGTCGACCAGCGTGCCACGCTCGATGCCCTTTCCGACGCCAATCCACATGCCAAGATGATAAAGAAGGCGCCGCTCGTGATTGTTGTCTGTGGCGATATGTCTAAGGCAATAGAGGGCGGTGGACGCGACTTCTGGATTCAGGATGCCTCGGCAGCCACTGAGAACCTCCTGCTTGCCGCCCACGCCATGGGCTTGGGAGCCGTGTGGACAGGAGCCTACCCTTCGGAGGAGCGCAGCCAGGCCATCAGCAAGGCATTGTCGCTGCCCGACAATCTCATTCCGCTCAATATGGTAGTGATAGGCTATCCAGCCGAGCATCCGCAGCCTAAGGACAAGTGGAAGGAGGAGAACATCTCCTACAATGTATATGGCAAGCCATTGGCTATTTCGACAGAAAATCCGTCGGCATCAAAAGCAGAGACCACTGCAAAGGACAATGGCAGCGGTGAGTTCAAGGAGTTTGACATAACATCCGACTTCAATACCAATCCATTCAATTATTTCTGTGGTCATGGACTACTGTTATGTGCCGGCGACAAGTCGGCAGCTAACGCCATGACGATAGGGTGGGGGGCGCTCGGCACACTTTGGGGCAAGTCCACCGCCACTGTTTACGTGCGTTCCGACCGCTATACACATAAGTTCATGGAGCGCAGCCCGTACTTCACCATAATGAAGTTCGATGACGACCGTGTGGTCGACTATATGGGCGCGCACAGCGGACGCGACGGCAACAAGGCAGCTGCCCTCGGGCTGCATATAGCTTATACCAAGAATGGCACTCCATACTATAAGGAAGCGTCTGTCGTGATAGAATGCCGCACGATGTATGCTCGTCCGTTCTCGCGCGAAGGATTCCGCGACGACGTGCCGCGCGACTTCTATGCCGACCCCAAGACAAAGGGCTTTGTGCATACGGAATACATTGGCGAAGTGGTTGAGGCTATGAGAAAATAGATGAATTGGACTTTTGTGATTGACAAATAGTCACTTTTTTATGTCTGTTTGTCAATCATATTGCCATATTTGCTTACTCTTTAACACTGGGTAACAGAAAACCTCCGTTGGCACGTCTGTTGCATAAAGGATAGTGCAAGCCGAGAGCGAGAAGCTCGGAAGGCAAGCAAGGTTCTTTTGAGCCACTCCGACGAGGGGTTGGCGAGAGAACCAGAACAGATAAACAAAGAACAAAAATATAAATTGGAGGTTTTTGATATGTTACCAGTAATGAGAAATTCTTGGATGCCTGAAGTTTTCAACGACTTTTTCGACACTGACTTTATGCCGCGTACCAACGCTACGGCACCGGCAATCAACGTTAAGGAGACCGAGCACGACTATACCGTGGAGCTTGCAGCCCCTGGAATGAAAAAGGAAGATTTCAACATCAATATAGACAACGACGGCAATCTGCACATCAAGATGGAGCAGAAGAACGAGCATAAGGACGAGAACAAGAAAGCACACTATCTGCGTCGCGAGTTCTCCTACTCAAAGTTCGAGCAGACACTCATCCTTCCTGACGATGTCGACAAGGAGAAGATTGCAGCCAACGTCAATGACGGCGTACTCACAGTCTGCCTTCCTAAGATAGAGAAGGAAGAGAAGAAGAGCACACGTCAGATTGAGGTCAAATAACGATTTAAAGCTCGCAGCCTCGGGACGTCGTCCACCGACTATATTTTCTACATCTCAGTTCGGTTGGCACACATCCCGTCAGTTGCAAGCCATATACGAAGCCCTGCTTCGCTGGAGACAGCGCGGCAGGGCTTTTTTGCTGTAGTAGGGGGATAGGGTGTAACTGGGAGAGGGGGCGTCCCGCCCCCGATATCAAATGTTATTGAAAATTCATTTGGGGGAGATTTTTCCCTTCCATGCTTGGAGCTAAAGCATCTCTTTACAGATGATGTCGGGGGCGGGACGCCCCCTCTCCCAGCTATTGTTGACGATTTCTCTTCTTCTGGTTAGTATAGGGTGTATTCGGTGGGGGAACAATGTTTTGGATTGTTTCTTATATATTCAAGCACACGCATATAGTGGTCTTCATTTCTTATTATTCTGTCGAAGAATTCTTTTTGCCATATTGAACCAGTTGAGTGCCGTTGCTTGTTTATTTCGTGTGAAGAGAAACTTTTGATGGAATGTGTTATTTGTTGTATAGTGTTTTCTCCTTTGGGTTCCAACAAAAGATGCACATGGTTGGGCATTATTACATAGCTATGGAGTAGGAATGTGTTGCCATTGTTGTAGTTTAGAGTGTTGACAATGACATTGCGGAATATAGGACTGCTCAGTAGACAAGAGCCATAGCCCTTGTCAAGGTATTTCTCCAGCTGGTTGTGTCTGATGGCCTTTAGTCTTGCGAGGTTTGTGGAACTGCCTTCTTTCTCTAATTGGAGTTTCAGAAGATTGTACTCGGTTTGCATAAAGTCAATGACGTGTTTTGGCAAGGAGTCGGCAAGATGGAAAGTGATGAAGGTTATCTTACCGTATTGAGTCCAGTGGGGCAGGTTGCCTTTTGTTTCATGGATGGGTTCGTGACGGTCGAGGAACTGACTCATAGGGGTGGCTTATAATTGGGAGAGGGGGCGTCCCGCCCCCGACAAAGGAAGCATGGGCGAACCAAATCCCAAAGTGAATAATGTTTATTAGATGTATGGGGAATGTTTCTTTATGTCGGGTTTAACTGGGAGAGGGGGCGTCCCGCCCCCGATATCAATTGTTATTGAAAATTCATTTGGGGGAGATTTCTCCCTTCCATGCTTGGAGTTAAAACACCTCTTTACAGATAATGTCGGGGGCGGGACGCCCTCTCTCCCAGCTATTGTTGACGATTTCTCTTTATGTCGGGGGCGGGACGCCCCCTCTCCCAGTTATTTGTATTCGTGGATGGGCAGTTCGCCGCGCAGTGCACCTAGTGCGTTGAATGCGAGCGACTCCATCTCTCCTTCACCTGGCAGAACGACAACGGGAGCGAGAAACGCCACTTGTTTCTTGATTTCCTCCACACAGTACTTGCTGTAGGCTATACCCCCAGTCAATATTATGGCCTCAGCCTTGCCCCAAAGAGCCACCGCCATTGCACCGATTTGCTTCGACACAGTGTAGAGCATCGCCTCGAGCACCTCATGATAAGGTTCCTCGCCGGCCTCGGCTCGGCGTGCTATTTCCTTCATGTCCTTCATGCCCAGCAGGGCCTGGCAACCGCCATAGCCGGCGAGCATCTTCATAATCTGCGGTTGGGTGTACTTGCCGGAGAAGCACAGGCGCACGAGCTGGTCGGCAGGCAGCGTGCCCGAGCGTTCAGGTGCGATAGGTCCCTCGCCGTTCAAGGCGTTGTTCACGTCAATCACCTTGCCAAGGTGATGTGCCGACACACAGATGCCTCCACCCAGGTGAGCCACTATCAGGTCCATATCCTCATAGCGTTTGCCTACTGTCTTGGCGTAGCGTCGTGATGCAGCCTTGGCATTAAGTGCGTGGAATATCGATTCGCGCTTCATGAACGGCAGTCCCGTGTATCTGGCTCGCGTCATCATCTCGTCCACCACCACGGGGTCGGCCATGAACGCCGGGCATCCGCACTCTTTGGCTATGTCGTCGGCAATCAGAGCACCGAGGTTGCACACATGTTGCTGTCGGGCGTGGTGCAAGTCGTACTTCATCAGTTCGTTGACGGCATACACGCCGCCATGGAGCGGCTTTAGCAAGCCTCCTCGGCCAATCACTGCATCGAACTTCACGGGTATTCCAGCCTTGTGCAGCAGGTCGAGCACGAAGTTCTTGCGGTATTCATACTGGTCGTCCACGGTCATGAACTTCTCTACCTCCTCTTGTGGGTGCAGACCGTCGCTGGTCCACACGGCGCGGTCGTCCTCGTAGACTGCCACCTTTGTCGAGGTGCAGCCGGGGTTTATGACGAATATTCTTTTCATTGTCTTATTGCTTTTAGGCACGCCACCGCCAGTGAGTAGAATTTAGAGTCGGCAGAGTCGGCCCTTGATGTCACCACAACCGGAGCTGTCGTTCCTGCCAACATGCCAGCCACGGTTGCATGTGCGAAGTAGGTGATTGTCTTATAGAACGTGTTGCCAGCCTCAATGTCGGGGAAAAGCAGAATGTCGGCGTTGCCCACGACGGGTGACGCTATGCCCTTGATGGCTCCGCTCTCGGCGTCGCACGCCGTCTTTACATCCATCGGACCTTCAATACAAATGTCGCCGTAGCGCCCTTCGGCTGCATATTCCTTTATGGTCTTATACGATATTGTTATGGGGAACTTGTCGCTTGTTTTCTCCGTGCAGTGTGTCAGTGCCACTCGCGGTTGCGTGCCTCCAGTGATGCTGCGCCATGTCTGCGTGATGTATGAGGTGATGGCATCGAGCTGTTCGGTTGTGGGGTAGGGTATAACGGCGGCATCGCTGAAGAAAAGCAGCCGGTTCATTCCTGGTATCTCTGCCACGGCGATATGGGTCAGCACGCTGCCCTTGACAAGCAGTCCATGCTCTTTGTTGAGCACGGCACGCAACAGGTTGTCGGTATTGAGCGAACCCTTCATAAGCACGTCGGCCTGCCCTTCGTGTACCGCTGCCACAGCCTTACGTGCGGCATCGTCGTCGTCATCGGCAGTGACGATGCTGACATGTTCCGGGTATACTGCGGCAAGCCGCTCGGCTGTTGACCGCTTAGTGTCTACAGCCACAAGGATAAATCTTGCAAAATCTTCTTTGATGCTTCGCTCAATGACCGCTTCGGTGTGTGAATCGGCAGGAGAAGCCACGGCAACTGTGGTGTGCCGCCCTATGGAGCGAAGTCTTTCGGGCAAGGCTTTGAAGTCAACGATAGGGTTCATAATATATGTTTAAGTTAATTTTGAGATAAAGTGATTGCTCAAATCTTCCTCGATTGTGCAATTCTGTGGCAAAGGTAACAGAAGTTAGCTTATTTACAAAGAAATTTATCGGGTTTTTATTCACATTTTTGTGCAAAGTGTGCAATTCGCAAACTGTAGTTTACATATAGGACAGTTTGACGGAGAAATTTTGTATCTTTGTAGAAGATAAGCTGCGGCTCGGCATAGATTGCAAACAAGTTTGCATCTCTGCTCTCGCCATGCACTATCTCTTTGTCAATAATTTCACGTGAAACATTTATGACTACATCCGAATTCATCGCCCATTTCCGCTTATCCAATCCGCGCGACCTTGCCCTTCAAGCGAGTCGCTACCCTGACGTAGATATGCCTTTCGCCCTTAACCAGATACAAGGTTGGCAGACAGCACGTCAGAAATTGCCATCGTGGGCTGCGGCAGATGGTGTGGTGTATCCCCCTCATCTCAATATGGAGCAGTGCTCGTCGGAGCCGGCGGCACGCTACAAGCAGGAAGTAGTGAGGCAGTGGCTTGGCAAGCTCCCTGCAAAGAGTCCGGAAAAAGCCTTTTGTGCCTATGTAAGGTCTATGGTAGACCTCACTGGTGGTTTTGGTGTGGACTTCTCGTTCACATCGCGGTGTTTCGACGAAGCGACGTATGTAGAGCGCAATGCCGGGCTGTGCGAGGTGGTGCGTGGCAATATGCCGCGTCTTGGCATTGCCAATGTCCGTGTGGAATGTGCCGAGGCAGAGGAATTCTTGAAGGATATGGCACCGCAGACTATGCTTTTTCTCGATCCGGCACGGCGCGATGAACATGGCGCAAAGACAGTGTTCATTGGTGATTGCACGCCTGATGTGACGGCGTTGCTTCAGCAACTTATGGCAAAGTCGCAGTTTTTAATGATAAAGCTCTCGCCAATGCTCGATTGGCACAAGGCCGTAGCCGATCTTCAAGGCACCGTGCGCGAGGTACACATAGTGTCGGTGGGCGGCGAGTGTAAGGAGTTGCTGCTTGTGTTGTCGAGGCATTATGCTGATGAAGATATGCGTGTGGTGTGTGTAGACATAAGCCCCAAGGCTGATGCCGACGGACGGTATAGCCGCAGCGAGTTTGCATATATAGGAGGGCAGGGCATCTCTGCCGTACCCACTACATCAGCATGTGACTCATTGCAGAGTAGGCAGAGCAATGAATCCATATCCTCCTACCTTTATGAACCCAATGCGTCGGTGATGAAGGCTGGATGTTTCGGCGAGCTTTCTCGTGCTTACGGTGTTGGAGCCGTGAGTCTCAACAGTCATCTGTTTTTGTCGGCTGATAGGGTAGAGAGGTTTCCTGGCAGGGCATTCGCCGTTGATGCGGTGACGACGCTGAACAAGCACGAATTGAGGCAGGCACTTGGCGGAATAAAGCAGGCTAATATTGCCGTACGCAACTTCCCTATGTCTGTGGCAGAGTTGCGCAAGCGGCTCAAGCTGAAGGACGGTGGCGACACTTATATCTTCGCCACAACCACTGGCGGTGGAGAGCACGTGTTGTTTGTATGCCACAAGGGTTGAGACCTTACTTCCTATTGACATCCACTATTAAAATGACTTAATTATAATTAGTTGCTTATGTATTTCAGAGATTACACAATGAAGCAGAAAGCCATCTGGCTGGCTGTTTGGTTCGTTAGTTGGACACTTGGCTATTGGATTACGAACCTCGTATTATGGCTATTCGGTCTTGTCTCCTACGACTGGGTCAACATTCCTGTTGCCTGCATCGTGGCAGTTTTTGCGTCATACCGTCTCGAAAGATTTTTTGCCGAAGAGAAGTGCAAGAAGCGCTACAGTAAATACGGCAAGTTGTTCGACGATGCAGGCATTTGATTTTGGTTCTGCGGCATCCATGCATTATATTTGTATGCCATTTAGTAGATTTGCATGGCCACAATAGATGCTACATATATCCAAAATATTTATAAATATGGGCTTTACATTCTTCCGTTTAGCCTTTTTTCAGTACTTTTGCAATTTTAAGGAGTTATATATTTATTGTGTAGCACCCCCATCTTGTTAGAAAATGACGGTGCCAGCCAATGTTTTTTCATAAATCAAACGAAAAAGGATATAGATGTCAGCAATAGAAATACGCAAGGTGGAGTCGCGCCGCGACCTCCGCACTTTCATCGACTTTCATTACGACCTTTATGAGGGCAACGAGTACGATGTCCCCAATCTCTACACTGATGAGGTCAATACCCTCTGTAAGGAGAAGAATGTGGCCTTTGACTTCTGCGAGGCCGAGTATTTCCTTGCCTACAAGGACGGGGAACTCGTCGGCCGTGTGGCAGCCATCATCAACAACCGAGCCAATGAGAAGTGGCAGCGCAAGGCTGTGCGCTTCGGCTGGATTGACTTTGTTGACGACATAGAGGTGTCGAGGGCCTTGCTCAAGGCTGTCGAGGACTATGGGCGCTCAATGGGAATGACAGAGGTTGTCGGACCGCTCGGGTTCACCGACATGGATCCCGAAGGTATGCTTACCTACGGGTTCGACCAGCTCGGCACAATGGCCACCATATACAACTACCCCTACTATCCCAAGCACATGGAACAGCTCGGCGGTTGGGTGAAGGACAACGACTACGTTGAGTACAAGCTGTTTGTCCCGGAAAAGATGCCTGAGAAATACTCCAAGGTTGCGCAAATGATACAGAAACGCTACAACCTCCACATCAAGAAACTCAAGCCGAACGAGATATTCGGCGAGAACGGCTACGGGCAGCGCATCTTCGATATCATCAACATCACATTTGCCAACCTCTACGGCTATTCAACGCTCACGCAGCGTCAGATCGACCACTACATCAAGATGTACCTGCCTATGCTCGACCTCAGCCTTGTGACGCTCATCGAAGACTGGAACACCCCCGACCACAAGCTCATCGGTGTAGGCATAAGCATACCGTCGCTCGCCCGTGCTTTGCAGAAGTGCCACAAGGGTCGCCTCTTCCCGTTCGGATGGGTGCGTGTGCTGCGAGCCCTGAAGATGCACAAGACAAAGATAGTTGACCTTATGCTCGTGGGTATCCTGCCCGAGTATCGTGCCAAGGGAGCCAACGCCTTGCTCTTCTACGACCTCATACCGCGCTACCAGAAGTATGGCTTCGAGTGGGGCGAGACACAAGTGGAGATGGAAACAAATGACGGCGTGCAGGGACAGTGGCAGTATCTTGAGCGCGAGTGCCACAAGAGAAGACGCTGTTACAAAAAGGAGATAAAGTGATGGAAGAAGAAATCAACCAACAGCCCACCGTACAATACACCGACGACAACATACGCCATCTTTCCGACATGGAGCATGTGCGCACGCGTCCGGGTATGTACATTGGCCGTCTTGGCGACGGAAACCTGCCCGAGGACGGCATCTATGTGCTGCTTAAGGAGGTCATCGACAACTCGATAGACGAGTTCAAGATGAACGCCGGCAAGCGCATTGAGGTCGACATCGACGACCGTCTGCGCGTCTCCGTGCGCGACTACGGGCGCGGCATACCGCAGGGCAAGCTCGTCGAGGTCGTGTCGGTGCTCAATACCGGCGGCAAGTACGATTCAAAGGCGTTCAAGAAGAGCGTCGGCCTGAACGGTGTGGGCGTGAAGGCGGTCAACGCCCTTTCGGCGCATTTCGAGGTGAAGTCTTACCGCGACGGCAAGGTGCGCGCCCTGGAGTTCGAGAAGGGCACGCTCAAGGACGACCAGACTGCCGACACCCAGGACGAGAACGGAACATACATCTTTTTCGAGCCCGACCCAACCCTCTTCATTGGCTACTCATTCCACGACGACATCGTGGAGACGATGCTCCGCAACTACACCTATCTTAACACGGGGCTGACCATCATGTACAACGGTCACCGCATACTCTCGCGCAACGGTCTTGCCGACCTCCTGACCGACACCATGACCACCGACCCGCTGTATCCCATCATCCACATGAAGGGCGAGGACATTGAGATAGCCTTCACACACACCAACCAGTATGGCGAGGAGTACCACTCCTTCGTCAACGGACAGCACACCACGCAGGGCGGTACCCACCAGAGTGCGTTCAAGGAGCACATAGCCCGCACAATCAAGGAGTTCTTCTCCAAGAACTACGAGTTCACCGACATACGCAACGGCCTCGTTGCCGCCATAGCCATCAACGTCGAGGAACCTATGTTTGAGAGCCAGACCAAGATAAAGCTCGGCTCCCTGCAGATGTCTCCGGGCGGCGAGAGCATCAACAAGTATGTGGGCGACTTCGTCAAGCGGGAGGTAGACAACTATCTGCACATCCATGCCGACGTGGCGGAGGTGATGCAGCAGAAGATAACCGAGAGCGAGCGCGAGCGCAAGGCAATGGCAGGAGTGACCAAGCTTGCCCGCGAGCGTGCCAAGAAGGCCAACCTGCATAACCGTAAGCTGCGCGACTGCCGCATCCACTACTCCGACGCCAAGAACGACCGTAAGGAGGAATCCAGCATATTCATCACCGAGGGCGACTCTGCCAGTGGCTCCATCACCAAGAGCCGCGACGTCAACACACAGGCCGTGTTCTCCCTCCGGGGAAAACCGCTCAATTCGTTCGGACTTACCAAGAAGGTGGTATACGAGAACGAGGAGTTCAATCTCCTGCAGGCAGCGCTCGACATTGAGGACGGCCTCGACACGCTGCGTTATAATAAGGTCATTGTCGCAACCGATGCCGATGTTGACGGCATGCACATACGTCTCTTGATAATAACGTTCTTCCTGCAGTTCTTTCCCGACCTGATAAAGAAGGGACACGTCTATGTATTGCAGACACCGCTGTTCCGCGTGCGAAACCGCCGCACAAAGATAAAGGACAAGAAGACGGTGGCCGATGCCGACGCCCGTCTTACTGGCAAGGAGAAGAAGAGCGACTTCATCACGCGCTACTGCTACAGCGACGAGGAGCGTCAGCAGGCTATAAAGGACCTCGGACCCGACCCTGAGATAACCCGATTCAAGGGTCTCGGCGAGATTTCGCCCGACGAGTTCGCCCATTTCATCGGTCCCGACATGCGTCTTGAGCAGGTGACGCTCCACAAGAACGACCAGGTGCAGAAGCTCCTTGAGTACTACATGGGAAAGAACACCATGGAGCGGCAGAACTTCATTATCGAGAACCTCGTGGTGGAGGAAGACCTGCCCGAGGAGCTTGACGAATAATATTCGTGTGATAACAAATAATTTATATCGTATAATAATCGTTAGTATTGTTCCGTATAATCATCTTTAACTTCATGCGTATAATTCCGTTAATAGGCTTCGCTTTAAGTTGCCGGTATTACACGGAACAAAATTAAAGATGATTATACGGGACAAAGCTAACGGTCAATTACACGTAAAAAAGAAGAATTTTATGTATATGAGATTTTTGCGCTCTACGATATTCGCGCTTATAGTCATGGCAATATCTATTGGTGTGACAGCCCAGAAGGTCAACCCCCTGCGCAAGCTCCAGATAGCCGAGCTTGCCATCGGCAATCTCTATGTCGACTCCGTTGACCAGCAGAAACTCGTTGAGGACGCCATTCGCGGCATGCTCAAGGGGCTCGACCCCCACTCCTCCTACACCACAGCCAAGGAGACAAAGGCAATGAACGAACCTTTGAACGGCTCGTTCGACGGCATAGGTGTGCAGTTCAATATGGTGAGCGACACATTGCTCGTTATACAGCCCGTGTCGAAAGGCCCGTCGGAGAAGGTAGGCATACTTGCCGGCGACCGCATCATCACCGTCAACGACACTACTATATCTGGCGTAAAGATGGAGCGCTCGGAGATAATGCGCCGTCTGCGCGGACCGCGCGGCACCAAGGTGAAGCTCGGAATCAAGCGCCGTGGCGTGGGCGACATGCTATATTTCACCGTCACGCGCGGCAAGATACCCGTATACACCATTGACGCCTACTACATGATACGCCCAAAGTTGGGCTACATTCGCATAGGCTCCTTCGGAGCCACCACCTACGGCGAGTTCATGCAGGCAGCCGACTCGCTTCAGCGTGCCGGCATGCGCGACCTCATTGTCGACCTCCAGGACAACGGCGGCGGATACCTCCAAGCCGCCGTGAAGATTACAGAAGAGTTCCTCCAGAAAAACGACCTTATCGTCTACACCGAGGGACGGGCGCAACGCCGAATGGAATATAAGGCTGACGGTGGCGGAAAACTCCTCAAGGGCAAGGTGTATGTGCTGATAAACGAATACACGGCGTCTGCAGCCGAAATCCTCACCGGTGCCCTGCAGGACCAGGACCGCGCCACCGTGATAGGCCGGCGCTCCTTCGGCAAAGGACTTGTGCAGCGCCCCATTGAGTTTGACGACGGCTCGATGATACGCCTCACCATCGCCCACTACTACACCCCGTCCGGCCGCTGCATACAAAAGCCCTACGAGAAGGGCGACAAGGAAGACTACGATATGGATATAGAGAAACGCTTCAAGCACGGCGAACTGTATTCTGCCGACTCAATACACTTTGCCGACTCGCTCAGATGCCAGACTCTTCGCCGTCACCGCACAGTCTATGGAGGGGGAGGAATAATGCCCGACGTGTTTGTCCCCCTTGACACCACGCAGTACACCCGCCTGCACCGTCAGATGGTGGCTCGCTCGCTTGTCATCAACACTACTCTGCGATATGTCGACCAACATCGCCAGGAGCTTAAGCAGCGCTATCCTGTGTTTGCCGATTTTGTGAGCAACTACCAGGTGCCGCAGGCCATGACAGACAGTATATTTGCCGAGGCAGAGCGCATGAAACTCAAGCCTTTCAGCAAAGAGGAGTGTGACAAGACACTGCCAATGCTCCGCCTGCAGCTCAAGGCTCTTATTGCACGCGACATTTGGGACATGAATGAGTATTTCCGCATTATGAACGAGGCCAACCTTATTGTCAGGCGGGCAGTTGAGATTGCCGGTAAGTAGCAATATTTCATGACAATAAACAACTGATGCCAAGGCGTGCAACGCCGCGACAAGTCCCTATAAATGTTATAAATAACCATAATTCAGTATTAAACTTCTTAATGAAAGGCTGAAAGGAAACTTTTAACAACGAAAAAGTTTCCTTTCGGCTTTTTTTGTTTACCTTTGTAAATCATTATATTTCAGGCATTCCGATGAAAGAAATATCAACATTAACATATAAATAATGGAATTAAACAAGAACCTGATTTTGGCTTTGCTCGCGACGGGCATCAGTGCAAACACATTTGCAGCCAACGATTCTACCAACCCTGACGTTGTGGAGCCCCACCGCGACACGCTCAAGTTGAGTGAGATTGTTGTCGTGGGGTATGGCAAGATGCGCCGCAAGGACGTCACCAGTTCCATAACCACAATCCAGTCTTCCGACCTCAACCAAGGGGTCTATACCTCGCCAGCGCAATTGCTCCAGGGCAAGGTACCGGGACTCACCGTGTCAAATAGCGGCGACCCCAACGCCGCTCCATCCATCACGCTGCGCGGTGCCTCCACTTTGCGCACGGGTGCTGCCATGGAGCCTTACTATATAGTCGACGGCGTGCCAGGCGTCGACCTCTCTCTTGTGGCTACCGACGACATCGAGTCTATCGACATTCTGCGTGACGCCACCGCTACCGCCATATACGGCTCAAAGGCTGCCAACGGTGTTATTATCGTGACCACAAAGCACGGACGCGCAGGCACATCCCATGTTACCTACAATGGCTACATGGCTGTAGAAACCGTGGCAAAAAATCTCGACCTCGCCTCTGCCGCCGATCTGCGTGCATATGCACAAAAGAACGGCTTTGAGCTGGCCAATGACAATGGCGCAAGTGTCGACTGGCAAAAGGAGGTGGAGCGCACGGGCATATCCCATAGCCACAACCTCGCGGTGTCGGGCGGCAACGCACGCTCGGGCTACAACGTGTCACTGAGCTATCTCAACCATGAGGGCATCATCAAGTCGTCCGAGATGGAGCGTTTCGGCGCGCGTGCCCTTGCCCATTCAAAAGTGTTGAAGGATCATCTGCAGCTATCGCTCGGCGTGAACGCCAGCCAGACCACCAAGAAGGGCATTGAGGCGCAGGAGCACGGCGTTAGCGTCACGGACGCCATGGTCTACTACTCGCCGTGCCAGTCGGTGCTGGGTGCCGACGGCTCATGGTCAGAGTCCACAAGCACCACGCAGTACTACAACCCGCTTTCGATGATTAACGAAGACACGCAGCAGAATGTCTACCGCCGCATGCAGCTCACTGGCAAGGCCGATCTCAACCTCTCGCATGATTTCTCTTGGAGCGCGCAGTACTCGTATATGTACGACCAGAACGTGCTCTCGGAATACCATTCCACAAAGTCGCAGATAGTGAAGACCAACGGGCAGGCAACGCGCGCCACCTACATGAACAACAAGCAGGTCTTCGAAACCTACGGCAACTACAACCACACTTTCCCCGGCTACCACCGCGTGGGCGCGATGGTTGGCTACTCATGGGAGCAGTCCAACCAGGACGACGGCTTCGGACTCACCGTCAAGGATTTTTATAATGACGCGGTGAAGTATTACAATCTCACTTACGCCAACCAGATTGACGGCATCGACGCCGTTCAGAGCGGGGCAGAGTCAACACTCCGCATGATTTCATTCTACGGCCGACTCAACTATTCATACGCCTCTCGCTACAACCTGCAGGCAACGCTGCGCCGCGACGGCTCGTCGGCGTTCGGCAAGAACAACCGCTGGGCAACGTTCCCGTCCGTTTCTGCCGCATGGCGCATCGGCGAGGAGGAGTGCGTGCGCAATCTCGGCATATTCTCCGACCTAAAGCTGCGCGTGGGCTACGGCGTGAGCGGCAACTCGCTCGGCTTCGACGCCTACTCGGCACGCCGCACTTACGGCGTGAGCGGATGGTTCCAGTTTACCGACGAGAACGGGGTGACATCCAACAAGCACACCCTCGCCGCCACCAACAACGCCAACGCCGACCTGAAATGGGAGCGCACGGGCATGTTCAACATCGGCATCGACTTCGGATTCTTCAACTCGCGCCTCACGGGTACAATCGAGTACTACGACAAGCGCACGTCCGACCTCATCTATTATTATCCCGTTTCCACCAACCGCTATCCCTACGGCACTATGACCGCCAACGTGGGCGACATATCCAACCGAGGCATAGAATTTACCGTAAACGCCATTCCCGTGCAGACCAATGACTGGCAGTGGTCCACATCGCTCAATCTCTCCCACAACAGCAACCGCGTTGAGAAACTCTCCAACGCCATGTTCTCCGTGAAATATCAGGATTTGGGCTATCCCTGGATTTCGGGCAACACGGGTGTTGCCGTGCAGCGACTGATGGAGGGCTGCCCCATAGGACAGTTCTACACATACGAGTTTGCCGGACACGACGAGAACGGCATATCACAGTTCTGGGTGCACGACCCTGAGACGGGCAAGCGCACCGGCGAGAAGACTATCAAGCCAACCGACACCGACCGCGCAAAGACCGGCTCGGCACAGCCCAAGCTCACAATGGGATGGACCAACAACATATCCTACAAGAACTGGTCGCTCAACCTCTTCTTCCAGGGAGTGTTTGGCAACAAGATATTCAATGCCCTGCGCGCGCAGTACAACAGCGTGACGCTCATAACCAAGGGCAAGAACGTGCTGCGCGAGGCCCTCACCAGCCAGAACTACGGCGATGTCAACTCGCAGGCGCCCAGCGACCGCTACATCGAGAGCGGATCATTCCTGCGCCTCTCGTCTGCCACCCTGAGCTACGACTTCGACAAACTTGGTGGCTGGGTTGACAACATCTCCGTCTACGCCACGTGCAACAACATCTTCACGCTTACTTCCTACAAGGGCAGCGACCCCGAGGTGTCGCTCGGCGGACTCACTCCTGGCGTCGACTGGCGCAAGGACTACTATCCCCACACACGCACGTTCATGGTTGGCATGAAGGTGAGCTTCTAAAAACCACTCAATAAGTTCTATGTCTTTTCATAAGGCGTATAGGGCTTATAAGTTCTATACGCCTTATGGGTCCTAAAAAATAATAATAAAAACAAGATGAACAAATCCATCCTTTTCGCGCTCGCGTCATCGGCTCTCGTGCTTCTCTCTGCTTGCACCGACCTCGACGTCGACGTGAAATCAAAATACACCGATTACCCCACAGAGTCTGACGTGGCTCTTGAGGCCAAGATGGCGGATGTCTACTATGCCTTCCGCACTCAGCTCGGCGACAACTACAACCGCACGCAGACCTTCGCCTCCGACGAGGCGGCAGGCATCAGCTTCGACGGCGACTACTACGACAATGCCGAGAACGTGAACCCCACGCTCCACAACTTCAAGCCCGATAACGCTCCGCTCAACTACTGGACCGATCTCGCCTCTGGCATAACCAAGTGCAACCAGGTAATCCAGGATCTTGGCGGCGACCAGGCAAAGCCCGAGCAGATAGCCCCGGCACGCGCCATGCGCGCCTTCTACCACTTCATCCTCATGGACAGCTACGGCGACGTGCCCGTTCTCGACCGCCTGCCCGATGACGGCGAGGCGGTCGAGCGCAAGCCGCGCGCCGAGGTGGCTGCCTTCATCGAGAAGGAACTGAAGGATTGCTTGCCACTGCTCACAACGTCGGTAAACGCCGCCACCTACGGCAAGCCGACACGCTGGATGGCTGAGGCGCTGCTCGTGAAGCTCTACATCAACTGGGGCGTGTACACCTGCGCCGACGTGGCCGACTACGATGCCGCCACAACAGCGAACCCGAAGCTGGGCGAGTGTGTGGCTTATTGCGACGACATCATCGCCAGCGGCTTGTTCGACCTGTCCGACGCTTACCGCAAGAAGTTTCTCTTCGACAACGGCCCGCAGATACGCGACTTCATATATGCCATGCCCTACGACAAGGTGAGCGCCACGGGCATGCGCTACGGCCGCTACCGCACGTTCCGCAAGATTGACAACGGCGACACTATGGGCTATCTTGGCGGCAAGATGAACAACTCGTGCGCCGGCATATGCGCCATGACTGAGGAGTTTGCCAACCTCTTCACGCTGCCGGGCGACGACCGCAACGACATCATCCTCGGCGCCACGACCGACGGGAAGGTGTTCATACACGATGCCGTCACGGGCGAGCCTACCGCGCAGCCCTACATGTACAAGGGCGCGCAGCTCGTGCTCTCCAAGAAACCCACCCTCAAGGACGACACCGAGACGTCGCGGCAGCAGATAAACTGCGGTGCCAGCGACCGCGGATGGAGCCAGGGCTACCGCTCGCTGAAGTTCTATCCCAACCCGAGCGAGTACTCCATGTACACGCGCTGGCAGAGCAACGACGTGCCCATCTTCCGTCTTGCCGACATCATACTCACCAAGGCTGAGGCCCTGCTCCGTGGTGCCGCCCCGACAAACGCCGACACGCCGCAGTCGCTTCTCAACCAGATACGCTCCTACGTGCATGCCCCGCAGTTCGACGGCACGCCCACGCTCCAGGACATCCTCGACGAGCGCGGCCGCGAGCTCGTCGACGAGAACTGGCGACGCAACGACATGATACGCTTCGGCACGTTCGAGAGCGAGTATGGCTTCCACCGCAAAGGCTTCCCCGGTGCGCGCTTCGACAAGTCGTGCCGCATAATGCCCGTGCCCAAGGCTATAATGGAAGAGAACAAGAACTGGCAGCAAAACGCCGGCTACTGATAGCTGGGTGGAGAGGCCGGCAATTTGCCTCAATGAGTGACGTTTTAATGTGTTTTTTCTTATTTCTTTGTCAACAGATGCCAGAGTTCACGAACCCATAGCACGAGTGACGAGCCAACAATTATGATAATCCAGTCAATCAGTTTCAACCCCGTGACATTGAAGAACTGCTGCAGGATTGGCAACTCAACCATTACAATCTGGCCTAAGAGGATTATTGCCACGATAGTAAGCAGCCCGTTGCAGCCCTTGAAGTGCAGGGCGCTTCGTCCGGTCTCAAATGCGCGTGCATTGAAGAGATAGAAGAAGTGGGTCATGACGAAGGTGGTGAAGAGCAGCGTCAGCTCGTATGTCGTCATGTGTCCCTTCTCTCCAAGCCGCAGGTGGAGCAAGTCGGTGAGCTGCGTGATGTCGGCATGCTGGAATATATACAGCATCCCGAGCAGCATGAGGAAGAAGAACCCGCCCACACCTATAATCTCGCGGAGCATAGGCTTGTTGAGGATGAACGCGTTGCGGTCGCGCGGCTTGTCCCTCATCACGCTCTCCGATGGAGGCAGGGAGGCAAGCGCCATAGCTGCGAACGTGTCCATGATGAGGTTTATCCAAAGCATCTGCGTCACTGTCAAAGGCGACTCTGTGCCCATGAACGCACCGCACAGTACGAGGAAGCATGCCGTGACGTTCACCGTGAGCTGGAACAGGAGGAAACGTTGTATGTTCTGATACAGCGAGCGTCCCCACATAACGGCCTTGCCTATGCTGCTGAAGGAGTTGTCGATGATGGTGATGTCCGAAGCCTCCTTGGCAACGCTCGTGCCGTCGCCCATTGACAGTCCCACGTGGGCAGCCTTCAAGGCAGGTGCGTCGTTGGTTCCGTCACCCGTCACGGCCACCACCTGGTTAAGCTTCTGCAAGGTCTCCACCAGTCGTTTCTTGTCCATCGGGCGTGCGCGCGATATAATCTTCAGGTCGAGTATGCGCTCTTCGAGTTCCTTGTCTGGCAAGGCGGCAAACTCGGGACCGGTGATGATGTTGCGCTCTGTGTCCTTCTCATTGTCCCACAGGCCAATCTGCCGGGCAATCTCCTTTGCTGTGCCCGGAGTGTCGCCCGTCACAATCTTGATGCTTATTCCGGCGTCGAGACATTCTCTCACGGCATCAGGAACGTCAGGTCTAACGGGGTCGGCAATGGCGGCGATTCCAATGAACCGAAGACTGTCGGCAGTTATCTTGTTGCCGTCTACAACATTGTCGCCGTCCTCGACAATCTGGTAGGCAAAGCCGAGAGTGCGCATGGCGCGGTCTTGGTATTCGGCAAGCTGCCTGTCCACATTCTCCTTGCTTACGGGCGACACCTTGCAGAGCCCGAACACAATCTCTGGCGCCCCCTTTACATAGAGCACCTTCTTGCCCTTCAGTGCAACAGACTCCACAAGCGTAGCCATATACTTGCGCTCTGTGGAGAACGGCACTTCTGCTACAGTCTTCACACTCTCGCGTATAGGACGGTAGTCGACGCCTTGTTTGCTCATCCATATGAGCAGGGCGCCCTCGGTAGGGTTGCCCAATATCTGCGGCTTGCTCTTGTCGGAGAAGTCGATGGATGCCGTGGAGTTGACGGCAATGCCCTCGTTGAGCACATCCTTCGGAGTGTCGCCATACATTTTCATCTCGTCCACGCTCATGAGGTTCTGCGTCAGCGTTCCCGTCTTGTCTGTGCATATTACGGTTGTGGCTCCCATCGTCTCGCAGGCGTGCATCTTGCGCACGAGGTTTTTTGTCTTGAGCATGCGGCGCATACTGTAGGCAAGGCTCAGCGTCACGGCCATAGGCAATCCCTCAGGCACAGCCACGACGATAAGCGTCACGGCAATCATCAGCGTCTGCAGGACAAAGGCTATGAACGGAGCCATCTGCTCCATGGAGCTGAGGCTGCCGGTGCCGTTGGCGGCGAAGTACATTATGATACGGCCTATCACTATCAACGCCGCAAAGCCGTAGCTCGCCTTGGTGATTAGGTCGCTCAGCCCGTCGAGCTGCTCGTTGAGCGGAGTCTTCACGCTGTTGTCAATCTGCACGGCCTCAAACACCTTGCCTTGCTCCGTCTTGTCGCCGACGGCCAACACGCGGCAGATGCCATGGCCCTCCATCACCTTAGTGCCTTTCATCACGTGGTTGGTGGGGTAGGTGGCGGCCTTGTCGAAGTCCTTCTCGTCTGTGCTCTTCACGCACATTGGCTCACCCGTAAGCGTCGACTCGTCCATGTGCAGGGAAGTGGCCTCGAGCAATTCCGCGTCTGCCGGTATCTCCTCGCCGGTGTTCAGCATCACGATGTCGCCAACGACGACATCCTTGCGTGGAATCTGTGTGGCGTTGCCGTTGCGTATCACCTCAACAGACTCGTCGTCGTTCGCCTGATTGAGTATGGTAAACTCCTTGTCGGCCTGCAATTCAAAGTAGAAAGCCAATCCAGTGGCGAGCAGAATGGCAATGAATATACCAGCCGGCTCAAAGAACACGGCGGCTCCCTGTCCAAGTCCGAAGAACTCGTAGCACGATATTCCGATGGAGAGAACTCCGGCAATCAGCAGAATGATGATGAGCGGGTCGCCAAACTTCTCAAGAAACTGCCTCCAGAGCGGCTCCTTTTCAGGCGGTGTCAGCACGTTGGCACCGTTTTTCTTGCGGCTTTCGAGCACTTGGGCGTCGGTCAAGCCAGTGTAGTGATGTTTTTGTTCCATTGTTTGTCTTTATTCTTTTGGCATTATCATGGCTATTGAACTAGGGTGTAAACCTTGCAGTCCTGCAATTCGTACTTGTCTTTTATATTAAGCTTGTTCTCGCTTTAACTCAATGACCACTCCACAAAAATATACATTTTTTCCCTAACAATGACACAATACTCTGAAAATAACTGCTTTTATTGTCTCGACAACGCGGCCATGTATGGAATGAAAATTAGGCGTCAGGCACGTCAGCCGGAGAGGGGACATGGCACGTCCTTGTCATTATCGAGGTATGGTAGCCGTGCTACCCAAGTAGGGTAGTGGGTCTACCTGGCTTTAGTAATTGTCTTACCAAGGCTTGGTATAGCTGCTCTTTTGTGCTGCGGTAAGTGACATTATTGAATGTTTGATAGCCTGAGGTGACGGCTCGAGTGACTGATCGGGTGATGGATGTGACGTTTCACGAAAAGAAGTGTCACGGCATAAGTCACATGTAATGAGCATGTTGAGGGTAAAAGTGACAGATGTGACAGATAAAAACAAATCCTAATCATTCGGAAAACCGGATGAGCCATTAATATTGCTCCGCAAGCCTTGTGGAGTATTCCTGAAATTTTTTGTTGACACTTGTGCTTTGATTATTCAGCAATTATGTCTAACTTTGCAGCTAATTAATTCTAAAGTAAAAAGCAACATAAAAATAACGACAAAAGAATAACGGAAAGTAGTTATGAGAAAATTCCACTTTTTCGCCGCGGCAGCCATCGTTTTAGGGCTCACTGCATGTTCTTCTGATAATCTTACGCAGGGCGACGACAACAGGAATGAGCAGCAGAAAGCTGCCGAGTATACCGTCAGCTATGCTCCGTCGCGTGCGGCAAGCGTGGCGATGTACTCTAATAGCCAGCCCGTCCATGGCGAGTCGGTAGTGACGATAGAGAACACCAACCCGCTCTCGAACGACATCCTTCAGTCGGCAGCAAAGGTGTTTATTGACCTTCTGCCCGAGGACAAGGACAACCTGCACACGCTGCCAAACAAGGAGGGCGTGACAGACTGGACAACCAACTATCTCTACGTGTCGAACGGCAAGCCGTTCACCCTCTATCCTGCCTACTCCGTGACAGCCAACCACGACATCATCGGCCTCTATTATTATGACGAGGACGGCGAGATGCACGAGCAGGACATCTTCGACAATAACGGGCAGTGTCCTTGGGGCTACTACAAAAACAAGGACGGCATCAAGATAACAATCGCCCGTGGCTACAAGTTCGGCTTCTATATCAAGGCATGGTCGTACAATTCGTGGCACAAGTTCTACTCCAACGTGAGCGAGAACGCCAACGAGTGCTCGCTTGAGAACCACAAGAAGTATTGGGACAACAACGCGTGTCTGGGCCACGGCGTCCACTCGGCGTCGTTCACCTACAACAACCGCACGTTCTTCGGCTTTGAGGACTGGGAGTTCGGCAACAACACAGCCTTCGACCTCAACGACATAGTGTTCATGGTTGACCCCGCTCTCGACGTGAAGGACGAGCCTAAGGAAGAGGACAAGACCCCGGACCCGACACCGACACCAACTCCGGACCCGACACCAGATCCCGACCCGCTGCCCGACCCTACACCTGCCGTCGTTGCCGGCAACGGCTCCGTGGAGGTGAACTTCTCCATAAACGAACGCCAGTACGAGGCCAACGACACCAAGCTGTCAATACATGTGCGCGACACCACCGACGTGACGCTCTTCATCCCGACACCTGCCGACTACTACTGCCCGGTTGACGACATGCTAATCGTGCAGAAGCACGACATCGCACAGGTATACAACACCACCAACACTGTTGAGATGAACATCGACGGCAACATCGTGTCGCTCACGACAACATACGCCGAGAACGGCATAACCGTTTCTACAAAGGGCATCAACGCCGACGTGCTTAAGTATCTCCGCAAGACATACAACGACGGTCTTACATTCGAGATAAACAGCTACTTCAACACCAAGCGCCTTGACAAGGACGGCAAGGAAGTGGATGTAACCCGCGACGAGCTACAGGCTCTGCTCAACCAGACCACAATATCGTTCACGCAGACTCCTAAGTTCTATCTCAATGCTTTCGGCGTAATCAACGGCAGCATCGTGCCAAACGACTGCTCCGTGAGGCCGCTCACACCGTCGCTCTTCGATGACATGAAGGAAAGCGACCCGGAGCACGGCACAACGTCTTGTCTCTATATCTGGGAGCGCAAGTAGTTTTGAAGAAACATTCGGCTTAGATAAATATATCGGCAAGGTTCAAGACCATCGGTTTGAACCTTGCCGATATATTTTTTTGTAATAAAATGTCCGTTTTTTTTGCGCTTTCGTTGCAAATAGAAATAAAATTTATAAATTTGCATTGTCGAAGGATTGAAAACACACACAATTATAAATTTTTATTACTAATAAGTCATGAACAGAAGAAGCATGCGTTGCATAATGACCGCCATTGCCATTGCGATGGCTTCCCAAGCGTCGTCGCGTGACCTTTGGGGCTACATGTATTATGCGCGTACATGGCCGACGGCAAGCCGCCAGTATGGATACATGGCATTCGACGCCGCTACAGCGTCCAATTTCCGTGACCTCCTTACCGAGGACCAACGCACAATGGCGCCCAATGGCGGCTCGTCCTTTTACAACGGCAAGTACGATTTCATAAACTTCCAGCGCAACACATCCAACAACACGCTTGTTGTCACCCACTACCAGCTCGACACCGACCGCAACTGGGGACTTGTCTATGCTCCAGAGGAGGTGGACGACGTGTCGCTCATAGCCACGGAAACAGCCACGAGCCAGCTCTCTGGCAAGGTGTACGGACAATTCTACACGCACAATCTCTCGGGCTTTGAGTTTGGCATAATCGACTACAACAAGATGGAGCGGTCTACCATCGCAGCGTCGCAGCACAAGTATGTGGCAATGGGAGTGAGCTCAGAAGAGCGGGTGTACGGTGTAGCCACCGACGGCTACCTCTACGAGATAGACACCGCCACCGGCGATGAGCGCAAGATTGGCTCTACTGGTGTGTATGTAGCCCCGTCGTCAAAGGAGAACTACACGCAGAGCGGAGAGATTGACCAGGACGACGACACTTTCTACTGGGCCTCGTTCGACGCCAACAAGCATGGCGCACTCTATACCGTCGACCTCAACACGGGCAAGGCGACGCTTGTTGCCGATTTCCCGGAGGACGAGGAGATTTACGGTCTTGCCATCCCTGAGGCCACGCCAGACGCCAATGCCCCGTCCGCCCCTGGCGACCTTGACCTCTCGTTCGATGCCGGCGCCACGACAGGAACGCTCTCGTTCTCGGTCCCGGTGACTGCCTTCGGAGGCGGTGTCCTTACTGGCGACCTCACCTATACGGTACGCTCCGGCAGCAAGCTGCTTGCAACGGGTACCGTGGCTCCAGGAGCCATAGCCAATGTTGCCATAACCTTGCCAGAAGGCATGAACTATGTCACGGTTGTGCTGTCCAACAAGTATGGCAAGGGACGGTCGGCGTCGCAGTCGGTGTTTGTAGGCTACGACACGCCAAAGCCCGTCACGTCGCCGCGACTTAAGATTGACGAGTCGGGCAATGCGTCCGTGACGTGGGGCGCGTCTGCCGGTGGACTTAACGGAGGATACGTAGGTCCGGTGAGGTACGACATCATACGCTATCCTGAAGGCAAGACCATCGCCTCTGGCTACAGCGGAACCGCATATACGGACAAGATAGAAGGCAGCGGACTGCAGGTCTACTACTACGGCATAGTACCCGTCAACGGGAGCAAGCGCGGCGAGGAGCGCCGCACGCCAGCCGTGAGGTATGGCGACAACATAGAGCCGCCCTACACCGAGACGTTTGAGACGGAGAAGTCGTTTGGCCTGTTCTCCACCATTGACGCCAACCACGACTCCCAGACGTGGGAGTGGGACGAGGACGACCTTTGCGCCAAGTACAGCACGGCAAAGACCGCTGCTGACGACTGGCTCGTCACGCCGCCCGTGCATATGCTTGCCAACCATGCCTATCGTGTGGAGTTCAAGGCTGCCAAGTCGCTTGAGTATTTTGTGGAGACCATCGAGGCAAAGTGGGGTAACGAGCCAACCGTCGCAGGACTTTCAAACGGCTTCCTCGACAAAACCAGTCTGCCAGGCACCGGCTACACTGCATATGGCAAGGAGATACACACCAGTAGCGACCAGCTCTTCTACCTCGGCATACATGCCCTCAGCGCAGCCGGGACAGGACGTATAAAGGTGGACGATGTGAGGATAACAGACGAGGGATGCCTTGACGGACCGGAAGCCTCGACCGACTTCATCGTCACTCCCGATGCCAATGCCGGACTTAAGGCACACGTGTCTTTCCGCCTTGCCGACAAGAACGTCGCAGGCAACAACGTTGGCGCCATTACAAAGGTTGTGGTGGAGCGTGACGGGACTGTTGTTAAGGAGTTTGGCGCGTCAAAGGCAGGACAGACACTCTCGTTTGACGACAACTCGCCAGTAGCAGGAAACAACACCTATACCGTGACGGCGTACACGGCAGCCGGTCCTGGACGTCCAGCCACCCGGACGGCATACATAGGCCTTGACACACCGGCTGTACCTACCGGCCTTTCCCTGTCCGACCTGGCAACGGGTGCGCAGCTCTCGTGGAAGGCCGTTCCCGCAACGGGCTGCAACGGCGGTGCTGTCCTGACAGAGGATGTGACGTATAACGTGTACCGTGTGCGCAAGCAGGACGGTGAGCAGACCTACCAACTGCTTGGCACAACGTCCGAGCCAACATATCTTGACCCTGCCGACTTGACTTCAGGCAGCCAGGAGGTGCGGCAGTATGTGGTGTCGGCACAGAACGCAAAGGGCGAGAGCGGCAAGTCGGCTGCTGAGTCCATGCTTGGCGGCGTTCCGTACACGTTGCCGTTCAAGGCCGGCTTTGCTGACGGCGACGGCGCCCCGCTGTGGTGGTCGCTGACGGGCGATGCCGACAACGGCATAGGGTTTATGGAGAATGCCCAGACCTCGTCTGACGGCGACAACCGGAGCCTTGTCTTCACGTCCTACGGACAAGCAGCGACTGCCGACATAATATCAGGCAAGATAGCTCTTGGCGGCGTGGACAATCCGGAGGTTATATTCAGCCACGCGGCAACAACGGGCAAGAATGCCGCTATAGACGTTTATGTGCAGGGTGTCGGAGGCAAGCGCGAGCTTATTGGCAGTGTCGACTACAACGATGTAGGAGGAAAGGCGGAGGACTGGCACGACTCGTCGTTCAAGATACCGGTTGCCTATGCCAAGGAGAAGTATGTCGTGCTCACGTTTGTAGGCAAGTCGGATGCTTACGGGGTGGTGCGCCTTGACAACGTGAGGGTGCGCAACGTCTATGCCGACGACCTTGCCGTTGACATGTCTGCCCCGTCCGAGATGCAGACCGGAGGCAAGGCCAACGTGCGTGTTAAGGTGACAAACAATGGCGACAACACTGCCTCGGGCTATAGTGTCAGTCTTGTGGCTGACGGGGAAAAGGTGTTTGGGCAGACCATTGGCGAGCCACTGGCACCTCTCGCCACAAGAACATTTGATGTGGAGGTTGCAAGCTCTCCAAACTCAACGTCCTCTGTGCTTGAGCTCTCGGCAAATGTTGACTATGCCGCCGACCAGAACACGTCGGACAATCAGCGCACGGTTGCTGTTGGTCTTCTCAACTCGCGCATCCCGCATCCCGAGAATCTGTCTGCCGAGCAGGGTGATGGCACCATCACACTCAGCTGGACGGCACCGGCTCCTGCGAGCGAGCTTGTGACGGAGGACTTTGAGCAGTATGACAACTGGACTGTCAACACGTTCGGCAACTGGCAGACCTACACATCAAACAAGGGCAGCGTGACCGGCTCGCTGTGGGGACCGGTGGGCATGCCGTTCCCGCACGAGGGCGAGAAGTTCACGTACATAGTGTTCAATCCGGAGGCAATACAGCAGGGCATCACGTCTGTCAACTCCACGGTGCGTCCGTTAAGCGGCGACAAGTGCCTGATGTCTATATGGAGCCGCGACGGCAATACATTCCTGCCTACCGACGACTGGCTCATCTCGCCCATGCTCTCGGGAGAGGAGCAAACCATCGACTTCTGGGTGAACAACGGGCAGAGCGACCCTACCAACGTGCGTTATCCGCAGACATTCCAGGTGCTCTATTCTGACAGGACCACGTCGCCCGACGATTTCAAGAAGGTGGCGGAGTACACCCACTCGACAGGCATTTGGGACGAATATTCGGCAGAGCTTCCGTATGGAGCGCTCTATTTCGCTATACGCTGTGTCACGGGCAGCGACGATGCCTACATGTTCCTCGTCGACGACATCAGTTTCTTTAGCGGT
Source organism: uncultured Prevotella sp. (assembly GCA_937889855.1). Taxonomy (GTDB): domain Bacteria; phylum Bacteroidota; class Bacteroidia; order Bacteroidales; family Bacteroidaceae; genus Prevotella. The sequence goes on from CALBYK010000160.1 coordinate 27,487, forward strand.
TTCGGCACCCTGAAGGGCTTTAATGTCTACTGCAACGGCAAACTCGTGAAGAGTCTTCCTGCCGATGCAACTACCGTTACCATCGATTTCGACCCCAACCGCAGCTTCAAGGAACGCTATTCGCTCACGGCTGTGTTTGACGGAGGCGAGTCGGCTGGTGTCACCAACGACGACTGCCTCGTGACAGCCATACGCAGCGTCACTGTCGATGCACAGCATCCGGTGGATGTCTACACTGTCGACGGCAAGCTCGTCATGAAGAACGCCACGTCGCTCAGTGCGCTCAAGTGCGGCGTGTACGTGGTGAACGGACAGAAGATTGTGAAGTAAGCTGATTCTTATTCGTGGAATAAGTAGTTGTGCAAAATTATCTTTACACATACTTTTAAAAAAAAGACAATAGAGAAAATGCCAGCCTATCTTGCTTGCATGGCGTATACCCCAGCAAGCAAGGTCGGTTGCCATTTCCTGCATTGTCTGACATCAGTATTTGCCTCATTTTCAATTTTAATTTTGTATAAAGTGCCAATAATAGTTTTTTTTATTAATTTTGCAACTGTAAAGAGGAAAAACTCATAAGAGAAAAACTTATAATATTTAAATCTTATATTCATTAAAATCAAGAATTATGAAATTCAAAAGAATTTGTCCTGCCCTTTTTGCCATTGCATTAGGCTTGACAATCCCCGTACTCTCTTCTTGTAGCGACGATGACGACGACAAGAGCAGCAAGAGCAAGCTGGAATGCTATTCTGCCGACGCAGCCAAGACTTATCTTCATGACGTGTTCGCTGAAAGCTTTGACAAGCTTCAGAATGTAAATGTCAGCGAGACACAGTTTGGCGCACTCCAGAATATCTATTCTTATTTCCACGAGACGTATGCCACATATTCCATCGATGGCGACTCTCAGGTGTTCACAGTCAAGGAACTCTCTGAGAAGCTGAAGAAAGTTTTCAACGGTGAGGTGAGCAAGGATGATGCCATAGCCAGACTGGACGCTGTGGCTGGTACCTATACTCCTGATGAGGCTACCAAGAAATGGGTGAAGACAGAAGAAACCCCGGGCAATATAACCCTCGTGTTCAAGGACAAGAACGGAAAGGACACAAAAATCAATGTCAACTGGACCAAATTTGGCGAGAAGAACGGTGCTATAGCGCAGTGTATTACAGGCGAGAACCTGGATTTTACCATTTATCTGCTTGATGTCACCGATGCGAACCATGCCTCAGTGTTGAAGGTGAAGCTTGGTCGTATGGGCATTGCATCCACGACAATGACAACCAGCAACAGCGAGGTCAAGACTACCATTGTCAATATTGACAACAAGCCTATCGTCACCAGCACCAAGACATCAAGCGGCAAGTTGCTCAACGATGCTGTGCTTGGCAACAACGAGTATGAGAAGGTGCTGGACAAGACTAATTATCTCGACAAGATAATTGTTGTGCGTACCAACAAGGACTATCAGGCTGTGAAAACTGCCACCAGCAAGAAGTATGCTTCGCAGGAAGAGCAAACCAAGGCTATTGCTGACGCTCTAAACGCCAACGTTAATAGTGATATCTATGACACTCAGGGCAAGTATCTTTTCAATGTTAAATATGTTGCCAATAAGGATGGCGACAATTCTTTGTTGGTGAACCAGTTTTCTGCTGCCGATGGCACAACCTTCATGTTGGATGACTTCTTCTATGATGTTGATGTGAAGAGCACATTCTACGAAAGAGTGAACCATATTCTTCAGATAATCAAGAATATGGGGGTTGACATGGGAACATTGTAAATTATAAGGCTTATAGGATGGGCATGGCAATTGGAGTATTGCCATGCCCTTTTTGTATGCTCGGCATTAAATGCGCTTACGGGCAGAGAGGCATGATGAAAAATGTGCAGTTGTGGGGTGCTATTCTGAGAGTTTCTTGATTTGCTCTTTGGTAAGGCCTGTGTAAGCCATTACTTTTTCAACAGTTTCTCCCATGCCAAGCATCATCTTGGCAAGACGGTGCTTTTCTTCGTTGATGCCTTGTTCGATGCCTTGTTCGATGCCTTGTTCGATGCCTTGTTTTAAACCTTGCTCAAGTCCTTCAGCTCTTCCTTCAGCTCTTCCTTCAGCTCTTCCTTCAGCTCTTCCTTCAGCCCTTCCTTGCTCCAATCCCTCATCGCGTGCGTTGCCGAGGACATCGTTCTGTATCATCACTGCGTTGATATGCTCGTCGTAGGCGTGGCGTTCTGAGTCGGTCATGGAGTAGTAGAGGAGTTTCTGTCGGGCCTGCTGCAGTCCTGGCGCTGTGGTGTTGGCCTTTATCACACCGCTCTTCAGATAAGCCACCCATTCCTCAAGTGGCGTCTTGGCAACCTTGTTGAACTCGTTGACGCGCACGAGAATGTATTCGGGGAAAATCTCCGACGGGCTCTTCTTAATGAATGCCCCCTTCTCCTTCGTGCTCACCATGAGTTGGTCGTGTGTATGCACACCGGTGAAATGGTTCTGTCCTACATACAGATAGTCGGCACCCTTGCCGAGGTCGAAGTATAGTATGCTGATGGAGTAGATTTTCTTCACCTCCTTGTATGTGTTGCCGAGGTTGATGTGCTCCGTGATGGCTTTCGCCACTCCGTAGAGTATGCGCTCAAGGTAGTAGAGCTCGCTTGTGTTCTGCACCTCGACGATGATAATCTCTCCCTTGGAGTTCTTCGCTTTTATGTCGACGCGGTTGAACTTGTCGTCCTCCGCCTGCTGGTTGCCCTCGCTCTCGAGTATCTCCACTATTTTCACCTCCTCGCCGATGAACACGGTGAGAAATCCCTCTAGTACGTCGAAGTTGGCCTTCTGTCTGAGCAGCCGCTTGATGGCCCAGTCGAAGCGTATATATTTGTCCTGCATAATCTTGAGAATTAAAAATGATTTTGTAAAATATGCTTTGCTGCAAAGTTAGCGTTTTTTTCCGAGAAATAATTTTGTCAATAGGTATGTTTTGTATTTTCCTATTAGGAATGTTTTCAATTGACTATCATAACCATAGACGCAGGGCGGTGCTTTCGTCCGTTCTAAATGTCCCCGTTTATTCTCTGCAATGCCACCACCGCCTGATTGTAGTCGCTGATGGCAGCGGCACGTTTCATGCGGGTGTCGACAAATTCCTGCATGGCATTGACGTATTCGATGTAGGATATCTCGCCGTTCTCATATTCTATGGTGCCGAGGCGCACAATCTCAGCTGCGGACGCAGCGCCTTGTCCGTCGTAATATTGCAGGCGGTTGAAGGCAGCCGTGTAGCGCGAGAGAGCCGCGTCGTAGTCCTTCTGCCGCGCGATCTGCTGCTGGTGCATGGCGAGTTCGGCAATCTCGCGGTCCTGCTGCGCCGCCTTCACCTTCGCTTTTGTAGCCCCGAAGAACAGTGGCACGCCTATGCCCACCTCGAATCCCATGAAGTTGCCGCCTGAGTAGCGTGAGCGGTTCTCGTGGTAGGGATCCCATCCGGTTATAACGAGCTGGTTTTTCAGAGCCACCGACAATGACGGGGCGTAGCCGTTCTTCGCCACCTTGACAGCCTTGTCAGCCACCACGAGCCGGTTGTAGGCGAGCTCGCCCTCGGCAGTGGCGGCATAGACATACTCGCGCGGCTGGTAGGCGAGGGTAGTGAGCCTTGTGTCGGCAGGGCTTATCGTGGCGTCGATGCCTATCAGCGCGGCAAGCGAGTGCTGGCCCGCCTTGAGGTCGCTCTCGGCTGCGGCGAGTTCCATGCGGTTCTCGCGCAGAAGTCGCGTGGCTGTCAGCACCTCGAGCTGGCGGGTCTCCCCTGCCTTGTAGCGTTTTCCGGCGAGGTCGGCATAGCGGGCGAGCAGCGAGTCTTGGGAGGCGAGGATATGCACGCGCTCCCGGTCGTAGACCAACTGGTAGTAAGCCGCCGTGATGTCGGCACGTATCTGTTGCGCCGTGACGTTGCGCTGGCTCTCCTCCGCCTTGGTCTCTGCCTTCAGCTGCCCGTGCCGTGCGGCGTACACCGTCGGGAACTCAATCGTCTGCGACACCGCCAGCGCGTTGTCGGGCGAGCCTCCCGACGTGGGGTCCTGCGAGAGTGCCAGCTCCGTCTTGTCCACGTCCCACGCCGTGCCTTGCAGCGTGCGTGCGCGTGCCACCTGCAGGTCGGTCTGCTTGAGTGTGAGGTTGTGCTCCGAGGCGATGGCGAGGCACTGGGGTAGGGAGAGGGTCTGGGCGGAAGAAGGAAGCCAAAGCCCCAACCCCAGTGCGCACATAGTGCGCACTATTCCCCTCTCCCACGGGGAGGGGAGTGAAATGTGTTGCGTGGTAAATCTTTTTATATTATTGTATATTGTATGATATGTTGTATTCATATGAGACAGGCAATGATTTGAATATATTTGATTGTGATTAATGGTTCCGTGGCTGAGGCCTGATACCTACGCCACGGAACCACTTTAGCGGCTTGAGGAGGGGCTGAACTGCTTGTATATCGCCGGCAGCACCAGCAGCGTGAGCAGCGTCGACGTCACGAGTCCGCCGATGACCACCGTAGCCAGCGGCCGCTGCACCTCAGCGCCGTCGCCCGTAGACAAAGCCATCGGCAGGAATCCCATCGACGCCACGAGAGCCGTCATCAGCACCGGGCGCAGGCGCGCCATGCAGCTCTCCACGATGCGTCGGTGCATGTCTACATTCTGTTCGCGCTCCATGAGGTTCATCTGCCCGATGAGCACGATGCCGTTGAGTACTGCCACGCCAAACAGCGCGATGAATCCCACTCCTGCCGATATTGAGAACGGCATGCCGCGCAGCCAAAGTGCCCACACGCCGCCTATCGCCGCCAGTGGAATGGCAGAGAAGACGAAGAGCGACTCGCGCACGTTCTTCACCGTGGCGTAGAGCAACAGGAGGATTATGATGAGTGCGATAGGTACCACTACCATCAGCCGTCGTGTGGCGCTCTGCAAGTTCTTGAACTCGCCGCCGTAGGTGTAGTAATAGCCTTCCGGCAGTTTCAGCTCCTTGTCGAGTTTTCTCTGTATCTCGTCCACTGTCGACTGCACGTCGCGTCCCTTCACGTTGAAGCCCACGTAGATGCGCCGCGCGCCGTCCTCGTGCGACACCTGCGCCGGAGCCGGCTCATACACGATGTCGGCTATCTGCCGCAGCGGCACGCTCTCGCCCGAGGCGAGCGGCACAGACAACTGCTCGAGTGTTTCGGCGTTGCGCTCGTCATCGGCAAGCCGCACGATAAGGTCGAACTTTTTCTCGCCCTCGTACACCGAGCCTGCCACTGCCCCGGCAAACGTAGTCTCGACAACAGAGTTTACGTCGTCTACCGACAACCCGTAGCGTGACATGCGCTCGTGGTCGTAGCGTATCTGGATCTGCGGCAGGCCAGACACCTCCTCGACCATTGTGCCACTCACGCCCTTTATTGACTGTATCATGCGCTGCACCTTTCCGGCCTGCTCCGTAAGCGTCGCGAGGTCGTCGCCGAATATCTTTATCGCCACGTCCTGCTTGATGCCCGTCAGCAACTCGTTGTTGCGCATCTGTATGGGCTGCGATATTTCCGCCTCAAGACCGGGTATGTTCTTCAGCGTGTGCTCCATCTTCTCGCGCAGCTCGTCGGCAGTCTTCGCCGATGTCCACTCGTCCTTGGGCTTGAGGGCTATCATTATGTCGGCCCGCTCCACGGGCATCGGGTCGGTGGGAATCTCGGCGCTGCCGATGCGGCTCACCACCTGCTTTATCTCGGAATACTCAGCCTTCAGCAGCTTCTCAGCCTTGGTGCAGCTCTCCACCATCTGCGATAAGGATGTGCCTTGTGCCATGCTCATCTCCACGGCGAAGTCGCCCTCCTCAAGACTCGGGATGAACTCGCCGCCGAGAAACGTGAACGCCACCGCCGACACGCAGAATAGAGCCACGGCAGCCGTGATGACGTTCTTGCTCTGCTTCAAGGTGTATTCCAATATGGGGCGGTACCACGACTGGAGCTTATCGATAATCTTGTCGGACAGGGTCTTGCGTGTGTGTACCGAGCGGCTGAGTAGCAGGCTGCTTGCCATAGGCACGTAGGTGAGCGAAAGGATGAACGCGCCGAGAATGGCGAAGAACACGGTCAGCGCCATCGGACGGAACATTTTTCCTTCTATTCCGACTAATGTCATTAGTGGAATGTAGACAATCATGATGATGATCTCACCGAACGCCGCGCTCTGGCGTATGCGCGAGGCGGAGAAATGCACCTCCTCGTCCATCTGGCTTCTGCTGAGGTGGAATGCACTGGTAGTGTGAGCCAGGTAGGCAGCGCGCACTTGCGGGTTGGAGAAGTGTCCGGTGTTGATGTGCGTGACGACAGCCTCGACGATGATTACCGCCGAGTCGACAATCATTCCGAAGTCGATGGCACCCAACGACATCAGGTTGCCGTCGATGCCGAACGCCTTCATCATGCCGAAGGCGAAGAGCATGGACAGCGGAATGACCGACGCCACGACGAGTCCAGCGCGCCAGTTGCCGAGGAAGAGCACGAGCACGAAGATGACGATGAGTCCGCCCTCCACGAGGTTGCGCGCGATGGTTCCCTCGACGCGCTCGACGAGGTTGGTGCGGTCGATGAATGGCTCTATCACCACGCCCTCGGGCAGTGACCGCTGTATCTGTCCGATGCGCTCCTTCACGTTCTTTATCACCTCCTGGAAGTTCTCGCCTTTGAGCATGATGGCGATGCCAGCCACCACCTCGCCCTCGCCATTGCGAGTCACGGCGCCGAAGCGTGTGGCATGGCCCTCTCTCACGTTAGCTACGTCGCCTATGCGCACAGGCATCTGGCCAACGGTCTTGATGGTGATGTCGGCGATGTCCTTGAGCGAGCCTACGCGTCCGATGCCACGTATGTAGTATTGGCTGGAGTTCTCCTCGATGTAGCTTCCGCCCGTGTTGGAGTTGTTCTTCTCAAGAGCCGAGAACACCTCGCCGACGGTGATGCCGTTGGCGTTGAGGCGTTCGTTGTCAATCGCCACCTCATATTGCTTGACGTATCCGCCCCAGCCGCTCACCTCGGCAACGCCCGGCGTGCCCGACATCTGCTTGCGCACTATCCAGTCCTGGATGGTGCGCAGCTGGGTGAGTGTATACTTGTTCTCGTAGCCCTTACGGGCGCGCACGGTGTAGTGGAAAATCTCGCCCAGTCCGGTTGCGATGGGTCCCATCTCCGTGTCGGTGTTTCGGGGCAGTTCCTTGCTGACGGTTTCAAGCACCTGCGCCACTTGCGACCGTGCCCAGTAGATGTCGGCCGCATCGTCGAACACGAGGGTTATTACCGACAGTCCGCTGCGCGATATGCTGCGTCGCTCTTCAATGCGCGGGATGTTGGCGAGCGCCATCTCCACGGGAGTCGTTATGTACTGTTCTACCTCCTGCGCCCCGAGCGACGGAGCCTGTGTGATGACCTGCACTTGGTTGTTGGTGATGTCGGGCGTGGCGTCGAACGGCAAGTGCACGAGCGACCACACGCCCCATACTATCAGCGCGAGTGTCAGTACACCCACAACGAGCTTGTTGTGGATGGAGTATGTTATGAGTTTCTGGAACATGGCTCGCCCTCCTTAGTGATTATGCTCCCCATGCTCGCCCGTCATGCTCGCCAGGTAGAACGCGTTGTCCACGACAACCTTCTTGCCCTTCGTCATATGCTCGCACGGTGAGATTTCCGTGAATCCTTCTTGCGATACGCCAGTCGCAATCTCGTGGCGCGAGAACGAGTATTTGCCGTTTCTTGGAGTATTGTTAAGGAGAAAAACATAGTTCTTGCCGTCGGCTGTGACGATGGCTTTCGTGGGCACGGCGTTGCAGAGTTGCCGTCCGGTGGCGATGCTGCCCTGCACGTACATGCCGTCGAAGAGTCGCGCGCCCTTCGTGTTGTCAAGCCGCACGTGGGCAGCAACGGCCTTTGTGCCGTCGTTGAAATACTGGTTGATGCCATAGATGGTGCCAGAGACCTTCACGCCTGGCTGGTTGGTGAGCGAGAGCAGTACGCGGTCGCCAGTCTTCACCTTCGCGAGGTCGCGCTCGAACACGTTGAGGTCGGCCTCCACGGCACGGTTATCGCGTATCTTCATCAGCGGGGTCTGCATGTCGGTGTATGAGCCCAGAGATGCCGTAATCTGGCTCACCGTGCCCGATATAGGCGCATGCACGGGAAACACTGTCGTGAACTTCCCCCCGGCCACAGCCTTCACGCTGATGCCCATCTGCTGGAGCTGTCGGCCTATGCCTACGACGCTCGCCTCAGCCACCTTGTAGTCCTTCTGCGCTTGCTGAAGGGTCTTCTTCACGCCCGCGCCGTTCTGCTGCAGGGTCTGCTGGCGCTGCATCTCAAGCCGCGCCATCTCGGCATCCTTGTAGGCGGAGTAGTACTCGCGCTGGAGTGACACCACGTCGGTGTTCTCGACGGTTGCCACGGTCTGTCCCTTCCGCACGGTCTGTCCTTCCTTCACGAGTATGGTCTTCACTATTCCGCCCATGAGCGACGCCACGTCGCCCATGCTCTGCGCGCGCAGGACGAGCTGTCCGCTCACCTGAATTGTCGCGTCGAGCTCGCGCTCCTGCATCTCGCCGAGCCGCAGGTCGACGGTCTTGAACTGTTGCTGTGTAACGGGGATGTTGTCGAAGTCGACTTCCTCCTCATGGTCGTGTCCGTCATGGTCGCCATGAGCTTCGGCTTTGCTTCCGCTTGTGAAGAAGGTAAAGCCGGCAAGGGCGATGAGTGTCACCGCCATGATAAATATGATTCTCTTCATCTTTTAGTTTTTTAATAATTCTGTTATCTACCTGCAAATTGGTTATAGTACTGAGATTTTTGGCAATAGCCAACTGCTGCGGAGGCCGGAGACCTCCGCTACGTATAGAGAGTGAATAAACTAAAAGACAGGAGGTCCTCTCCTTGATAATGCCTTCAACGTCCTTAGCCGCAGCGTTGAGGCTGTGTGCTGCCAGTCGGCAGCCACTATGGATGCCGTCGGGCGGAGAGTCCGCACGTCGGGCAAAATGGCGGCAATTAATGAGTTGCCGTCGATGATATGGTGGCGAATGTTTTTTGCCACGCTCGCGTTGATGATAAACTTGTGGAGCTGGTGTACGCGGCACGACCCACGGTCGCTCTCCTGATGGGAGTGGCTCTTCCCCAGCTCCGCCTCGATGTCGTCGGCGCCGTGCTGACACAGCTCGAACGCCACGCACACGCGCTCGTAGTGATGGTGGTGCATCACTACGGTTGACAGCAACACCATGAGTGTCGCCATCCATGTGCAGAATATGGAGAGCCGGTTGGTCATTACGGTTGCAAAGTTACTTAAAACAAGTTGCAACCGGGTTGCAAACAAGTATAAAAGTTATATTGATGTCGTGCGGCGGATTAATGGATGTCGTGAAAAAAGACTTCAACAGTTGTCTCACATCGAACGCGATGAGTGCTCGTATCGAACGATGTGAGTGCTCGTATCGTTCGATATGAATGTTCATACCGTTCGATATGAGCCAACATTCATTGTCGTTTAGCGCGGCAAGTGGATATCCGTGGCGGAGGTCTCAGGATGAGTCTACGGATGAGTCGGGGGCGGGACGCCCCCTCTCCCAGTTATTTTTTCATGCTGTAGTAGCCGAACCGGCAGCGTAGGCAGTTGCGGCGCTCGCAGTAGCGCGTGTGCAGTTGTATGATGGCCTGCGTGTCGGCGGCGTTGTCGGCGCGCAAGCCACACTCCTGCCAAAGGCGTATGTGGGTGTTGTCCTCGGGCGGAAGTGTCTCGAGAAATTCGGCGGCGCGCTCTATGAGCTGCTCGTCTTGGCGGTGGCAGCCGTAGGCGTGGAGCATGGGCACTACGGCGTTGATGATGAGAATGTCGATGGATGAGGCAGAGAGATGCTTAGAGCTGGGGCGCGACTCGTTGCCGAAGGTGTAGTGCGTGCGCCAGTAGTCGCTCACCTCCGACTGCAATGTGCGGCGCACATCGTCGAGTGTCTTGCAGGCAGCGACGGCACTTAGGTCGGCACGCCGCGAGCAATAGAGCGTGGCGAGCTGCGAGAGGCGGATATAAGGGAAGTTCTGCGGACGCAGACGAAGAAACCGCCATGTCTGTCGGGACATGGCTGCGAGCGAGAACTTATGGGCGAGATAAGTCCACTCGCTCCTTAGACGGTTGAAATAAGGGTCTTGGGTGGCTGCCGCGCGCTGTCGCTCGTTCATGGCATCGGCATCGAGCAGTCCGGCATAGCCGAGGAAGAGAGCCTCCACCTGGAACGGGTCGTCGCGGTGGTGGCCCACCTGCATCAGCGGCAACTGTGTCGCCCATTGCTCGAACGCCTCGCTGTTGACCCCGAATCCGAAGCTGCGGGCTATCGTGGCGAAGAACGCGTTCTCCCATGATCCGCCGGCGGTCTTCACGCGCTGTTTGATGGCATCGCACTTGTCGGATAGTCGCTCGGCGGCGAGCGCGCTCATCCAGGAGTGGACGGCGAGGCTCGGCAGATTGAGCACAGTGTCGCGGCACGGCGGATAGCGGTCGGCTGCGAGCAGTCGGCGGTAGTTCTGCATGATGTGCGGCGGAACCTCCAGTTGCATCTGTGGCGGGCGTGAGCCGTCGGCAGTCACCACGTCGGCGTCGATGACCGAGGCAACGTGCAGCACCACGTTGTTGTATGCCGCGTCGTGGTCGTGCCCGTGCAGGAACCAGTCGGCGGAACGCTCGTGTATCTCCACGTTGCCTACCCACAGCGTGCCGCCTATCTTTATCTTCGCGTTGAAGAAGTCGGGACCCGCGTTGCGGTTGTGCAGTCCGGGGTCGATAATCTCCACTGGCAGTCCGCCGGTGGTGCGCAACTCGTGGAGCGGCAGTATGCGGTGCTTCCAGATGTAGTGGAGGAGTAGTTCCATAGGATGTTGTTTAGGTTTGTCGCAAAGTTACGTGTTTTTAGTCGAACAGACTCGGTTCGGCGGCGTTGCTGCCCGCTGTCATGGGCCGTCCGAGATGCTGGTAGGCGAGGGGAGTGACCATGCGTCCGCGCGGCGTGCGCTTGATGAATCCCTCCATGATGAGGTAAGGCTCGTACACTTCCTCCACGGTGCCGGTGTCCTCGCCGATGGCGGTGGCGATGGTCGAGACGCCGACGGGTCCGCCACGGAACTTGTCGATGATGGTTAGAAGTATCTTGTTGTCAATCTCGTCCAGTCCGTACTGGTCGATGTTGAGTGCTGACAAAGAGAGACGTGCTATGTCGCGGTCGATGCGTCCGTTGCCCTTCACCTGCGCGAAGTCGCGCACGCGGCGCAGCAGGGCGTTGGCGATACGTGGCGTGCCGCGAGAACGACGTGCTATCTCAATGGCGGCATCGTCGTCGATGGGCACCTTCATTATCATTGCCGAGCGCTTGATGATGCGCTGCAAGGTCTCCGGTCCATAATACTCCAGGTGGAGGTTGATGCCGAAGCGTGCGCGCAGCGGAGCGGTGAGCAAACCGCTGCGTGTTGTAGCGCCCACGAGAGTGAAGGGGTTGAGGTCGATCTGTATGGAGCGTGCCGACGGACCCTTGTCAATCATGATGTCGATGCGGTAGTCCTCCATCGCCGAGTAGAGATATTCCTCGACGACTGGCGAGAGGCGGTGTATCTCGTCGATGAAGAGCACGTCGCGCGGTTCGAGCGACGTGAGTATGCCGGCGAGGTCGCCCGGCTTGTCGAGTACCGGTCCGCTCGTTATCTTGAAGCCCACGCCAAGCTCGTTGGCGATGATGTTGCTCAGTGTTGTTTTTCCTAAGCCCGGAGGGCCGTGGAGCAATGTGTGGTCGAGTGGCTCGCCACGATACTTGGCTGCCTCGACGAACACCTCAAGGTTCTCCACCACCTTCTGCTGTCCGCTGAAGTCGCCAAACTTTAATGGGCGAAGCGCGTTCTCAAAGTCCTTCTCGCCCTTCGAGACCTGCTCGCCGCGTATGTCGAAATCTTCTTCCATTGTTGTTGTCTTAAGTTGACGAGTTGACAAGTTGACGAGCTGTTTGTTGATGTGACCTAAGAATCAGATTCCTATTCAAACACTATCAGCTTGTCAACTCGTTTACTTGTCAACCCGTCTACTTTATTTTATATTCTGTCCAATTCGTTACGCTTCATTATCAGAGGGTAACGCTCGGGGTGTTTCAGACTGTCGATCTCCAAGTCAACGTCAAGGTTAGGCCATTCAATGGCGTTGCGTCCGCTCATCTGCACGTTGAGAGCGTCCGCGATACTTGCATCGCGCATCCATGGAATTCGGTTGTAGGAGAGGAAGTAGTCCTGTCCAAGTACGGAAATCATCAGTCCCTTGTCATTTATCATCAAGACGCTTACCGACGTGTCTTGTGAACTTGACCTTAAAGTCGTCTCCATATTCTGTGATAATTTGTTCTACGAAACTAAGTTCTTTACTGCTGAACCCATAATTCTCTGCCAATTCAATTCCCGGCTCAAGCCAATATTTGGCTTCTTTCTCAGCTTTAATGACATGTATATGTATTCGTGCCTCCTCGTTGGAGTATATTTTGAACACATAACCATTTTGCTCTTTGAATTTTGGACTCATGTGTTATTGTTTTATCTTTGTTTTGCAAAGTTAATGGATTTTATTCAGAAAACTTTGCCAAACCGCATAAATCAGCTATCTTTGTGACATAAACCAAACTCGGAGAAAACGATGACAGAACTCAGCGACAGAAGATTACCCGTGGGTATCCAGTCTTTCTATGAAATCAGGGAGAATGGATACTTGTATGTTGACAAGACCGACTTGATATGGAACCTTGCCAACAAGGGCAGAAAGTACAATTACTTGAGCCGTCCGCGTCGCTTCGGAAAGTCGGTGCTCGTGGATACCCTCCAGGCTTATTTCGAGGGGGAGAAGAGCCTTTTCGAGGGCCTGCGCATAATGGAACTGGAGAAGGACTGGACCAAACGCCCCGTCATACGCCTTGACATGAGTAGGGGCGGAGCCAGTGCCAATACATTGCGCTCCTATCTCGACATACGCTTTGGCGAATACGAAGAAGTTTATGGCATCACCCCCAAGGCAACAGCAGGTCTTGCCGACCGCTTCCACGGCATCATGGCTACCGCTTGCAAGCAGACAGGGCAGCAGGTGGCGATACTCATCGACGAGTACGACTCGCCCCTTCAGCACTCGTGGCTCACTCCCGAACACGACGCCTGCACGGCAGTCTATCGCGAGGTGTTCGCCATACTTAAGGCTGACGACTACTACGAGAAGTTCGTGTTCATCACGGGCATCACCAAGTTCACGCAGATATCGCTCTTCTCCGTGCTCAACAATCTCAGCAACATCAGTTTCGACGGGCAGTTCGCCCCGCTGTGCGGCATCACCCAGCAGGAGATTACCGACAACTTCATGCCCGAGATTGAGGCGATGGGCAAGAAGAACGGCTGGACAGTGGAGGAGACCATAGAGCAACTGAAAGCCAATTACGACGGCTACCACTTCAGCCGCCACAACATGGTGGACGTGTTCAATCCGTTCAGCCTTGTCAATTCCTTGGCAGATGGAGAAATAAAGAACTACTGGGCATCGTCAGGCGCCACTTCGCTGCTGCCGAAGTTTGTCAGCGACATGGAGATAAGGCTGAAGGATTTTGACAACTGCGCGTTGATAAGCCCCGTAATCGAGACATCGGACGTGACGGGCGGCGGCGCCGAACTGTTTCTCTACCAGTCGGGCTACCTCACCATCAAGGGCTACATGAACGGGCTCTATCTTCTCGGCATACCTAACCATGAGGTGCGCCAGGCTCTCTACGAGACTGTGCTCCCGGCACTGGCGATGCGCCGCTCGGGCGACATACAGTCCACGCAGGCGTTCCTGTACATGCATCTGATGCTCGGCAATGTTGACGAGGCGAAGAAATACCTCAAGGCATTGGTTGCCGACGTGCCATACAGCAACAAGAAGCTCGCCTCGATGGACATGGAGGAACGCTACCGCCTAATCATGAGCACCATCTTCAATGCCATAGGCTGCCGCGTGGAGGTGGAGAAGATGATTGCCACGGGCCGTATCGACATGGTGGTGGAGCTGCACGGCAACGTCTATGTCATGGAACTGAAGCTCACGAAGAACGGCGGCATCGCAGCTGCCGAGCGTCAGATACGCGACAACCGTTATGCCGAGCCGTTCAAGACTCCCGGCCACAAGGTGTTCGCGCTTGCCGTGGAACTCGACGACATGGGCAAGGGACTGATTGACTGGAAACTGGTGGAGGAATAATAAAAACCGTGGCGGAGGTCTCCGGCCTCCGCTGCAGCCAGTCAGGACACTGAATCTTTACATTATTTCTCATATGCATATCATTAAAGCATTAAATAAGTGAGTGTGCAAATTTATCTTTACATATAGTAGGAGGTACGGCCTCCGAGCCGTACCACGCAAATAATGCGAATGTACAAAGTTTGTAATAAGCCGATGCGTGGTACGGCTCGGAGGCCGTACCTCCTACAATTTGTCGCTAATATATAAAATTAATTCTGAGCAGTTACTTATGAAAGAAGCCCAAGTACGCAATCTTAAAATGCTTTTGCAACGTTTGGACATCGTCAGAGATAAAATATCAGCAAGAAATGAAGGAAAAGAAAAATTCAATGTATTCTCTTGTCTGCTCGATTCTAACGATGAAAGATATTTACATTCACGTTTCATCTCAAGTTTGATAGACCCAAGGGGGGGTCATGGATTGAAAGATGTTCCTTTAAATCGTTTTGTGGAAACATTAGACAGTAATTTCAAATACAGTACTGACAATATTGAGATTTATCCTTCTTCATCAGATTGGGGGGAATACAAAAATATAGACATTCTTCTTATAGACAGGTCTTCCAAGCATGCTATAATTGTTGAGAACAAGATATATGCATCTGACAGTAACCATGAAGAAGAAGGACAGTTGGAACGCTATTATCGCCGTATCATAGAAGAAGACGGTATTCCACAGGAAAATATTGAAATCTATTATCTTACAATGGATGGGCATGAACCGTCAGCAGAAAGTGTCTCAACATCCTCTAAATATAAGGAATTGCCGCATATTGTCCATTGTATAACATATGGAAGTGAAATATTAAAATGGCTTCAGCAATGTATGCAAATAGCTTGTGACAAGCCATATATAAGGGAAACTATCGCGCAATACATAAATCTTATAAAGGAAATGACAAACGATACAGAAGTAGAAGACAGACTTGAAATAATAAAGATAATAGCCAGGAACGATGACACATTGGCAAGTGCCAAACTGCTTTTTGATAACTACAAACACATTCAGTGGCATACTATTTTTGATTTGTTCAATGATTTTTATGTTGAATTAGAAAGAAGGGGGTACACTTGCATCTCAAAAGTTGAAAATAAGATGATTGATGATATCGTTCATGGTGGTCCTCAAAAGCGCAAGCAATATCCATCATTCAATATAAAGGATAAAAATGGAATAATAATAACAGTTGGTTGTGATTACGATGATTATTTCTATTTCGGCTTGAAGTCAAATAAAAATAAGATTTTGGATAAGGAAAAGGTAAAAAGTATAGTCTGCTTAAATGAAAAGTGTTATGTGGATAGAGAATGGCTTTTTTATAGATACTTTGACTGTCCGGATGACATGGCGATAGATATTTGGGACTTCTCGATGAATGGTACTTTCCGTATTATAAATCCAAATAAGAGGAGAGAAACTGTCAAAAAATATTTGGATGATATGGAGAATACCATATACAAAGAATTTAAAATTGACAAGTTGGTTAGGTAGACTTTAAATCCAATGGCAATGAACGCCACATCAAGCAGCGCAACAAATACGTGGTCAACCGCATTGGCTACGAAAGTCTGTTGCGCCAGCTTTCCATTGCCGACACGCTTCATTCGGAGGACCCATGGCAGGTGGTTGACGACTGGATAGACAACTACAACTGCTCCGCCTATTACGAGCCGTCCTATTTTATGGCAAGGAGCTATTTCGCGGGAGGATTTGTGTAACGTTTATTGTTTACTTACGCTTCAATACATTATCCAGTATTTCGTGCAGTCTGCCTATCAGATAAAAAGGAAGATTGACAAGACGGAACTCTTTGCCTTTTGGAGTCTTGACCTTGTCCACGGAGTATTCTTTCGACCATACACGTATTGCGATGTCCACGTCGGAGTTGTCCATGAACACCTGAAGTGAGCGCAGATGGGCGTTTGTGCCACTTTTCACTTCTATAGGATAGAGCCTTGACTCATGCGTAAAGATGAAGTCCACTTCGGCACCGTTGTTCGGTCTTGCCCAAAACGAGCGGTGTTGTCCCACACGGTCTTCCATTGACAGCAACTCTTGTGCGGTGATTTGTTCAGCTATGTGTCCGCGCCAACTGTCCACCATATCAGTGGAGCCAATGATTTCCTTTCTGATACCTGCTTGGTAGTTGACCAGTCCAGTGTCAAACCAAATGAGTTTAGGCATCCGCTTTGTCTCGGGAATGATAGGCAGTTGGGTTGAAGAAACAGGATAGACCAATTCCAGCAGCATTGCTTTCTCCAACAGTCTGAATGCCTCGCCCACTTCTCTTGACTTATAGCCTGAGTTGGCAAAGTTGCCCAATGTGACGGTTTCGCCCGAGAAAGCCCAACCGTATGACAGGATGAACCTTACGGTGTCAGTGAGCTTGTTGCCTCTCACGTATTTTTCGGAGTCGTCCTTGTAGGCTTGCACCAAAGTCTCATATACATCCTCTATGGCGATGATGTCCCGTGTCTCGCTATATTGCTGCACAACTTCGGGCATACCACCAACTATCGTATATTGATTGAAGAGATACATCAGTTGTTCATGGAAGGTTGCCGTATATTCAGCTTTTTGTGAGAGGACAGCCAGTAGGTTGTTCTTGCCCAAGGCTCCGAGAAATTCATAGAACGAGCATGGGCGCAAAGCCAAGTACTGTACTCTACCCACTGGAAAACTGACGTTGACATCAACCAAATTTTCCAGCAGACTTCCAGCCGCAATGACATACAGGTCGGGTCGTTGCTCGTAAAAATATCTTAGCAGAGCGATGGTCTTGGGTGAGTTTTGTATCTCGTCGATAAATATCAATGTGCAGCCATCCTTTTGCTGCTTGCCCAAACTTGCAAATAGCATGCTCACCAAATCATCCAATGGTATTTCCATTTCAAATAACTTGATGCTTTCGGTGTTCTCTAAATTGAAGTAGAGATAGTTGTCGAACTGTGAGCCGAATTCGTTGACAACGGTTGTCTTTCCAACCTGTCTTGCTCCCCTCAATATGAGTGGCTTGTGCCTTTTGTCTTGTTTCCAAGTTTCAAGCTTGCTTAAGATTTTACGTTTGAACATAGCTGAATGTTTTAAATCATGGGCAAAGGTACGTTGTTTTTGTTGCAAATCATGGGCATGTGTAGTTAAAGTTTGTTGCAAATCATGGGCAAGACTATCATTCGGCAGCAAGAATTTATTTTGTGGGAGGATTTGTATAATAATAGTCAGGGTATACCCTTTCAGATTTAGTTTTTTATTTATTTGTGACCACAAGCAACGACATTTCGCATCCGAGATTGTTGTCCTCGGCAATGCAGAGTGTTATAGCTGCTGTATTGCATACTTTGCCAACGGTGAAGCATATCTGCTCGCGTTCATTGTCGGTGAGTGGACAGTCGTGCGATGTGGCGATACGCATTGCAATGTGTCGGTTTTCTGGCATTCCGCCCAAAGCTCCGTATTTGTTGATAAGCTCAAGGATGTATTCGGTGCGGTCGCGCTTGCCGAACGTGCGCGACTGCATCTCGCGACCTGCGCGTTCATCGGTATGGAAAAGAAAGTCGAGGTTGTGGCGTGTCGTGGCGGTAGAGGCAGTCTGTCCATCGAGCAGTTGGCAGACGGTTGTCTCGCAGTGGTCGAGAGATGACAGCCGGTGTATGCGCTGCTCAAGGCGGTAGTTGCGCTTGCGCTTGGAGCGGTTGCAGTGGCTCTCGCGCTTGTGGATGTATCGCCAGTCGTCTTCCGAAAGTGCAAAGTCGTTGAATCCGTGTTTCTTCATTTCGGCAATGGACTTTATGATGCGGCGGCGTATAGGCTTGTTGGCATATAGCATATAGCGGTGGAGTTCTATGCGCCGTGCTTCCTTGCCATATGGCGTGTCGCCATATTCTTTAGGAAACAAACAGGTCTGTTCAGGGCAGTAGCCGAAGAATGTGAGATGCCACATAAGGCGGTGGGCAATCTCTATTTCCGGGGCGTCCACATCGTCGGCAAGCATTACTTGTCCGTCGATGATATTCATCCATTCTATGCCCTCAACGTTCCATGCGTTGAGCCGTGGACCTTCGCCGTCGTTCCAGTCGGTCATCACAACCTTCACGTCGCGGCAACCATTTCCCGACGGCTCCATGTTGAGCAGAATGTCGTAGGCTTCCTTGTACTGCGCGAGCGAGAGGTCGTCGTGAAGGCGCAGCAACACGGCAAGAGCGTCGAAAGGACATGACGCGATGAGCTGGCGCAAGGTCTTGCCGAGAGGATGGAGTGTTGCCTGGTTGGTGTTGTCTGGTTGGTTCATTTTGCTAAAATTCAAATTACATAAAATGAGGGTGTGTCAAAATCAAAATTCATGAGTTTTTCCGTAGCGGAGGTCTCCGGCCTCCGCCACGGATAAGTCCAATTTGCGAGTTTTGACATACCCTCAGAATAATGTTGTTGTTAGTATTTTCCAAGCACTAATCTTCCACAACTACAATTTTCTCATTGTCGATTAGCCAGCGTTCCTGGTACATGCGTCGTGCCGCCCACGCAATGTCGTTTATGAGCGAGAGGTTCATTGAGCCGCCTACCAATGCGCCAATGCCAGGGATGGCTTGAAGAGCCTTACGCCTTGTTATGTTGATGCCGAACTGCTTGGCTACAGCTTTTATTGCCAGGATGCCGCTTTCCACGCAGAGTTTATTGTTGGCAGCATTCTGTGCCATAGCTTTCCAGGTAGTCTTGGCTATTGTTTGGGTAGCCTGACGCAAGATGAGAATTGCTGCCTGTTTTTCCTGCATGGTATTGGAACCAGCGGCGGAGAAAATCTGGAGGATATAGTTCTTGTCTTCCTCTGTTGTAGCCTCGTAGCCATAACATATACCTATCTTGTGTATCACGCGGAACGACATGGTTATGAGAGCGGGAATGTCAACAGCCATTCCTGGAAGTCCGGCCATACCAGTGGCTGCCCCCTCTGCACCGGCAACACCGAGAGCCCAGTTGTGTACCTCGTTGGCAAGGCGGTCGGAGAGTTCAAGATTCTTGTGCTTAAGCTCGCTGATTTCTGTAACCTGCGCATCACGTATTATGTCATTTTTGTCGGTAAGAAACTCAGCTGCTTTGTATGCGGCAGTGATAGCACCCTCGATGGCCTTGTCAGGAATTACTTTTGCCACAGCCCATGTCAACGGCTTGAGAAGAGAGCCTATGGCTTGGTTTACAACGTTAGGCTCTGTGTTCTTCCATTTGTCTATCTCTGTGCATTGCTGTTGTTCGTAGGGTGTTTGGTTCTGGAAAGTCTGTTTCATGTGAATTATTGTTTTTAGGTTGTTAAATTTGTTCCACTCTTAGTTCCGTCATGCTCAAGGCTCCCGCCTTGCGTATGTCTATTCCGTAGATGCGCATAAAGGCATCCACCACGGTTTGCCCGCCGTTTGTGTTGACGGGATTGCTCATGCTCTGCGTCACTACCTCAACGGTCATACCAGGTTCAATGCGTATGCCGTTGGAGTTGCGTGTGTGCAGCGTTGTGATTTTGAATCTTGCCATATTGCTTTGGTTTTGTTGATGTTTCGGTTGTTAGGTTTTGACGGTTTCTGAGGCGTAGTTTTTTGTTTGGTCTGCCTCATTATACGCAAAAGACGTGGAGCAACCATCTGCCTCACGTCCTTATAGTTCAAGGTATCGCCAAACACCAATTGTCACAAGAACGGAAGAAACAATACCCCACGTCCGTTTCTTTCTGGTGTATGACGATAGCAGAGACCATGCTATAAAACGCTTTGGGCGGCGGACGGGAGTCCGCCGTTACGCGAGTATACAACAAACGGGTCTGCTTCACAGTCGGAAACAGAAGATGTGGGCATTCTTCGCCTTCGTGTTCTTTGACAATTTTCTTATGATTTGGCGATTTAAGAACTAAAGAACCTTAGTCTGCAAAGTGCCTTTTGCGTACTGTCCGGATTTCTCCCCGGAAGCCAAAGGCAAATTTACGGATATTATTTTAAAAAACACCCCTTTTAGGTGTTATTTTTCTTTTCAGGCAAGACTGCCCACATGTGTTGGGAATATTGTTTCTTCATGGTATCAGAATTTGAAGGGTTATGGGGCGTAATTGTTCAAATTCAAGGGCAAGGCTATTTATATAGTTTCATATTGCCGGGTGCTGCGGAGGCCGGAGACCTCCGCCACGGATAAAGTTTCAATCTTGCTTTCGCTTTCTCCTATTGTTTTTGCTTGACGCTCGGCACAGCTCCAACCTCATGACCGAAGAGAGCCAGCACCTGGTTTACTTTGTCGAGGCGCAGCGTGGGCTTTCCTTGCTCCAAGTTGCGCACGAACCGTAGCCCAACGCCCGACTTATCCGCCAAGTCAACCTGCGTGAGGTTGAAAATCTTGCGCTTCTCCTTTACGAAATGATGGTATAGGTGTATCCATATTTGTAATGATGATTATACCCTTTCTGGTGCAAATATAGCGATTTCATCTCGTATTGCACCCGAAAGGGTATAATTGTTTGTGCAGCATTATCAATAAAATTAAGTCTTGTTGCAAGAAAACCATTGCATCGTTTTGCCAAACCGCGCAAAACCGCTACTTTTGTCGTTAGAATATTAACCCTTTAAACCTACTGACAAAATTATGCTTGTAAAGACTTATTCCGCTGCCGTGAACGGACTCGACGTGACCACCGTCACCGTTGAGGTGAACATCGTGCCCGGCGTGATGTACCGCATGACCGGTCTCGGCGACACCGCCGTGCGCGAGGGGCGCGACCGCATAGCCTCGGCGTTGCAGTACAACGGATATAAGTTTCCGCACGGCGACATAACCATCAACCTCGCTCCCGCCGACCTGCGCAAGGAGGGCAGCTCGTTCGACCTGCCGCTCGGCATCGCCATACTGGCGGCGAGCGGTGCCATCGTCACCGACGTGCTCGACCAGTACATGATGGTGGGCGAGCTGAGCCTCGATGGCACGCTGCAACCCATAAAGGGTGCGCTGCCGATAGCCATCAAGGCAAGGGCAGAGAAACTGAAGGGACTGATTGTGCCGAAGCAGAACGAGCGCGAGGCTGCCGTGGTGAACAACCTTGAGGTATATGGCATGGAGAACATTGTCGACGTGATAAAGCTGCTCACTGGTGCAGCTGCCTTTGAGCCGACGTTTGTCGACACGCGCCGCGAGTTTTACGAGCAGCAGTACAAGTACGACCTAGACTTTGCCGACGTGCGCGGCCAGGAGACCGTGAAGCGTGCCTTGGAGGTGGCTGCCGCCGGCGGACACAACCTCATCATGGTGGGTCCTCCGGGATCGGGCAAGTCGATGATGGCGAAGCGCCTGCCGTCGATACTCCCTCCGCTGTCGCTCGCCGAGAGTCTTGAGACCACGCAGATACACAGTGTGGCGGGCAAGCTGCAGCGCGGCACGTCGCTCATATCGCAACGTCCGTTCCGTTCGCCCCACCACACGATATCTGAGGTGGCACTCGTGGGCGGCGGAATGAATCCTCAGCCGGGTGAGATATCGCTTGCCCACAACGGTGTACTCTTTGCAGACGAATTGCCTGAGTTCAACAAGCAGACACTTGAAGTTTTGCGCCAACCGCTCGAAGACCACAAGATAACAATCTCACGCTCCAAATATACTGTCGAGTTTCCTTGTTCATTCATGTTCATCGCATCGATGAACCCGTGTCCGTGCGGCTACTACAACGACCCCACGCACAAGTGCTGCTGCACGCCGGGACAGATACAGCGCTACATGAACAAGATTTCCGGTCCATTGCTCGACCGCATCGACATACAGTGCGAGATAACGCCCGTGCCCTTCAAGGACATATCCAAGGTGGAGCCGGGCGAGCCGAGCAGCGTTATCCGCGAGCGCGTCATCAAGGCACGCGACATACAGACCGCCCGTTTCAAAGACTATAAAGGCATCCACTGCAACGCCCAGATGACCGAGCGCATGATACACCAGTTTGCCGAGCCCGACGAGGCTTCCATCTCTCTGCTACGCACAGCCATGGAGAAGTTCTCGCTCTCCGCCCGCGCCTACAACCGCATACTCAAGGTGGCGCGCACCATAGCCGACCTTTCCGGTGATGAGCACGTCGGGGCTCAGCACATCGCCGAGGCGATAGGATATAGAAACCTCGACCGTGGCGACTGGGCGGAACGGAGGTTGTATTAGAGAATCCTCATATTGCAATAAATATGAGGCGGCTGTGTCAAATTGGGCTTATCCGTGGCGGAGGTCTCCGGCCTCCGCAGCAACCACTATGCATAATTAATTGGATAAGTAGGTGCTCAAAATATCTTACATATAGTATGAGTTACTTATCAATATACGAGTAATATTTGCTTGCTGCGGAGGCCGGAGACCTCCGCCACGAATAATCCCAATTTGCGAGTCTTGACTTTACGTCCTCTTCTCCTTGTGCGAAAGAGGCTCAGAGAGCGAGAATATCCGCTTCGGTGAGTCCTGTGGAGGTCATGATTTGTTCTGCGGGAAGTCCGAGACTTTTAAGTTTTCTTGCAATTTCTGTGGCTTTAGAGCGTTCGCCTTCAGCTCTTCCTTCAGCTCTTCCCTCAGCTCTTCCCTCGGCTCTTCCCTCGGCACGGCCTTGCTCAAGTCCCTCGGCGCGCGCGTTGCCGAGCACGTCGTTTTGTATCATCACGGCGTTGACGTGCTCGTCGTAGGCATAGCGTTCGGCGTCGCTCATGGAGTAGTATTGCAGTTTCTCGCGAGCCTCGCGCAGTCCGGGGGCAGTTGTCTTCTCGTTGATGACTCCCTCCTTTAGGTAGCGCATCCATTCCTCAAGCGGCGACTTCGCCACCTCATTGAAGTTGTTGACACGCACAAGGTAATAGGTAGGGAATATCTCCGACGGAAATTTCTGCTTTATGGCTCCCTCCTCTTTAGTGCTTATCACTAAGTGGTCTTTTGTATGCACGCCCACAAAATTGTTCTGTCCTATATACAGATAGTCGGAGCCGCGCCCAAGGTCGAAATACAGTATACTGATGGAGTATACCTTCTTCACCTCCTTATACGTATTGCCGAGCTTGATGTGCTCGGTTATTGCCTTTGCCACGCCATAGAGTATGCGCTCAAGATAGTACAGCTCGCTCGTGTTCTGCACCTCGACGATGATAATCTCACCCTTGGAGTTTTTCGCCTTTATGTCCACGCGGTTGAACTTGTCGTCGGCTGCCTGCTGGTTGCCCTCACTCTCAAGAATCTCCATTATCTCCACCTTCTCGCCGAGGAACACGGTGAGGAACCCCTCCAGCACCCCGAAGTTGGCTTTCTGTCTGAGCAGTCGCTTTATCGCCCAGTCAAACCGTATGCATTTATCTCTCAGTGTATTCATATCGCAAATTGTATTATTGGAACATCACCATGCAAACTTACATAAAAAAGTTGAATATTTGCAGCGTTTTGTCAGACTATTTATGTAATTTTGTTGCAGAAACATATTGTACGCTACCTCGACCGTTGAATAACTTAAAACCAGCAATTCTATGACAACCCACGAAATATTCATGCTAACAGCCTTCGTCTCAACAGGCATCTTCCTCATGCAGTTCATAATGTCAGTATTCTTTGGCGGGTTCGACATTGATGTCGACGGCGATGCCAATGCCGATTTCGACCTCGGCAGTTTCTTCTCGTTCAAGGGTATGGTGCACTTCCTTATAGGCTTCGGCTGGACAAAAGTGCTCTTTCCGGACGACGGGTGGTACACGTTTGCCATAGCCGTGGTCGTGGGATTGGTATTTATGATAGCATTGTTCTATAGCTACCTGCTTGCCTTCCGCCTGCAGAACCTGCGCAAGCCAGAGCGTGCTGACGCACTCGTGGGCAGGGTAGGGCGCATCTATATCAACGAGGGCGACGGACGCTACACCATATTCGTTGAGCGCGACGGGGCTGAGCGCGAGCTTGATGTCGTGTCGGAGTCGGGCAGGACCGACTACAAGACCGACGAGAGGGTGACTATAGAAAGATATGCGCAGAACAAATATTATATAGCATAACCAATAAAACCAAATACTATTATGGAAACAAACATTCTCATTCTCGCAGCCGTGCTCGTTGTGGTCATCGTGCTGGGTATTGTCGGTGTGCTCTCGCGCTACCGCAAGTGCAAATCCGACGAGGTGCTCGTTGTATACGGTAAGACCGGTGGCGCAAAGTCGGCCAGGCTCTATCATGGCGGCGCCGCATTCGTGTGGCCTATCATCCAGGGCTACGACTTCCTCTCAATGAAGCCGATGCAGATTGACTGCAAGCTCACGGGCGCCATCTCCGCACAGAACATCCGTGTCGACGTGCCAACGACAATCACCGTCGCCATCAGCACCGACCCCGAGGTGATGCAGAACGCCGCAGAGCGTATGCTCGGACTCTCTATGGACGACAAGCAGAACCTCATCACCGACGTCGTTTACGGCCAGATGCGTCTTGTCATCGCCGATATGACTATCGAGGAGTTGAACTCCGACCGCGACAAGTTCCTCTCGAAGGTGAAGGACAACATCGACACCGAGCTGCGCAAGTTTGGTCTCTATCTGATGAACATCAACATCAGCGACATCCGCGACGCTGCCAACTATATCGTCAACCTCGGAAAGGAGGCAGAGTCGAAGGCACAGAACGAGGCTCAAGCTAACATCGAGGAGCAGGAGAAACTCGGTGCCATAAAGATTGCTAACCAGATAAAGGAGCGCGAGACGCGCGTGGCAGAGACGCGCAAGGATCAAGAGGTGGCAATCGCCGCCACACGCAAGGAGCAGGAGATTTCCGTGGCACAGACCGACAAGGAGCGTGTGTCGCAGGTGGCTCTCGCCAATGCCGACAAGGAGTCGCAGGTGGCTCGTGCCGAGGCGGAGAAGAACATCAACGTGGAGCAGGCCAACACCGCTAAGGAGAGCCGCATCGCCGAGCTCAACTCCGACATGGAGATAAAGCAGGCAGAGGCTAAGAAGAAGGCTGCCATCGGACGCAACGAGGCTCAGAAAGAGATAGCCCTCTCCAATGCCCAGCTCTCCGTGACGCAGGCCAACGCCGACAAGGAGGCTGGCGAGGCAGCAGCACGCTCGGAGGCTGCCGTGCAAACCGCACGCGAGAAGGCGCAGAAGGATGTAGAGGAGGCAAAGGCGCTGAAGGTGGAGTCGTCTCTCAAGGCGGAGAAGATTGTGCCTGCCGAGATTGCCAAGCAGGAGGCCATCCTCCAGGCCGATGCCGTGGCAGAGAAGATTACTCGTGAGGCTGAGGCAAAGGCAAAGGCTACGCTCGCCCAGGCTGAGGCTGAGGCAAAGGCTATACGCATGAAACTCGAGGCTGAGGCTGAGGGTAAGAAGATGTCGCTGCTTGCCGAGGCGGACGGATTCCAGGCTATGGTGAAGGCTGCCGAGTCGAACCCTGCCATCGCCATTCAGTACAAGATGGTCGATCAGTGGAAGGAGATTGCCGGCGAGCAGGTCAAGGCGTTCGAGAAGATGCAGCTCGGCAACGTCACGGTGTTCGACGGTGGCGACGGCGCGACAAGCAACTTCCTCAATTCGCTCGTTAAGACTGTGGCACCAAGTCTCGGCGTGCTCGACCAGCTACCCATCGGTGAGACGATTAAGAGAATCGTGCATCCTGGAGATAAGGACGACAATAATGACGGGAAAAAACAATCAGCAGAGTAAATAAAATAAATAGCGGCATTACACGAGTTTTAAATCTCGTGTAATGCCGTTAATTTCTTTCTGATTTTTTGTACCTTTGTCCCCATATTCATAATATTTATTAACGTCATGTCAAATTCAGCAGAAAATCTCTACCAACTTGACGGTAGAGTGCCGTTGGGGAAAGCCCTTCCTTTCGGTCTTCAGCATGTGCTGGCAATGTTTGTCAGCAACATCGCGCCGATAATGATCCTTGCCAGTGCCATCGGACTGGACAAGTCGGTTAGTGCGGTGCTCATCCAGAACTGTATGGTGATTGCCGGTATCGGCACGCTCGTGCAGCTCTATCCTGTGTGGCGCGTCGGCTCGCGCCTGCCTATCGTGATGGGCATTTCGTTCACGTTCCTCTCGCTCGCCATCAGCATCGGTGGGGCCTACGGCATGGGTACGCTCATCGGCGCCGTCATCGTGGGCGGTGTGCTTGAGGGATTGCTCGGACTCTTCGCCAAGTATTGGATAAAGCTCATTCCGCATGTGGTGGCAGCCACCGTCGTCACGGCAATCGGCTTTTCTCTTCTGCCAGTTGGCGCAAATTCATTCGCCGGAGGTCAGGGCGCTGCCGATTTCGGCAGTCTAAACAACTGGATTGTCGGCAGTGTCACGCTTCTTGCCTGCCTCCTTTGCCAGGTTTTCGCCAAAGGCTTTCTTCGTTCGCTCTCCGTTCTTGTAGGACTTATCGTCGGCTACATTCTCGCCCTATTCATGGGAATGGTCGACTACAGCGGACTCACTGGAATTTCAATCATAGCTCTTCCTAAGCTGCTTCCTTTCACACCCGAGTTCAACATCGGAGCCATTCTATCCGTCACTGCCGTATATCTTGTTTCAGCCACAGAGACTATCGGCGACACTTCTGCCCTCTGTAACAGTGCCTTGAAGCGCAATCCTCACAAGAAGGAGATGGGTGCCGCCATCTGCTGCGACGGTTTTGTAAGCTCCGTGTCTGGACTTTTCGGTTGTACGCCAATCACATCATTCAGCCAGAACGTGGGCCTGGCAGCCATGTCGGGCGTTGTCAACCGATTCACCATCGGTGTGGGAGCCGTGGTGATGATTCTCGGCGGTGTGTTCCCGGCAGTGGGCTACGTGCTGACGACAATTCCGCAGTCGGTGCTCGGCGGCTGCACCATCATGATGTTCGGCAGCATCCTCTATGCCGGATTCGGCATGATGGCACGCTCGGGATTCTCGCAGCGCAATATGATTATCGTGAGCCTCTCGCTCTCGGTGGGTCTCGGCTTCACCCAGGCAACCGGTATGTTCGCCATCTTCCCCGAGATTGTGCGCACGGTGTTTGCCGACAACTGCGTGGCAGTGGTGTTCCTGCTCGCCGTGGTGCTCAACCTGCTGTTGCCTAAGGAGAAAGAAATAGCAGAGTGATTATCTTGACAAAGTTATCTTTACATATAGTAGGAGGGTATGGCATCCTTGCCATACCCTCTTATAGATTGCCGCTTATATATAAATATGATTATAATCATATACTTAATAATATAAAAATCTTTAATTAGACTTATTTATGGAAAAATTGGACATTATGCTTTGCGCGATGATGCTCGGCACCACCACAGCTATGGCACAAGTGCAGTTTACCTCCTTGTCCGACCAAGGTGTAGTGAAGAATGTCTCGCCTAATGGAGTGTATGTTGTCGGCAATGCCGGCAGTTATGGTGACGATGCTTTGTCGTCGTTTGTATGGAATTCGACAACCGGTGATTTGAGTTGGAACACCAATTCTGATGACGATGATAACAGTGGTCAGTTCCTCGGTGTGAACGACAATGGATGCATCGTCGGTTCAATGAAGGACAAGAACCTGAAACGTGATTATCCTGCAACCGACTGGAGCGATGCCTATACACTGACATTCCGTTCTGCTGCCTTGTGGAAAAACGGAACGGTGACCAAACTGGGTGTCGGCGACTTGACGGCCGACGACTTCGACGAGGATGGTGACGGCAGTTATGCTGTTGCGGTGTCTGCTGATGAGTCGGTGGTGGCTGGTTATATATATAAGTACTATATGCCGACTGTCCCGTGTGGGTGGAAGTGGAACGCAACCGACTCTAAGTATGAGTATTTCAACTATAAGGTTCCTTCAGGTGCGATAGGCTCCGTCAACGCTCTTTCAGCTGATGGCAACGTAGCTGCGGGAGTGATAAGCTATGGTGGCGTAAAGCGCCCCGTAGTGTGGACATCGACCGACCAGAATCCTAAGGAGCTGCTGCTCGGCATGGAGGCTTCATCGTCCGCCATCTGGGATGCCAGTGCTACATCAGTAAGCGCAAGCGGAAAGTATGTGTTGTTGTATATCACAGGTCCAAAGTCGCACATGGCTTTGTATGACACAACGACCGGCAACTATACGGAAGTGCCTGTGGAGAATGTGAGCAGCCTTAAGACGCTGGCTGTAGACGACAATGGAAACTTCTTCTGCCGCATATCCAACAGCATTGACTATACAGATAAGACTTTCTACTACTCGTTCGCTGACAAGTCGCTCATTGCCTTGGAGTATTTTGCCAGTGTGTATGCGCCAGGTGTCGATGCAAAACTTTATAATGAAAGTTCAATACCGGCGGCAGTGTCGGCTGACGGTACGGTGGTCATAGGCAACGACTCCCGCGACAATTCTTCATGGTGCCTCAAGCGCAATCTCGAGGGTGTAGTGGCTCCAACTGCAAGTAATGTGGAAACCCACTTCACAGGTGTCGGTAAGATGGCTGTCACCTACGACAAGGTTGCAGATATACCAGAAGGTCTGACATTGAAGTCGTACGATCTCTATGTCGATAATGATAAAGAGGCAAGCAATGCTGCCGACAAGAGCGCGCGCTTTGACATCGAGTTGGAAGCCGGCTCACACAGCATGTTTGTCAAGGCGGTATACGACAAGGACGGCAAGGAAGTGGAGTCGGACAAGTCGGCCGAGGTGAAAGTGGCAGTGCCCGACTCATACTCTATGCCTCTGAGGGAGAACTTCGAGTCGTCAAGCTTCGACTCCAATTTCTGGACGCGCGAGCTTGTGGATGGCAATAGCAGCGAGGTGCTCTTGTGGAACGTGTCGGGAGGCGACTATCAGGACAACACCTATTTCGCCAATGTCACCAACACAGCCTACAGCCCTTACAAGGCAACGCTCACATCGCGCTTCATCAGCGCCGACAAGGACGGCAAGGCTCCTTACCTCACATTCTATGCGATGCGCAAGGATGTGAACACTGTGCAGCAGAATCTTAATTCGGACGCTCTTTCTGTTGAATATTCCACTGACGGCGAGACATGGAACGCG
Organism: uncultured Prevotella sp.; assembly: GCA_937889855.1. Lineage (GTDB taxonomy): Bacteria > Bacteroidota > Bacteroidia > Bacteroidales > Bacteroidaceae > Prevotella. The sequence goes on from CALBYK010000160.1 coordinate 56,837, forward strand.
CTCCGCACAATATGGGCAGACGAGACTAATATGTATAACTGGGCATTCTACCGCGTAGACCTCAAGGATCTTGCCGGTAAGGACTTCCAGTTGCGTTTTGTGGCAAGTGGTGATGGATTTGCCACATTGCGCTGGGCTCTCGACTATATCAATGTGGACACCGAATATAGCGGTGCCACTCCCGAAGGCGTGCGCCTCGTCAAGAACGGCAACTCTGCCAAGGTGGAGTGGAAGAACAACATAGGTGCCTATGAGGTGAGTCGTCTGAACAACTCAAACGTCATAACCGACTATAACGTGGGCAACGGCGGTAGTCCGATGATGACGGCTGTTGATTTCCCAGCCGACAAGATGAAGGATTATGTTGGGATGTGCATCACTTCTGTAAGCGACTTCATCTACGACGCGCCCAACTATTATGGCGGCGAGACCAACAACACTAAAGCCGAGGTCTTTGTCTATGCCGACGGCGAGAAGGTGGCTACTGGCAAATTTGCCGACGACTGCGCAACGGAAGCCACAAGTTCTGTGGCTCCTCTCGATAAGGCAGTTAAGATAGAGGCAGGCAAGAGCTATCGCGTTGCTGTGCGAATATACGACTATGATGCAGACCAGACTCCGCTCTATTATCAGTCGGGCAATACCAATCCCGAATACAAGACAGGTGAGACCGACCTCTATTCGGAGGACGAAGGCGTGACATGGAGTACTATATATGAGTTCAACAAGGATGACAACGATCCTAACCGTGCCTATTGCGTATGGCCTATACGCATTAACATCACAGAGGATGCCATTCTGCCTGAGGCTTCGCGTCTCAATGGCAACCTTGTGGCATGCAATGTGCTGGAGAACGGCGAGTCGGTGAACACCTTGCCGGTGTATGCAGCCAACAGCAGCTATGTTGTCGACAACTATGTAGAGGGAGCCGAGTATCGTGTGCAGGCCTTCTACAACGACTGCAGCGTGTCGGCGGAGTCGGATGCCGCGTCGGTGGTTGTCACCGCTATCAGTGCAAACCGCTTAGGTGGAAATATAGGTGTGGCTGTCGATGCTGTAGGCAAGACTATCGCTGTCAACGGTCGCTTCGACAATGCAACGGTTGTTGATGTTGCCGGCAATGTGTTGCTGACAACTTCGTCTTCAGTGATTAATACTAATAGCCTTCCTGCCGGTGTATATATACTTAATGTAGTGAAGGACGGCAAGAAGAATGTGTATAAGGTTGCCGTAAAGTAATCTTGCGGAAGATGTAACTGGGAGAGGGGCGTATCGTCCCCGACATTGCAGAATCATACGCTTGCGTGTCGGGGATGGGACGCCCCTCTCACAGTTTATAATTAATAATGATAGTGCATTAACTAATAATATTGAGAAAAATTCTCAACAATACGACCACAACAGAACTTGCCATTATACATAAATCCCATAATTCAGACCTCAATGCAAGTCTGAGGCTTTTCTGTCTTCTTCTACTTAAGTTGACTGACAATATGGTGCTAATCCATATAAAGCAAATAAAAACAGCATGTAAAAATGTACATCCAGATTGCATTTGTCACATACATAATTAAGCCACTTATGCAAAAGGCGATAGATATCCATTCATGCAATATTTTCATCGTGTTTAGTTGATACTTGGTTAGTCTTGCCACGGACTTTATCGGGTGAGCCGAACATTGCTTTGAGAAAAATTTAACGGACTATTGATAATTATCTACAAGTTTCCATAAATCACTTTCTAATCACATGCAATATCATTTTCTCCGCAAATTTACGGAGAATAAATTGGGAGAGGGGGCGTTTCGCCCCCTCTCCCAATTATGTTAGTGAAGTGTCTTCGGCGATATGCGGAACGAGAATGTGTAGTCCTTGTATTCCACGCGGTGGCCCTTGCGTGCCCTGCCGTCACCGTCCCAGCTGTTCACGCCGCCTACGCCTTCCTGCGCGAGGTCGATGAACATGTTGGTGTACTTCGACTTGTCAAGCGACTGCGAGTGGCGCTGGTGCTTCTCCAAGCCTTCGTCGAGTGTCAATAGGTCGTAGTGCAGTGCTGACGCCGAGAAGAGTTTGTCGCTCTCGATGCGGAATCCGAATCCGTTCTGGTCGGTCTGGTTCCACCATCGCAGGTCGCTCATGGTGCCAGTCTCCTGCGGACGCACGTAGGGGAAGAACAACTGGTCGGCAGTGGCTTTGTAGATGCCCACGTTCTGCGACAGTTTGCGGTCTGAGTAGTTCTCCACTGGTCCGCGTCCGTTCCACATGGCCTGGTCCATCTGGAAGGGCAGGTTCATCACCATGCCGAAGCGCAGCATCTCCGGAACGTTGGCGCCGGGAGTGGTCTTCAGAGCCTGCGTTACGTTGAGCGTGCCGTTGTCCTCGACGTTGTATGTCAGCGTGAGTGTCGACTTCACAGTAGGCATGTCGTAGGTGGCGGTCACGGTCTTCGTCTTCTTGTCGGCAGTGATAGAGCGGAGGTTCATCTCCGGCGTGCGCCATGCGGCGAACGTCTTTTGTGAGCCTGCACCCATGTCGTTGTCGGTCACGGCACGCCAGAAGTTAGGCTTCAGCGAGCCACCCTCGCCGAGGAGCGACTTGCCGCCCACTTCATATTTCGAGATGAAGCCCGTCTTGCGGTCGAACTGCAGCGTGAAGTTCTCGGCAGCGAGCGTCAGCTGAGGCTCTTTCTTCTTGTCGGTCAGCTTCACTGCCTTCGAGGCTGTCGTGGCTACAGTGAGGTCGGTACCCAGGAACTCGCGGATGGGCAGCTGCTGGTGTGCCACGATGGTGCCCGCCTTCAGCAGTCCCTCGTCCTTCTTCAGGCGGAACTCTATGTTGAGCATCACGTCATTCTGGTTCTTGTACTGTTCGAGCTTGTAGGGCAGCACGAGCTTGAACTTCTGCTGCGGCGTGAGGAACGAGAGGTCGGAAAGTGTGCCATTCTGATACTCTATGCCGTCGGCCACGATGCCCCACGACAGCGACACGTTGTCGGCAGGGCGGAAGAAGTTCTCGTTCTTCACGTAGATGCTGCCTTCCTCCAGGTTCTCGGGCTCAACCCAGTAGTTCTGGTACCAGTAGCCAATCTCGTGTGCCTGCGGTGTCGGCGTGCGGTCGGCATAGATGAAGCCGTTGCAGTTGAAGTTGTTGTCCGACGGGTCGTAGGAGTTGTAGTCGCCGCCATACTTGAATATGGTGTTGCCTTTTGCGTCCTTCGAGCGCAGACCCTGGTCGACGAAGTCCCAGATGAATCCGCCCTGGTAGTAGGGAAGCTTGCGCGCGAGGTCCATGTACTCGTGCATCACGCCGCCCGAGTTGCCCATGGCGTGCGCATATTCGCACATAATCATCGGCTTCTTGTTGTTCTTGTCGGTGGCATACGCCTCCACACCTTCCGGTGTGGTGTACATCACGGCGTAGATGTCGGTGTTGTCGCCGTTGATAGCGCGCTCCCAATGTACGGGGCGCGAAGGGTCGTATTGGTTGATCCACTGCTTGGCGGCTGTGAAGTTCTTCGAGTCGGCAGTCTCGTTGCCCATCGACCAGTAGATGATAGACGGGTGGTTGAACTGGTTCTGCACGTTATGCTGGTTGCGCTCCATGATAGGCAGGGCGAACTGCGGCTTTGTCGGTGCGGCGTCCTTGTCGTAGTAGAAACCGTGGCTTTCCTGGTTGGCCTCGGCGCATACGTAGAGTCCGTACTCGTCGCAGAGGTCGTAGAAATAGGGGTCGTCAGGATAGTGGCATGTGCGGACGGCGTTGACGTTGAACTGCTTCATCAGCTTGATGTCCTCGATCATGCGCTCGCGCGAGATAACGTAGCCTCCGTCTGGATCCATCTCGTGGCGGTTGGCACCCTTGATGATTACCGGTTGTCCGTTGACAAGCAGCTGGCGGTTCTTGATTTCCACCTTGCGGAAGCCCGTGCGCACCGGCACCGACTCCACGTCCTTGTCGTTCTGCTGCACGGTTACGACCACCTTGTATAGGTTAGGTGTCTCGGCGGTCCACTTCAGCGGGTTCTCCACGTCGAACTTCACGGTGGCGTTGATTTCAGCCACTGCCTTGCCAGCCTTCTTTTTCACCTTGGTGGTGTTGAGTACCTTGCGGCTGACTATGTCACCGCTTGGCGCGATAAGGTCGATGACGAACTTGGCGTTGCCCTTGCCCTTGACGTTCACGGCAAGTGAGCCGTTCTTGTATTCGGTGTCGAGGTCGGGGGTGACGCGCACATCGTCAACGTGAGCAACCTTTGAGCGCGAGTAGAGGAAGCAGTTGCGCGCCACGCCCGAGAGGCGCCAGAAGTCCTGGTCCTCGGAGTAGGAACCGTCGCACCAGCGGAACGACTGGAAGGCGATGAGGTTGTCGCCCTTCTTCAGATATGGGGTGAGGTCAAACTCGGCAGCCGACTTAGAGTCCTCGGCATAGCCGACGAACTGTCCGTTGACCCACAGATACATGTTGGACGTGACGGAACCGAAGTGGGCAATGACCTGTCGGCCGTCCCAAGAGTCGGGGATGTGTATCGTGCGTCGGTAGGAGCCTACGTGGTTGTCCTTTGTGGGCACCTCTGGCGGATTGTCCTTGAAGTGGCCGCGCCATGCGAAGCCGATGTTGACGTATTCAGGATCGCCGTAGCCGTTGAGCTCCCATATGCCAGGCACCTTCATAGTCTTCCATGAGGCGTCGTTGAAGTCGGTGCGGAAGAAGTCGGTGGGCCGCTGGTCGGCGTTTGCCACCCACTGGAATTTCCAGTCGCCCTCGATGGAGAGGTAGTTGCCAGATTGCGCGCGGTCGCCCTTGAGGGCGGCGTCACGGTTCTCGTAGGCGAAGAAGGAAGTGTGCACGGGGAATCGGTTGATGTTGTTCACCGACATGTCGTGCCATTCGGTGAATGTTGGCTGTGTGGCCTTTCCGGTAGTGTCGGCAGCGTAGATGAGGCATGGCGACATTCCAGCAACAGCCAGGGTCAGTAACAGATGTTTCATATAAATAAAATATTTGTAATGTTAGGCTTTTGGCTACAAAATTACGGAAAATAAGTGATATGCGTGCATTAACGAGGCGCTAATGAACTAAAACTGTGCCATAAATGAATTATAAATGGTAGGTTTACGTGCCGAAAAGTGTAACTTTGCACTCGATAAAACAACAACATTGAATATGAACTATAATACACATACGCTCAGCAACGGACTGCGCGTCATACATCTGCCGTCCCAGTCGCCCGTGGTCTACTGCGGTTATGCCGTGGCTGCCGGCACACGCGACGAGGAGCCCGGTCGCGAGGAAGGCATGGCGCATTTCTGCGAGCACATGACATTCAAGGGCACCTCACACCGCACGTCTATGAATATCCTCGGCTATCTTGAGAGTGTAGGCGGTGACCTAAACGCCTTCACCAACAAAGAGGAGACCGTCTATCATGCAGCCGTGCTCAAGGACAACATCAACCGTGCCGTGGACCTCTTGACCGACATAGTGTTCCATTCAACATATCCACAGGCGGAGATTGACAAGGAGGTGGAGGTGATTGTTGATGAGATAGAAAGCTACAACGACTCGCCTTCCGAACTCGTGTACGACCTCTTTGAGAACGCCATATACCAGGGCCATCCACTCGGCCACAACATCCTCGGTACAGCAGAGCAGCTCCGCACCTATACCACTGAGGATGCGCTGCGCTTCACGCGCCGGTTCTATAATCCGGGCAACAGTGTGTTCTTTGCCTATGGCGACGTTGACTTTGGCAAACTGGTGCGCTTGTTAGAGCGCAGCTTCTCCCGGAACGTCGGTCTTCCGTCCGACGCACATGCAGCTGACGCACAATCGTCCGACGTTCCATTGCCACCATACGAGACGCAGGACATAGAGCGCCACATGGACACGCATCTTGCACACGTGATGCTCGGCAACCGTGCCTATGACGTTCACGACGACCGGCGCATCGCCCTGTATCTGCTCAACAACATACTTGGTGGACCTGGCATGAACGCCCGGCTCAACATATCACTGCGCGAGCGTCACGCCCTTGTATACACCGTGGAGAGTATAATGCAGAGCTACTCGGACACAGGATTATGGGCTGTTTACTTCGGCTGCGACCCTAGAAATGTGAATAAATGCCTAAAGCTGATACGCCGCGAACTCGACAAAGTTATGGAGCGCCCGCTTTCCGCCGCGCAACTGTGTGCCGCCAAGAAGCAGATACGTGGGCAGATAGGCATTGCGTGCGATTCGCGCGAGTCGTTCGCTCTCGACTTTGCCAAGGGCTATCTGCACTATGGATGGAAAAAAGACGTCACCTCGCTGTGTGATAAAATCGACGCCCTTACACCTGCCGACTTGCAGCGCGTGGCACAGGATACATTCGCCGAGGAAAATCTCACGCGGCTTGTGATTAGATAACTAAAGTCTTGAATTTAAGTGAAAAGTTATATGAATGAAGAGGGTAAAGTCTTGATTTTGTATTTTGACTTTACCCTCTTCTTTTTATCCCTTGCGCCCGAAGTCGGCCGGTACTTCTCCCCACTTCCTCGTTTCCCATTTCACCACGGGATTCTTTATTTGGTGGGTGCGTAGCCATGCTTCCGCTCGCGCTATTATTTGGTATAGCTGCTCTGTCTGCTGTGTGCGTGCAAGCTTGGTCTTGCATTGCCGTTTCTGCACCCACAGAATGGCGTTGTGTGAGTCGCTGTATATTGTCTTGCCCGTGATGCCCTGCTTGTCGAGTAGTGCGAGGGCATGCACTATGGCGAGAAACTCGCCTATGTTGTTGGTGCCGTGCACGGGGCCGAAGTGAAACACTTGCGCCCCGGTGGCGAGGTCAATCGCCTGATATTCCATCGGTCCAGGATTGCCAGAGCACGCGGCGTCTACAGCCCATGCGTTGGCTGTCACTTCCATCGGTAGCGGGAGCACCGTGTCGTGGCGGTAGTCGGGAGGATTTTGCATTGTCAAATTGGAAATTACAAGTTGTGAGTTAGGAATTGCTGATTCCTTATACCATGAACATTATTATCACCTGCGCTATTATCACGCGTATGAACATGCCCAGCGGATAAACCGACGTGTAGGCCACGGCGGCGCGGTCGCTGTGTATAGTCTCGTTGGCATAGCTCAGAGCCATGGGGTTGGCCATGGCACCGCAGAGCAGGCCGCAGATGGTGCCAAAGTCAAATTTGTGCACTTTCAGTGCTATGGCGCCAATGACGAGCAATGGAACAATGGTCAGTGCTAAGCCCACGCCTACCCACAGCACGCCCTCAGGGCGTATCACAGTGGCGATGAAGTCCTTGCCGGCAGCCAGTCCGAGACAGGCAAGATAGAGCGACAGTCCGAGCTTGCGCAGCATGAGCGACGCAGAGCGTGTGGTGTAGCTGATGAAATGCACGCGCGAGCCGAGCGCTCCTATGAGTATGCCCATTATTATTGGCCCGCCGGCAATGCCGAGCTTCACCGGAGCGCTCATGCCGGGTATGCTGATAGGTATCATTCCCACGGCAAGGCCCAAGAGCAGTCCGAAGAATATTGCGCCGAGGTTAGGCTCGTTTAGCACCTGGACGGCATTGCCCAGGAACGCCTCGGCATGGTCGACATCGTCGGGTGTGCCTACCACAGTCACGCGGTCGCCATACTGCAAGTGCAGCGAGTCGGTGGCAAGCAGCTTGATGTCGCCTCGCATTACGCGACTGACGTTCACGCCGTATGTCTGGCGCATGTGCAGCGACCCGAGCGTCTTGCCGTTAAGTTTGGTCTTTGTCATCACGATGACGCGGCTTTCCACTGTCGAGTCGATGGCATTCCAGTCGATATGGTCGCGGTTCCAGTCTTTCTCCACACGCTTTCCGAAGAGCAGGTCCATTGCGGGCACTTCATCGCGGTTGGTCACCACGAGCACGTTGTCGCCAATCTGCATCTCAGTCGTGGCGAGCGGCACAATCACGTTGTCGCCGCGCCAAATGCGCGAGATGATGAAATGGCGGTGTGTCATCTGCGAAATCTGCGCGATGGTCTTGCACGATATGGCGGGGTTGACCACAACAAACTGTCCCACAAACGTCTGGTCGTCGTCATCGCTGCCGTGTGGAAGCAGGTCGTCGGGACGGACGAGAAACTTGCGCAGCACTATCATCGCCACAATCACGCCTACAACGCCCAGCGGATAGGTCACGGCGCATCCCAGCGCGGCTCCGCTGCTTGACATGTGGGCAGCCGACAGGGCCTGTTGCGCGGCGCCGAGCGCCGGAGTGTTGGTTGTTGCGCCACAGAGAATGCCAACCATGTCGGGCACTGATATAGGCAGCACGAAGCACATCGAGAGCGCCATCACTGTGCCGAGCGCGATGACTGTCATGCTCCATACGTTTAGCGACACTCCCTCGTGCCGCATCATGCCGATGAAGTTTGGTCCCACGTGCAGTCCGAGTGCATAGACAAAGAGCGACAGTCCGAGCGTCTCGGCGAAGTTGAGCATTTGCGGGTCGGAGGATATGTGCATGCTTCCAGCCACGATGCCGATGAAGAACACAAACGCCACGCCCAGAGATATGCCCTTGACGTGAATCTTGCCGAGGGCGAGTCCCACCGACACTATGAGCGACAACACAATGATGGTCTGTACCGCAGAGTGTATGGTGAAAAGACTTTCAATCCATTCCATTTGTTTTGTTTCAGTATGTTTGATGGTTATTTTTGAATTCGACTGCAAAGGTAGCGCAAATCGAAGACAACACAAAACAAGCTTACTTGTTTTTGTTGTTGTGATGCCTCCTACCTTATCAAAAGGTAGCGCAAATGGAAGACAATAGCTAAAAATTACTTGTTCATTTCAATTTCTTTTCTTAACTTCGCGAAGCCTAAATGTCATGCTAAAATTATCGTCTTGTTCGTTTATCCCGACCGCAATTTGCCAACATAACGACCTCGTAAAGATGATAGAAACGCGACAAACCAGAAACAAAACAACTAAAACCAGTTCATCCTATGCCGACAATCAAAGATATAATAAAGTACATTATGGCATCAACCTCTATCTTGTCCGCGTCACCGTACATCGCAGCTGCTGCAGACAAACCGGTGAACATAGCCCATTATCGTGCCGTGCGCACGTCATCGTGCTACGACTACAACCTAACGGGACAACTTCTAACCGACGGCATCACATGCGCAACCATGCCCCCGTCGCTCAGCGTCAGCACCAAGGACGGACTGTTGCCGCGCCGTGAGCGCGAGTGGGCCATTGACGGAGGACAGTGGACGCACAACACTCTTGTAGGGGCCGACAACTACATAGAATATCGCTGGACGGGAATGACGGTCAATGCCGACAGCATCAATCTTCTTTGCACTGTCGCTTATGATGAACAACCGTCGCGTGGCGGCTACTCCATACGCATTCTTGTGCCGTCCGCGAAGCAAAAGGACGGCGGATGGACTGTTGTGGCAGAGCAGCATGGCGAGGGATTGCCCGGCATCAAGTCGCTCTACAAGATGAGCAGCGACCCCAACAAGCAGACACGCCACGACCTATTGCCTGCGCGCAACATTAATATCAAAGCCCAGTTGCCGAAAGGGCTGCGCGATGTCGGCGCGGTGCGCGTGGAGGTGAACATGGACGGTGCCGTCTATTGGAATATAGGCAACCTTCTGTTCTTCCGCTCCGGTAAGTCGGTGCAGCCAGAGGCTTTGCCCAACTCGCGTTTCGGCAGCGCATGGATGAGCGACGGTGAGGGATGCCAGTGGGCGCAGGTCGACCTTTCCGGCAACTCGCAAATCAATGGCGTCAGACTGTCGTGGATACGTCGTCCGCAGCATGGTTACATTGAGGCGAGCGATGACGCCGTGAAGTGGCATCGCATAGCCACACTGCCAACTGGCAGTAATCGACGTGATGACCATATCGCCACCCCCGGAGCGTCGGGACGCTATGTGCGCGTAGTGATGGATGGAGGCAGCGTCAACGTGGCAGGCACCTCTGATAATCCAGGAGTAAAGGCATATGTGCTGAGCGAGCTGCAGGTGGATGGCTTATGCAGGACTTGTCTCGACAGCATCGTCTATAGTAACACCTTTGCCGACGGTCGCCAGTCGCTTAATCTTGGCGACTGGCAGGTGTGCCGTGCGTCTGAGGTGAACGCTAACGGCGCACGACTCTCTACTGCCAGGTATAAGTATGGCTCTGGCTGGATTCCTGCCAAGGTGCCAGGTACGGTGCTAACGAGCTTCGTGGACTACGGGGCGGTAGAAGACCCTAATATTGCCGACAACCTGTTCAGCGTGAGCGACTCGTATTTCAACTCCGACTTCTGGTATCGCCGTACGTTCCGCGTGTCCGACGAGATGCGTGGACAGCGCGTGCTGCTCAACTTTGACGGCATAAACTGGAAAGCCGACGTGTGGCTCAACGGCAAGAAAATAGACCGCATAGAGGGCGCTTTCACGCGCTCTATAGTGGACATCACGCAGTGGCTCAACAGAAGTGGTGACAACACGCTTGCCGTGCTTATACACAAGAATGCGCATCCCGGAGCGGTCAAGGAGAAAAACCACTATAATACCGACTATAACGGCGGCATACTCGGAGCCGACAATCCCACGTTTCATGCCACTACTGGATGGGACTGGATATCAACCATACGTGGTCGCGACATCGGCATATGGAACGATGTCTACTTGACTGCCACCGACAACATCGCGCTCTCTGACCCGCTCGTGACAACACGACTTGCCAACATGCCCGACACCACGGCTACCGTCACACCGCGTGTGGTGGCTGTCAACTGTCTCGACAAGGATGTTAGGGGTACGCTGCGCGGATGGATAGGCGACATAAGGTTTGAAAAGTCGCTGGCTCTCGCCCCAGGCGAACGCCGCGAGGTGGTGTTCGAGCCAGAGGACTATCCCGAACTGCGCAACCGACAACTGCGCCTGTGGTGGCCCAATGGCTATGGCGAGCCTTATCTCTATGAGGCAGGGTTTGAGTTTGTGCCTGACAACCAGATGCCAGCACACTCCATGTCTACATCAACCGTCACCTTCCGCGCAGGCATACGCCAAATGACATATGCTGACCCCATGACGCAGCTTAAGCTCTATGTAAACGGACGACGCTTCATCCCGCTTGGCGGCAACTGGGGCTTCTCGGAAGCCAACCTCAACTATCGCGCCCGTGAGTACGATACGGCTGTGAGACTGCACCGTGATATGCATTTCAATATGATACGCAACTGGGTGGGCATGACAGGCGACGAGGAGTTCTACGATGCCTGCGACCGCTACGGCATCATGGTGTGGCAGGACTTCTGGCTTGCTAATCCTGCCGACGGACCCGACCCGGATGACGAAATTATGTTTATGCAGAACGCACGCGACTTCACTGCGCGTATGCGCCAGCATCCCTCTATCGCACTCTACTGCGGACGCAACGAAGGTTATCCGCCAGCTACGCTCGACAATGGCCTGCGTGAGACAGTAAACAAGATGAATCCCGGACTGCTGTACATATCGTCGTCTGCCGACGAGGGAGTGAGCGGGCATGGTCCTTACTGGGCTGAACAGCCGCGCACCTACTTCAAGCTTCAGACAGGCAAGCTGCACACCGAGCGCGGTATGCCAAATGTAATGTCACCCGAGGGTATGGCTCGCACGCTCGCTGCTCCAGTGGAGTGGCAGCCCGGTGATGCCTGGGGACAGCACGACTTCACGCAGGCAGGAGCGCAGCGCGGAGCGTCGTTCATGAGCCTAATGGAGCGCATGTTCGGCAAGATAACATCAGCCGAGGAGTTCGCGCGGCTCTCGCAGTGGGAGAACTACGACGGCTACCGCGCCATGTACGAGGCCGACTCCAAGTACCGTCAGGGACTGCTTATATGGATGAGCCATCCATGTTGGCCGAGTTTCACGTGGCAGTGCTACGACTATTTCTTTGAGCCTACTGCCGCCTTCTTTGGCGCACGAAAGGCTTGCGAGCCCCTGCATATACAGTGGAACGCTCTGACACGCAACGTCGAGATAGTCAACCGCTCGGCAGGCAGCTACCCACGGCTCACCGCCACTCGCGAGCTGCTCGACATCCACGGACGTCTAATATGTTCTGACAGTGTAGTGACAGGCTCGTCCGACGACTCCACAATTGAGTTGCCGGCACTTGCCACCGACTCGCTGCCCGATGGCATCGACGGCACTGTCTATTACATACGCCTCACCCTCACTGCCGCCTCGGCAACATCCAGCACCGAAGTATCCAACAACACGGCAGCCGACCGCGTGTTGTCGTCCAATTTCTACGTGCTGTCCACCGATGAGGGCAACCTGCAGCAACTCGCGTCGCTGCAGGATGTGAACCTCATTACATCTACCGCACGCCCCACGGACAACACCCTCGTCGTGACACTGCGCAACGCGTCGGATACCCCAGCCATGATGATACGCCTCAACCTCAAGACCGACGACGGCAGGCAGGTGCTGCCCGTCGACTACTCCGACAACTACTTCCACCTCATGCCGGGCGAGGAGCGCATCGTCCGTGTGGGATGGTGCGGCGAAGACGTGCGGCAGCAGGTGCCGTTCGTGGAGTTGACGGGTTACAACGTGAAGCAACGTACGCTACGATGAAATCTTTAATTAAGCATAAAAATAAGGTGTAATTGCAGCGTGTTCCAATTTGTATGACTACCTTTGTAGAAAATAATCGCAAGAAAACAGAACAATCAAAGAAACATATTTTAATAACTTTCATAACAAAACAATGCAGAAAAAAAAATTATTCATGTTGTCGGCAGCATCAGTGCTGCTGATGTCATCATGCTCATCTAAGCTCGGCGCGCTGTCGGCCGACAACTTTACCGTAATACCTAATCCGCTTGAGACACAGGCTGGCGAGGTGCCGGCAACCATCAACGGCACATTCCCCGAGAAATACATGAAGAAGAAAGCCGTCGTGACCGTAATACCAGAGCTACGCTATGCCGACGGACAGGTGGCAAAAGGCCAGGGCGCCACATTCCAGGGCGAGAAGGTGATGGGCAACGACCAGACCATCTCATACAAGGTGGGCGGACGCTATACCATGAAGACCTCCTTCGACTATGTGCCCGACATGCAGAAGAGCGAGATGTATCTCACCTTCGATGCGCGCGTGGGCAACAAGAAGTGCAACGTGCCTGCCGTGAAGGTGGCAAATGGTGTCATTTCAACTTCAGAGTTGTATAAGCGCACTCTCTCTTCTGAAACCGGCGTCATCGCTCCCGATACATTCCAGCGCGTGAACGAGAAGAAGCAGGAGGCCAACATAAAGTTCCTCGTCAACCAGGCCAACATCCGCCAGAGTGAGCTCAAGAACCAGTCGGTGAAGGACTTCGTGGAGATGCTTAAGAAAATCAACGCCGACCGTGAGGGCTTCAACGTTTCAAATGTAGAGATTCAGGCCTACGCCTCACCAGAGGGTGGTGTTAAGTTCAACGACCAGCTTGCCAACAAGCGCCAGAACGAGTCGGAGAAGTATGTCAAGGGCACTCTTAAGCAACAGAAGGTAAGCGCTGACATCGACGCGCACTATACAGCACAGGACTGGGACGGATTCCAGAAACTTGTGGCTGCCAGCAACCTTCAGGACAAGGACGTAATCCTGCGCGTACTCTCAATGTATGAGGATCCGCAGGAGCGCGAGCAGCAGATACGCAACATGTCTGCCGGCTTCCGCGAGCTTGCCGACGGCATCCTGCCTGAGTTGCGCCGCTCTCGTCTTATCATCAACTATGAGACAATAGGCCGCTCCGACGAGCAGATCGAGGAGCAGTACAAGGCCGACCCAGCCAAGCTTTCTCCAGACGAGCTTCTTTATCTCGCCACGTTCGACAAAAAACCTGCCGAGCAGGAAGCCATCTACAAGAAGACCGCTGAGATATACGACAAGGACTACCGCGCCTACAACAACCTTGCTGCCCTCGCACTTGCCAAAGGCGACACAGCAACAGCAAAGCAGTATGCCGAGAAAGCAGCGTCGCTCGGCAGCAACACTCCCGAGGCTCAGGCCAACATGGGTCTCATCGCTCTCATGAGCGGTGACGTGCAGGACGCGGAGCGCGAGATTTCGAAGTCGGCCAACTCGGAGAATGTGAAGTCTGCCATCGGCGCTCTCAACATCGCCAAGGGCAATTATGCCCAGGCAGAGAAGGACTTCGAGAAGATAAACAGCAACACAGCCGCTCTCGCGCAGCTTCTCAACAAAAACTACGCTGCCGCTGCCAAGACTCTCGACAAGGTCGAGAACCCTAACGCTATGACCGACTATCTGCACGCAGTAGTAGCAGCTCGCCGCGGCAATAAGTTCGCCGCTTCGTCCTACCTCAAGGAGGCTCTGCAGAAGGACCCGTCGCTCAAGCAGTATGCCGACAACGATCTGGAGCTCTCGCTCTTGAAGTAACAATACGGCTGAAAGCCCAAATGTACCTAACCCAGGGCATCGCCCTGGGTGTGCCGAAGTGGAGAGGAGCGCCCTGAAAGGGCAAAAGTGTTGATAAAGAAAGACTTTTGCCCCTTCGGGGCGCATTGCTTATTGTTTTGCCTCCACTTTTCCCCAGTTAATTTTCCACAATATGAAATTTCCCATTTTCCGCATATCATTTCTCTTCCTATCCGTTCTCTTCCTTTTCCTTGTCTCATGCGGCACCGACAGTCGCCACTTCAGCATTGACGGTCGTCTGCTGAATCTAAACCAGGGCGAGTTTTACGTGTATTCGCCCGACGGACGCGTGTCCCACGGCATTGACACGATAAAGGTGCAGGCAGGACGTTTCTCCTACACCGTGGAGTGCGACAACCCCATGACGCTTATGATAGTGTTCCCCAACTTCACTGAGCAGCCTGTCTTCGCTCAGCCAGGCAAGAGCGTTGACATAAAGGGCGATGCGTCGCACCTGAAGGAGATGACCGTTAAGGGGACAAAGGACAATGAGTTGATGAACACGTTTCGTGAGCAGATACTCTCGGCATCGCCTGCGGAGATGAAGAAGTGTGCTGTGCGGTTGGCGGAGGATCATCCCGAAAGCACTGTGGCAACGTATCTCGTGCGACGCTACCTGGTGGCAACCAGCCAGCCCGACTATGCCACAGCCAACCGGCTGTTGAAGAAGATAGCTGAGAAGCAGCCTAACAACATGGCAGTGCAGCGCCTTCGTGGATTGTGTGCAGGTAAGAAGACCCTTTCTGTTGGGGCGGCGGTACCTAATTTCACAGTCTACGACATCAATGGCAGGACAGTCTCTAATGCTACTCTGTCTGCTGTTCCGACGGTGGTGGTGATAGCATGGGCTTCGTGGAACTACAACTCTACATCGCGTCTGCGCCAGCTTTGCCAAAAGGCAAAGTCGTCTGGGGGCACATTTGCAGTAGTTGGCATCTGTCTTGATCCTGACAAGGAAGCCTGCCGCCGCATGCTAAAGCAGTTTGATGCGGAAAATGCGGTGACGGTATGCGATGGGAAAATGGTGGATGGCTATTTGTACAACCTGCTTGGCATGTCAAGTCTGCCTGGCAATATTGTGATAAGGAATGGAAGGGTCGCGGCATGCAACCAGAATGTGAATGATATATAGAAAAGAAAGAGTACAAGTGTATATAAATAGAGCGAGGGTGTGCAAAAGCTTATTGCACACCCTCGCTCTATTTAGTTGTTGTATATATGTCATTACATGCGCTCCGGCACCTCTATGCCGAGCAGCGCCATGCCGTTCTTGAGTGTCTTTGCCACGTTCTGTGCGAGCACGAGGCGCACGGTCTTCTCCTCGCCGGTCTCGGCGTTGAGGATGGAGTAGTCATGGTAGAACTGGTTGAACGCCTTGGTGAGCTCGTAGCAGTAGTTGGCGATGCCCGACGGCGAGTAGTCCTTGCCTGCCTGCTCGACGGCGGCTCCGAACTCGTTGATTTTCTGTATCAGTTCAATCTCCTTCTCGTTGAGCGGCATATTGTCGGCGAGAGTGGCGGGGATGCTGATGCCCTCAGCCTGAGCCTTGCGCAGGATGGAGCGGATGCGTGCGTAGGTGTACTGGATGAAGGGGCCGGTGTTGCCGTTGAAGTCGATAGACTCCTCTGGGTTGAAGAGCATGTTCTTGCGCGCGTCGACCTTGAGGAGGAAGTACTTCAGCGCACCGAGTCCCACGATGCGTGCAATCTCATTACGTTCCTCCTCGCTCATGTCCTTGAACTTGCCGAGTTCCTCGCTTGTCTGCTTGGCGCTGGCAATCATGGTTGCGATAAGGTCGTCGGCGTCGACCACGGTACCCTCGCGGCTCTTCATCTTGCCGTTGGGCAGCTCCACCATGCCGTATGAGAAGTGAACAAGCTCCTTGCCCCACTTGAATCCGAGGCGGTCGAGCAGTATGGAGAGCACCTGGAAGTGGTAGTTCTGCTCGTTGCCCACAACGTAGATCATCTTGTCGATGGGGAAGTCGTTGAATCGCATCTCGGCTGTGCCGATGTCCTGTGTCATGTATACGCTCGTGCCGTCGCTGCGGAGCAGCAGCTTCTGGTCGAGGCCCTCGTCGGTGAGGTCGGCCCATACGGAGCCGTCGTCCTTGCGGAAGAACAGCCCCTTTGCGAGACCTTCCTCCACCTTCTTCTTGCCCACGAGATACGTGTTCGACTCGTAGTATATCTTGTCGAAGCCCACGCCGAGAGCCTTGTAAGTCTCGTCGAATCCGGCGTACACCCAGTCGTTCATCTTCTTCCACAGGGCGCGCACCTCGGGGTCGCCCTGCTCCCACTTGACGAGCATCGCGTGAGCCTCCTTGATGAGCGGAGCTTCCTCCTTGGCCTTCTTCTCGGCAGCCTCCTCGTCCATGCCCTCAGCCATGTACTTAGCCTTAAGCTCAGCCACCTCCTTGCGGTAGTGCCAGTCGAAAGCCACGTAGTAGTCGCCGATGAGGTGGTCGCCCTTCTTGCCCGACGACTCCGGTGTCTCGCCGTTGCCGTACTTGAGCCATGCGAGCATCGACTTGCAGATGTGTATGCCACGGTCGTTGACGATGTTGGTCTTCACCACCTTGTTGCCGTTGGCTTCCATGATCTGCGCCAGCGACCATCCGAGGAGGTTGTTGCGCACGTGTCCGAGGTGGAGCGGCTTGTTGGTGTTTGGCGACGAGTATTCTATCATCACGAGCGGAGAGTCTGCCGTGACGGGCTTCTCGCCGAACTTCTCGTTCTGGTTCATCTCGTTGAGCAGACCTATCCACGCCTTCTTGTCGATTACGAGGTTGAGGAAACCCTTCACCACGTTGAAGTCGGCTATTGCCGGGCAGTTCTTCTTGATGTACTCGCCGAGGTCCGTTGCCGTGTCCTCGGGCTTCTTGTGCGAGATCTTGAGGAACGGGAACACTACGAGCGTGAGGTTGCCCTCAAACCCGCTTCTGGTCTTCTGGAGCTGCACCAGGTTCTCTGGCACGTCCTGACCGTAAAGCTCTTTCACCGCAGCCTGTGCCGAGGTGATGATTTGCTGTTCTATTGTCATGTTTATACTGGTTTTATTCTCTGTTTATATAATGTGGAAATTCAATATGCAAAGTTACTGCTTTTTAGATTAATATAAGTTAATCTGCATTATATTTATAGCAAAAACGATTCATAATTGTCGCGTGTCACCACTTGAAACTGGGCATCTGCGTGACATCTCTCACGCCATGTCCATCTCGAAGTAGAACTCCGTGCCGAAGCCTTTCTCTGAGCGGAACCACACGTGTCCGTGGAGGAAATTCTCGCCGATGAGTTTCATACTGTATGTGCCAAGTCCTCGCCCGTTGCCCTTTGTAGAGTTGCCATATATAAATACTTTGCTCTTCACTTCGTCGGACATTACGGCATCGTTGTGTACGGAAAATACTATTTTGTCGCCGTCGGCATGTGCTTTCACTGTGACCGTAGTACCGTGATTGGCTTCGCAGGCGTTCTTCACCATATTGTGTATTACGCGGTTGACGAGTCCCTTGTCTGAATTGAGCATCTCATTGGTGAGCGTGGAATCAACGTGGAGCGTCACGTCCCACATGTCCTTCGACACGGGCACGAGACTCTCGTTGACGAAGTCGACCGTCTCGCTTGCCGTGAAACGCTTTGGCGACGGCTTGAGGATGTTGTTCTTGGCATATATGAGGTCGCGCTGCGCCTCTATCTCCTCAAGCAGCTGGCTGGAGATGCCCTTCACGGTGAGCATCAGTTCCTTGGGGTCTTCCTCGTACTGCATGCAGTCGAGCAGTCCGTTGAGCGCTCCCGAGAGGTTGAGCAAGTCGTGGAAGAACACGCGCTCCATCATCAGCTCGCGGTGCTGGTCGGTCTTGTCGACGAGCAGCACGATGGTCCACGTCCTTCCCTCGAATTTGAAAGGCGTGGATATGGCGTGTACGCTGTAGTCGGTGTTGTCGCTGATGAGGAAGTCGGCGTCGGTTTCCATCTTCTTGTTGGTGAAGAGTGAGGTCTCCACCATGTTGCGCAGTTTGCACAGTCGGCAGTTCTCATGTGTGCCGCATCCGTGCTCGGCATTGCAGGCGTTGGAGCATTTAAGCAGGTCGCCAGGCGATATGTTGAGTGCGCGGTCTATTGGTGTATAGTTGACGTATTGTATGCGCAGGTTCTCGTCGAGCACCACGAAAGTGGTGCCCGCGTCGTCCATGATGTTGTTCGCGCGGACGATGGAGTAGAGGTCTTCTTTTGTTATCATGTCAGTAGTTGTTTTTATTATTTGCGTTTGAGAATAAACCGCTCGCACTCGTCGAGAATCTTCACCCTTGCCGCCTTCATCACGCCGTAGTAGAGCGCGGCGGCTATGGCGAAACGCGTGGTGAGGAGCAGCCAGAGATTGGTTATAGGCAAAGTGGCGGCATACGCCACGCCCATCACCGCAGCGGCGGCGAGGGCGAACGGAGTCACGTCCTTGAGGAACATCAGGTAGCCGTAGCCAGTGAGCCGCCTGACGAAGAACAGCCACACGGCGAGCCACATTGTGTTTATGAGCATGTAGCCCACTACCATGGCGCGTATGCCCAATGGCCAGATGCAGAGCATCGTGGCTATGAGGGCGAGTCCGAGCGAGAAAGTGCACCAGAAGAACGTGCCCGAGTGTCCCTTGGATATAATCATGTTGGAGAACAGGGTGGAGATGGGCATTGTGGCACCCGACACGCACAGTATCTGTATGAACTCAGCCGATGTGAGCCATTTCTCGCCTATGGCGATGACGATGAACTCCTTTGCCACGAGTCCGAAGCCGAAGAGCAGCGGGAACGTGATGAACGACGTGAAGCGCATCATCTTGCGGAACACATCCATCTGCCTTCCAGGCTCGTCGTCCAGGCTCACGAGCACCGGCTGCGCCACCTGCGCCACCATGCTCTGCACGAGCGAGAAGCACTTGGTGTTCCACTGGTAGGCCTGGTTGTAGTTGCCCGTGTCGCGCGGCGAGAAGTAGTGGCCCAGCAGGATATTGAGCACATTGTTGTTTACGCTTGTCATGATGGTCGTGGCGAGAATCTTGCACGAGAAGCGGAACATCCGCCTTACGGGCGCGAACGTTATGCCGCGCACCGACGGGCGCCACGGCGAAAAGTGCCACTGGAAGAAGGTATTGATGCCTACGTACACCAGTCCCTGCGTGGCGAGCGACCAGTAGGCGCCGCCGCAGAACGCCATTACCACGCCTACTATGCTCGACGCTATCACGGCTATGCCGCCCGCCTCTGCCTGTTGCTTTGCCTTGAGGTGCTTGAAGAGATAGGCCGACTGCGCTGTGCCGAGCGACGCGATGATGATGCTCAAGAAGGCGTAGCGGCAGAGCGGCACGACGCGCGGTGTGTGGTAGTAGTCGCCTATGAGTGGAGCGGTGAGGAAGAGAATGATGTAGAGCGACGTGGCCATGATGATGTTGAACCAAAACACCGAGTTGTAGTCCTCCGTCTTCGGATCCTTGAGGTTGGTGAGCGCCGTGCGGAAGCCGCTGTCCTGGAGGGCGGTGGCAACCAGTGAGAAGATGCTTATCATCGCCATCATGCCGTAGTCGGACGGGGCGAGAAGCCGTCCGAGCACGATGCCGAACGCCAGTCCGACGACCTGCTGCATGCCGCTGTTGAGTCCGCCCCACATTAGTCCGCGTGCGGTCTTTTCCTTTAGATTTTCCATTGCTGAGTTGCTGTTTAGTTGCAAATATACAACTTTATTGTGTGTTTTGCAAAAAAATCGTTATTTACTGGGATGCCTGGATTTGAAAAAATGCAAACTGGGCTTGTCTGTGGCGGAGGTCTCCGGCCTCCGCAGAAAGCGGCGGTACACTTGCTTATTGAAAATTCTGTAATACAGGTACTGAGTGTTCGGAATAAATGCAGTAAATTTGCCGGAAATAAGAACAACGCCAATGGAAAAAGAGAATATAGTTCATCTTGACAACATAGATGCCTACAACAAGATTTACGGCATAGAGACGAAGCATCCGCTTGTGACGGTGGTTGATTTTGACACAGTGAAGAGTTGCGCGCTGCCTGAAGACTGCACGCTGTGTTACGGTATGTATGCCATATTCCTCAAGCAGACGTTCTGCGGCGACATCACCTATGGGCGGCAGCCGTATGACTATCAGGAGGGCACGGTGGTGAGCTTTGCGCCTGGGCAGGTGGTGAGGGTACACCGCAGCAAGCAGGTTGCGGAGGCTGTCGCCGCCAAGCCGTGCGTAGGCTTGCTGTTCCACCCCGACCTGATACGCGGGACGGAGCTTGGCCACGACATACGCCAGTACACGTTTTTCTCCTACGACTCGCGCGAGGCTCTGCACCTCTCCGAGGAGGAACGCGGCATTTTCAGAGAGTGCATCCACAACATAAAGACTGAGCTCAACCATTCCATCGACACCCACACTAAGCGTCTCGTTTGCCGCAACATACAACTCCTGCTCGACTACTGCATGCGCTTCTACGAGCGGCAGTTCATCACGCGCCAGAATGTCAACCGCGACGTGCTCTCGCACTTCGAGCGTCTGCTTGGCGAATACTTCGACAACCCGGAGAACGTGCGCCAGGGACTGCCCACGGTGAAGTACTTCGCCGAGCGTTGCTACCTCTCGCCCAACTATTTCGGCGACCTCGTGAAGAAGGAGACCGGCCACACTCCACAGGAGATGATACAGAAGACGATAATAGGAATGGCTAAGGACCGCTTGCTCGGTAGCGACAAGAGTATAAGCGAGATATCCTATTCGCTCGGCTTCCAGTATTCGCAGCACTTCAACCGCTTCTTCAAGCGGCTGACGGGCCATACACCAAGCGAATACCGCAGAGTCGGTGGGGTCGAGCTCCCGCTCAACACAATGGAGAAATAGGTGGAGTCGAGCGGGAGCTCGTTAGGATTGTTTATGTGTCGAGCGGGAGCTCAACACCACCAAATAGGCGGATGATGTTGCCGTCATAGTCGTTTTGGGTGATGAGCCGCGTGTTGGCAGGGAGCTTGGGGGCGGGTGTGCCTTCGGTGACGGTAACGGGTGCCGTCTCCACGCGTATCTCGTCCCACAGGCCGGCGTCGATGAACGACTGCAGGGTCTTTGCTCCGCCCTCGACGATGAGCGACTGGCACTTCTCGTTATAAAGCCATTCAAGAATCTGTGGAATGACGGGTCGGGAGAAGTCGAGCCCCGGGAAAGCCGGATGGCGCGAGTCGATGACGATGCGGCGCGGCGATGGTCCTGCCCAGTCGCGCGTCGTGAGCTGCGGACGCTCGCGCTCGTTGGTCACGCGTCCCACGAGAATGGCGTCGCTCTCGGCACGCAGCTTGTGCGACAGCATCTTGGTGAACGGTGTTGAGATGGCGAGAGCGTGGCCGTGGTCGTCGATAAAGTGGTTGGCGGTCTCTGCCCATTTCAGTGTGATGTATGGGCGGTGGTGCTCGTTGTATGTGATGAACCGCTTGTTGAGCGCGCGGCACTCTGCCTCGAGCACTCCTACGGTGACCTCAATGCCTGCGTCGCGCAGTTTCTGTATGCCACGTCCGTGCACCTTTGCGAACGGGTCTACACAACCCACCACACAACGCCGCACACCTTTCCTTATTATAAGGTCGGCGCATGGCGGTGTCTTTCCGTAGTGTGAGCACGGCTCAAGGCTCACGTATATTGTCGCGCCGCCGAGCAGCGGTTTGTCCTCGGGACGCACCGACGCGAAGGCATTCACCTCGGCGTGTCCCTCACCGCAGCGCACGTGGTAGCCCTCGCCTATGATCCGTCCGTCCTCGGCCACGATGACGGCGCCCACCATTGGGTTGGGCTTGGCGTTCTGGCGGCCGCCGCGTGCGAGTTGCAGGCAGCGGCGCATGTATTGTTCGTCTGTTGTCATTTCTTTTCTAAGCCTCTATAAATGTTGTCTCTCCGTCCTTCGTCGCCTCGAAGTATGGAGGCTCGTCGCGCAGCTCGATGTCGTCGTAGACGAACGGGGCGACGATGGTCTCATTGCAGTCGGGCAGGATAAGTCCCATCTTGCCGTCGCGCTGGGCTATGACGGGCAGCGTGCGCAGGTCGTCGACGTAGACGTATGGGGTGCGCAGGAAGTCGTAGTGGGCAGGGATGAGCACGTTGCCCTGATGGTCCTTGATGCCGAACTTGCCTTCTTGCTCAAAAACCTCGTGGTACTGCTCGTACTTGTCGCGTATGCGGTTGAGGTAGAACACCATCTTGCGTTTGTTGTTGACCAGCTCGATTAGATAAGAGAATGTGTCACTGTAGTTGGCCATGGCGCGCGCGAGCACAATCTTGAAGTCAAGACCAGAGAGCACCTTGCGGTTGAGGTCGATGTAGCGTGCGATGGCCTTCTCCTTCTCTGGGACGGTGAGTGTGGCGAGCTGTTCCTCAAACTTCAGCATTATCGCCTTTGAGCCTTTCATTGCCTTTATGTAACGGTGGATTTGGCGAGCCATCTCATCACATACAAACTTGTCGATGCGCTCCAGTTCTATGCTGTCGACATAAGTGTCCTCAAAGTTTTCCTGTGTTATCTTTTTTTCCATAGTGTTATCTTGGTTTTATTGGTTTGGTAAGTGTAATTGGGTTTCTTATATCGCCAAAAGTACGACATTTTATTGAATTTGCAAAGAAAATGCTGTTATTTTTAAGTGCCGGCTCTTTAGCGACGATATTTATTGCTACCTTTGTGGACAGATTAAACGGCTTTAAATCAATAAAACTAATAAAAAAAACACAGAAAAATGAAGAAAATCATTCTTTCAGTTCTTATGTGCTGCATGGCTGTGATAGCCTCGGCACAGGTGGAGCGGCCGAAGCTCGTTGTGGGTCTTGTCGTCGACCAGATGCGCTGGGACTACCTCTATTATTATTATGACAAGTATGGCGAGGGCGGCATGAAGAGGCTTCTGAATGAGGGCTTCTCGTGCGAGAACCAGATGATAAACTATCTGCCCACAGTGACTGCTGTCGGCCACGCGAGCATTTACACCGGAGCCGGTCCTGCCACTCACGGCATCGCCTCCAACGACTTCTACAAGGACGGCAAGCGCATCTACTGCTGCGACGATCCTAACGTCAAGGGTGTGGGCACTACTTCAAAGGCGGGCGACATGTCGCCGGTCAATATGCTTGGCACAACCATCGGCGACATGCTGCGCCAAGCCACTGACTTCAAGGCAAAGGTGTATGGCGTGGCGGTCAAGGACCGTGCAGCCATCCTGCCTGCAGGACACGCCGCCAACGGCGCATTCTGGTATGACAAGTCAGTGGGCGGCTTCATCACCAGCACCTACTATATGGACAAGCTTCCAGGCTATGTCGTGAAGTTCAACAAGCAGCTCGGCATGAAGCCAGGATACGACGCAAAGGTGCATCCCGATGGCGTGACCGCCACCTTCGGACTTGCTGAGGCCATAATGAAGGCAGAGAAGCTCGGGCAGAACGGCACCACCGACATGCTTTGCATCAGCATATCGCCTACCGATGCCATCTCGCACAACACCGGCACATGGTTCTCGCCGGGTAAGGAGAACGAGGAGGTGTTCCTCACGCTCGACCGCGACATGAAGGCATTTTTCGACGCTCTCGACGCGCAGGTGGGCAAGGACGGTTATCTGCTCTTCCTCACCGCCGACCACGGTGGCACTCACAACCCCAACACTATGCAGGAGCACAAGCTGCCTGGCGGCTATAGCGACACGGAAGCCATAAAGAACTCGCTCAACGAGATGCTCTCGAAGAAGTTTGGTGTTGAGGGCAATTACATAAAGGACTATATTAGCTTCAACTTCTATATAGACCGCGACTTCCTCGCGCAGAACAACATCTGCTGCCAGAAGGTCAAGGATGCCATAGTGGTGGAGCTGAAGAAGAACAGCGAGCAGTTCCCGTTCGTAGTGGACAACGAGCAGGCCGCCACAGCTCCTGTACCGCAGTGGATACGTGAGCGCATCATCAACGGCTACTACCGCGGACGCACGGGCGACATCACCGCCATAATACGTCCCGACTATTATGATTACAAGGTAGAGAAGGGCAACTACGGCTCGCAGCACGGCGCGTGGATACATGCCGACACCCACATTCCTCTCGTGTTCATGGGCTGGCACATCAAGCCGGGCAAGACAAACCGTCTTACATATATGGTTGACACCGCGCCTACCGTGTGCTCAATGCTCCACATACAGACTCCCGACGCTTCGACGGGCAACCCGATTGTTGAGGTCGTTGACCAGAAGTAGCTTGTGGGAGGTGTCGAGCTCCAGCTCGACACGAGAGCCTTGACATCGTAATCATTATCAAGTGGATTACTCAAGTTTCGCCAAAATGCGAAACTTGAGTATTAAGTTTTTTCCGTCCGGAATTTGCAGTGGTCGAAATCCATTCTCATTCTAATAATGACAATTGTGATAATATTGTTCGATTGATATGATATTGTTTTTTTGTTTTTATCTGTCATATCCATCACTTTTGTCATAAATCCATTCATAGCCAGCGACTTACACCGTGACACTTCTCCTCGTGAAGCGTCACATCCATCACGCGATCCGTCACTACTGGCAATCAAACAATAAATAAAGAACTTATAACGTAACCCCAAACAAAAAAAAGGCTTATCACGGCACTCCAAAATAGCAGTACTACCAATTCTTGGTAACAATATTACTAAAGCCAGGTAGCAACACTACAAAGCGTAGGTAGCGATGTTATCAAGAATTGGTAATAATTGTTCCTACTTCACAATCTTTATCCATCCCTCTTTTCTCGGTGCTGCCGGGCGCGGCTCGCGTGAGGCGTATCCCAATGAAATTGCGCCTATGCCGATGAGTCCGTCGGCAAGCCCGAGCTCCTTCATCATTTTCTTTCCCTCTTCAGTCTGGAACATCTCCTGCTCACGGTTAATCCAGCACGTGGCGAGTCCGATGGCATGAGCGGCGAGCATCATGTTCTCCAGTACGCACGAGCCGTCCTTCACGGCATTGGCGTTGCCTTCAGAGGCGAACACGAGCACGTATGTAGGTGCGTCGTAATAG
This sequence comes from uncultured Prevotella sp., assembly GCA_937889855.1. Lineage (GTDB taxonomy): Bacteria > Bacteroidota > Bacteroidia > Bacteroidales > Bacteroidaceae > Prevotella. The sequence continues at coordinate 82,352 of CALBYK010000160.1, forward strand.
GGGTTGCTGTCCACTCCCATGATGGCGGCGTTCATCTTGGCGAGTCGTGCCCTTACATTGGCATTCTGCACAGCAACTATTACCGGGTCTTGCTTGCCGTGTCCGGTGGGGGCATATGTGCCGGCTTCAAGGACGGCGTTCAGCTCGTCATCGGTTATTTGCTCAGCCTTGTAGTGGCGGCATGAGCGGCGTGTCTTGATTGTCTCCAGAAAAGAATTGTTCATAGCGTCTTATTTTTTATTGTTGTTAGAATTTTATTTTAGTTGTGGGTGTCATCCGTAAAGGGGGGCCGAACGCTTGCTCGGCACAGAAGCTTGCAAGCTCAAGTGTTGTGCATGTACCCAACACCCATTTTGTATCCCAGGCATTTCTCCAGTGAGCCGTTGTTAGCAAGCTCCATAGGCGTGCCTTCGGCTATTTGTCCGTCGTGCATGAGCCAGAGGCGGTCGGCAAGTGGTAAGGCTGTGTCGAGGTCGTGTGTGGAGATCAGTATGGTCTTGCCCTCGCCATGGGCGAGCCTGACAAGCAGCCGCATCAGTTCCACCTTGCCCGGATAGTCGAGAAACGCTGACGGCTCGTCGAGCAGAATCACCGGTGTACCCTGCGCGAGCGATTTTGCCACCATGACCTTCTGGCACTCGCCGTCGCTCAGGCTGCACACCCGCCGCCGTGCCATATCGCTGATGCCCGCAAGGGCGAGGGCGTGGTCAACGGCCTGGCTGTCGGCAGGGGAGAGACGTCCCCAAAAACCAGTGTGGGGAGCACGCCCGAGAGCCACAAGCTCGCCCGCAGTCATGTTGTCGGTGTCGGGACGCTGCGTGAGCACTATGCTCAGCCGACGTGCAAACTCCCCGCGCCGCATCTTCCTTATGTCGTCTGTGCCGATTAGTATGCTTCCAGCGAGAGGCTGCTGCAGCCGGGCAATAGTGCGCAGGAGGGTAGACTTGCCTGAGCCGTTGCGCCCTATGAGGCATGTGAGCGACCCGGCAGCGGCTGTTGCCGAGATGCCGGAGCCTACGGCGCGTACCGTTTTATGGCGTGCAGTGTAGCCAATGGACACGTTGTCGAGATGTAGAGAGTCGTTGCTAATCATAAAATGCAAAATTAGCAATTATTTCGCGAAAATTCGTACCTTTGCCTTTGTAAAAAACACACTTCAATTTAATGACAATGAACAACAATCCGATACTGCAGCTCCAGCAGCAGCGTATGCTCCTCGAGATAGAGTATAACCACGAGAAAGAGGAGTTTCGCAAGCAGACCGAAACCATGGGCGTTGAGCGTAAGGTCAGGCGCGGCGACGCTTGGTTTCCCGTGTCCATAGGACGCAACTACTACAACTCGCTCAACCAGATGGTTGTCGAGGTGGCACGCCAGCCGGGCAGCGACATTGAGCACAACTTCGAGCCGGGCCGTCCCGTGTGCTTCTTCACCATGCGGCGCGACCCGAACACCGGCAAGGACCGGATACACTACCTCCCGTTCACATCTACCGTGAGCTATGCCGAGACCGACCGCATGGTCGTAGCCTTGCCCGACTCAGGTCGTGTCATCGACCTGCAGCGCGAGGAGTCGATGGGCGTGCAGCTCTTCTTCGACGAGACGAGCTACCGTCTCATGTTTGACGCGCTCGACCGCGTGATGCGTGCGGGGAGCGGACGCCTTGCCGCCCTGCGCGACATCTTCTACACAAAGGTCCCAGCGCGGCGCTTCACGTTCGAGCCGATACGCTTCCCGTGGCTCAATCCCTCGCAGGAGCGTGCCGTCAACGAAGTGCTTTGGGCGAAGGATGTCGCCATCGTGCACGGCCCTCCAGGAACTGGCAAGACGACGACGCTCGTCGAGGCCATATACGAGACGCTGCGCCGTGAGAGCCAGGTGATGGTGTGCGCGCAGAGCAACATGGCCGTAGACTGGATATCCGAGAAACTCGTGGATAGGGGAGTGGCGGTGCTGCGCATAGGCAACCCCACGCGCGTGAACGACAAGATGCTGTCCTTCACCTACGAGCGGCGCTTCGAGGCGCATCCCGACTATCCGCAGCTCTGGAGCATACGCAAGGCCATACGCGAGCTGCGCTCTCAGAAGAAACGCCCCGAGGCATGGCACCAGAAGATGGAGCGGCTCAAGAGCCGCTCCACCGATCTTGAGCTTCGCATACGCGCGTCGCTCTTCGGCGAGGCGCGCGTCATAGCCTGCACGCTCACGGGAGCCGCCAATCGCGTGCTTGAGGGTGAGAAATACTCAACGCTGTTCATCGATGAGGCTGCCCAGGCACTTGAGGCAGCCTGCTGGATAGCCATACGCAAGGCGGGTCGCGTGATATTCGCCGGCGACCACTGCCAGCTTCCGCCTACCGTCAAGAGCATAGCCGCTTTGAAGGGAGGCCTGGGCAAGACTCTCATGGAGCGTGTCGTAGAGCAGAAGCCCGAGGTGGTGACACTCTTGAAGGTGCAGTATCGCATGAACGAGCAGATAATGCGCTTCTCGAGCGACTACTTCTACCATGGTGAGGTGGAGACCGCACCCGAGATAACTCACCGCGGCATACTCGACTACGACGTGCCGATGATGTGGATAGACACGTCGGATGTCGATGGAAAGGAGGAATTTGTAGGCGAGAGCTTCGGACGCATCAACCGTGCAGAGGCGGAGCTCACACTCGACACTTTGCAGCAATACTTCGATAAAATCGGCAAAAATCGCATATTGGAGGAGTCGATAGACGTCGGTATAATCTCTCCCTACCGCGCCCAGGTGCAGCTCCTGCGCAAGATGATACGCCAGCGCGAATACTTTCGCCCGTATAGGCGGCAGATAACGGTCAACACCGTTGACGGTTTTCAGGGGCAGGAACGCGACATCGTGCTCATCTCGCTTGTGCGATCAAACGACGGAGGCGACATAGGGTTCCTGCGCGACCTGCGCCGCATGAATGTCGCCATTACCCGCGCACGCATGAAGCTCATCATCCTCGGCTCGGCACAGACAATGACCACACATCCCTTCTATCGCCGCCTGTACGAGTATGTAGAGTCGTGCGGATAGTAGGCGGGTACGATGAAATGGGAGTTTTTTTTCTATGTACCTGTTCCTGTCATTGGTGTCACGACTTAGTGTATTGCGGTGAAATGGCTCGTTTTCTGTGATTCTGTCCTGTTATGTCTTAGGAAAGGCTGCATGCGTACGGTAGCCTGTGGCCTTTTCCAAGACACGCCTCACTTTTCCCTGTAACAATCAAATATATATTGAATACGTCCCTTCGCAACTTTGCGGGCATGTTTTTTTGCTCTAAATTTTTTGCTGTGAAAATAAAATATATTACTTTTGCAGTCACTACAGTTTAAAGGCAACACATTTTTATATATTATATATTACTTATTATATAAATACTTTAAAGTGAGAGTTTGTGCTCCGCTCCATGTACACGGTGTATGTGGTTTGTGGACAAGACAAAATATAAATACCAACATTAAGAGCAACAGTTACAACCTGTCCTGTATATATAGTTAGCTGCCGGATGTACAACACGTTGGCAGCAGCCCGTTGCATGATGTAGCCAAAGCTACTGGCTACATACGATGAAATGGGCGAAAAAAGGAAAGGTGAGAAACGCTACCACTATGCAGAAGAGAATTTACTTGCTGGCAGCTTCTTTGACGGGCTGCCTTCCAGTGCTTGCAAATATAAGCAGCCGAATGTTCAATTACCGGTTCACCGGACTTGAATATTTCGGCTACTATCTCACGCAGTGGATTAACACTTACGAGGGATATCCGTTTGTGGTGAAGGCTTCAGTGGCTGTGCTTGTGCTCAGCATCTTCATGGTGATAGTCCTGTCGTTCTCGCTAATGTACGACAAGTTCAACAACGCGCGTAAGGAAAATTTCTACGCCAACCTGAAGAAACGCTACTTCGGTACGCTCTTACAGATCTTCGCCGACAAGCACACATATACCGACCAGGAGGTGCTGCAGCTCACCGCCTTTAAGGACGAGGGGTGGAAAGGATGGCGTATGTTCTTCGTGGGGCGACTTCTTGTGGAGGTGAAGTCGCAGGTGTACGACGACTACAATTTCCACAACGTGAGCGCAGCAGTGCGTGTGTTCGGACTGCATGAGTTTGTGGAGAACCAGCTTACGTTCGGCAGTTTCAACAACCGCATCAAGTCAATGCAGCTCGCTCAGTTCCTGATGATAGATGTTGCCGAGTCAATACTCGTGCGCCTGTTGAACTCCAGCAACCATGTGATGCGAAAGGAAGTGCGCATGTTCTACATCTGGTTGAGCGAGTATGAGCCGTTCCGGTTCTTCACTGACCCCAAGGTCGACTACGAGTATCGTCCATGGGACTCGCTTGAAGTGCACCACCTGTTGAGAGCCCGCAAGTTCAGTGAAAAGGAGATACCGTCGCTCGTGCCTGTAGTGTCAGAGTGTCCCGACCCAAAGCTCAAGTCATGCCTCATACGCGAGGTGGCATACTGGGGCTCATACGAGGACATCAACAAGATACGCGACTACATATCGTCCCCCGAACTGCAGTTCCGCAATGCCGCCATCCAGTGCATGGGCATAGCCCGCTTCGAGTTTGCCGAGCAGGCACTCGAACATGCCTACCCGCAGCAGACGGAGGAACTTAAGCAGCAGACGCTGTATGCCATCCTGCGCATCAGGTCGGGAAAGGCCTTGCCTTTCTTCGTGGGCGCCTATGGCGAGGCGGGAGTTGCCACCACAAAGTTTGCCATACTAATGTGCATGTGGTGGTACAACGACGAGAGCCGCGAGACATTCGAGATACTTGAGAGCTCGGCCGACGATAACGACCGCCTCCTCTTCCAGGAAGTGAGGGCGGGATTTGAGGACCCGACAGCCGATTAGAGCCATGCCGGGGAACTGATTAATGTAATTAAAACAAAAATTTGTAGAAACACGTAATGATACTGAAGGAATTAATACTCTACGCATATGGCTATTTGGTGTTCTTCTACTCCATGGTCCTTATCGCGTCCTATGTGATGCTGATATGGCTTGCCTATCTGGAGCAGCGCAAGAGCCGCCATACCATGTCCGACTCTTACGTGAAGCAGATATTCCGCCACTCGCCCTACACCCCAGGCGTGTCAATCGTGGCACCGGCATACAACGAGGAGAAGACCATTGTGAACAACGTCAAGTCGCTCCTCTCGCAGGACTACCCCAAGTTTGAGATTGTCATCGTCAACGACGGCTCCAAGGACAATACGCTCCAGGAGATGATTGACAACTTCGACCTCGTCGAGACTCCGTACAACTACCGAATGCGCATAGCGGCGAAACCGTTCAAACGGCTCTTCACGTCGACCAACCCCAAGTATAAGCGCCTGCGCGTTGTCGACAAGGTGAACGGCGGAACCAAGGCCGACGCCGTGAACGGCGGACTCAACGTCGTGCGCTATCCTTACTTCATCAACACCGACGTAGACTGTATCCTCGCCAAGGACGCCATCCTCAAGTGTATACGCCCGATGGTGGAGCAGAACGACGTCATTGCCGTGTCAGGCGTGATGAACATGTCCAACGGCTCGCGCGTGGAGGACGGCGAGCTGATAGAGTACCGCATACCTTGGAGCCCCATACCGCTCTTCCAGACACTTGAGTATCTGCGCTCGTTCATGGTGGGCAAAATGGGGTGGAGTGCCATCAACGCCATGCCTAACGTGTCGGGCGGATACGGAATGTTTGACACCGAGGTGGCCATCGCCGCCGGAGGCTACTCCAGCGACTCGCTCGCCGAGGACGAGGACATGCTAATACGAATGATAGGCTACTGCTGCGACTTCAACCGTAAGTATCGCGTGGTGCAGATACCCGACACCTGCTGCTGGACTGAGGGACCGGGCAACCTCAAGATTCTCAACCGACAGCGCACCCGCTGGGGACACGGACTTATACAGACCTTCGGCAAGTACTACCGAATGATGTTCAAACGCAAGTACCGCCAGCTCGGACTCATCACCATGCCACACCAGTTCTTCTTTGAGCTTCTCGCCCCAGTGATAGAGTTCATCGGATTCATCACCTCCATATACCTCGCCTTCACGGGCGGAATAAACTGGGGCACGGCAGCCATAATCTTTGCCGTGATGTACGTGTTCTGCGTGCAGCTCTCGCTCGTCGTTATTTACTACGACTACACGCAGACCAAGATGAAGGGCTTTGCTTACATTCGCCTCATCATTGCCGCGTTGTTGGAGCCGTTTGTATACCATCCGCTCATTGTCTTCTTCTCGCTAAGAGGATACATGAAGTTCATCACCAAGCAGCGCATCGTATGGGGCGAGATGACCCGTCAGGGATTTGCCAAGAAAGAAACTGCCCCTGTCTCCGGCACGTCGGGTGGGGCTCAGCCCAATACGCAGCCGGACACCCCGTTCAAGGTGAAGGACGGCAGCCAGGCAGGCCAAACCGTCGTGTCGGCGTGAACTGTCGTGCCGGTACAAAAAACAAGAAACAGAAAATTAAAACAACAATATGCGAAGAACCCGTATTTTCCTAAGTCTTCTCCTCGTGGTGCTGTTTGCCGCTGTGGTGCTTGGAGCCGATGGCTTCAGGCACGATGACGACATACATACCCCCGACTACTACGAGATGACTGTGCGCAAGGCGTTTAAGCGAGGCGACTGGAATGGCGGAAAACGTCTTCTTGACGAGGGACTTGAGCACTATCGCTACGTGTCAACCCTCAACGAACTCGCGGGCTACTACTACCTGCACAACAAGGCTTATGACGACGCTCGCTACCATCTCGTGCTCGCCGTGCGCGACAATAACGAGAATGTGCAGGCCAAGCAGATGCTTGTGGATGTTGAGGAGAAAACCAAGAACTACTCCAGCGCCATCTGCTACGTCAACGAGCTGCTTCAGGTCAACCCCTACTGGAAGAGTCTGTGGCGCCGCAAGATTGCTCTGTTCCGCAAGCAAGGCAACGATGTTGAGGCCGACAGGCTGCTCAAGCGCATCTGCCAGGTCTATCCCAACGACCCCACGCTCAAGCGCGACCTTGCCGGGCGGCTTGAGGAGCAGTATCTGCAAGACCGCAAGAAGGGCGACAAGTCGGCTACGATAGCGTCCCTGCGCGCGCTTATAGAGCAGAATCCGCGCAATGAGGAGTACTATCTCTCGCTCTCCAACCTCCTTCTACAGCAAGGATTGCGTGCCGAGGCCATCGACATTGCCGACCGTGGCGTGCAGAACATTCCCGGCAGCACAGCCCTTGTCATTAAGAAGGCCGGCATACTTGCCGAGGAAAACCGCTACGCCGAGGCAATGGCGTTCGTCAAGCAATGCATGAAGCGCAACCGCAGCGGCCGTCTCGGCAGCTTCTACAACTCGCTGCAGCTCGACGCCGCACGCATGGAGGCAAGCCAGGACCCTTATGTGCTCTATGGCAAGGTGTTTGAGCAGTCGAAGAGCGACGAGTCGCTCAACTATCTGCTGTCAACGGCGATGTCGCGCGGCTACTACGAGGACGCTCTCTACTATATAGGCGAGGCACGCAAGCGCAAGGGCGACACGCCCGACCTGCTCTACAAGGCATACGTCATCAACAAGCGCATGGGCAACGAGCGCACCGCCAACAACCTGCTGGCGCGTCTCTACGAGCGCAACCCGCACGATGTGGACGTGGCTGACGCTTTGGCGAGCCTGCGCCTTGACCAGGCTCAGAGGCTGATGGACGACGGTGCCTACGCCGACGCGCTCAGCATGCTAAAGTTTGTGTCGGAACACGCCGCTGACCGCGAGACACGCGAGTCGGCCTACAGCCGTATCTACGCCTGCAACGTTGAGCTGCGCCGGTATGATGCTGCCGAAGCCGCGCTGGAGACCTTGCACAAGAGCTTCCCCTCGCGCTCCGACTATGTTGCCAAGCGTGCCGACCTGCTCGTGCACCGTGGACGCATTGCTCAGGCCCTGGCTTTTCTGCGTGACGAGGCAAATAAGGCGTCTGACGAGTTCGTGCGCTACCAGTACATCAGCTCCTACGAAGATATAGCTACTCCATACATTAAGAATCTTATGGCCAACGGAGCTACACGAAAGGCCTACGAGGCAAGCCGCGACCTGCTCGCGCTCTATCCCGCGTCCGAGCGCGGGCTGCAATATGCCATCAACACGTCTGCACAGCTGGGCTACTGGGGCGAGTTCGACCGCCTTGTGAGGCTTGGCAGAGGCACATATCCCGACGACCGATTCTACCTTGTGAAGGAAGCCACCATACTCAACCGCAACGGAGCCTATGCCGACGCTGTCGACATGCTGCGCCCGCCGCTTGACGACTACGCCGGCGACACGCTCCTCGTGAGGGCCTTCTCGACGAACAGCACCGACTGGGCAAACGCGCTTATAAAGGCGCACGAGGCCGACTCGGCACTTGCCGTCGTCGACTCGGCGCTCGTGTTCGACCGCGACAACCGCATGCTGCTCTACACCAAGGGCCTGGCGTTCGAGGCAAAGCACATGTACGACTCAGCGTATGTCTACCAGAAATATTACCAGCCAGCCTATGCCGAGGCAGCCACATTCTACCGACATCTCGGCAGTCTGCAGGCTCATGGCTATCGCAACGCCGTCAACTTTGAGTATCTTCAGGGACGTTTTGGCGAGCTTGACCAGCTCACCGCCATCGCTACCGCCGAGTTCACGCGCAAGCTCAACGACAAGAACGACATGGCTATAAAGATGAACTATGCCGGACGCGAAGGCGCTGTGGCAGGGGCCGACCCTGAAGAGCAGGTGTCGGGAGGCACGGGTGTGCAGCTGCAGGGCGAGTGGACCCACCGCTTCAACGACAAATGGCAGGCCACTGGGACGGCGGCGTGGGCAAACAAGTATTTCCCGCAGCTGTATTTCGCCGCACAGGTGCAGCGCAGCCTCAAGAACGACTGGGAGGCGGAGCTGCATGCCAACTACCGCCGCATACACTCCTATCAGAAGGAGTGGCGGTGGAACGCCGAATACTACAACGCTGAGCTCGGACCAGACGCTCAGGGCATATGGGAGTTCGACCACTGGGCGTCGTCATACTCGAGCCTGATAAGTGTGGGAGCCGGGGCAAGCAAGACAATCGGCGACTTCTGGCTGAACTCGAAACTCGACGGCTATATGCTCAAGTCGAAACTCTACTTCAACCTCTCCGCCCAGGCCAAGTACTTCCCGCTGAACGACGGAAAGACCAACATACAAGTGCTCGGCAGCATCGGCTCGGCACCTGAGGTGACGATGATTGACTTCGCCATGCCCGGAACGTTCAACCACCTCAACACCATGGTGGGATTCGGCGGACAGTACCGCTTGATGAAGAACATCACGGTGGGTGTGCTCGGAACATGGTACACCTATTACACGCAGACGCAGAAGCGGCAGACGCTCGACACGAACGGCGGATTCCTCGACTATTCGACAATAAACTATAAAAATCTATTTAATGTCAATGCGCAACTTTCAATCTCATTCTAAGCACCCCAATGCCATGACATCCTTCACGGCAGTACTTGCTTTCCCGCTGTTGATGATGTCGAGTTGCGGAAAAGCAGCGGTTCCACCGTTCACGCAGTATAGCGAGTATGCCGTGTGCGCGGCAAACGGTGACGACGCAGGCGACGTGAAGTGGGCAGAATATCTGAAGGGCCATTTCCAGAAACGCGCCACAGACAAGGACTGTATTGTGGCGGGAAAAGCAGCCGACGATAGCCAGCTTCAAGTTAACGTCGACCTTGACCCGTCGCTCCCAACAGATTATGCCGTGGAACGCGACGCGAGGCAGATCACTCTTCGCGCTCGCACGCCGGCCGCTATGCTGTGGGTGCAGTACCAGTTTATGTCGGCTGCGTCTGAGCAAGACCGGCGGTTCTCCACTTCCGACCTTCCCGCCGCTGTGCTGAGCTGCGAGCGCGACACGGCAGGCACCTTTGCCTTCGAGTATAGGGGAATATACTCACCGTCAAATGCCAATGCCGATCTAATGCCGATACTCGGAACTAACAACGTCGACTTCGACTGGGGACTGTGGGGCCACAACCTGCGCAAGGTGTTCGCCGACGGCATACCCACCGGTGCCTATGCAATGGTGGACGGCAAACGCGACGAGGAGCAGTTCTGCTTCTCAAGCGAGGAGCTGTATAAGGCTTACGAGAACTATGTAATCGACCAATATGGCGACGGAAACGACGATGAAACCGTGCGTTTTGCGGTGATGCCCAACGACAACCACGACGTTTGTCTGTGCCCGGCATGCCGCGCCGCAGGCAACACTGCCACGTCTGCCACGCCAGCCGTGACAAGGATGGTGGAGCGTCTGGCCCGCCGTTTCCCGAAGCACCAGTTCTTCACGTCTGCCTATGCCACTACCTCCACGCCTCCGGCACACCGTCTGCCAGACAATGTGGGAGTGCTCGTGAGCACGCTCTCATTGCCGCTTTCAACCAAGATGGACGGCTCCTCTCAGGAGCAACGCAAGTTTGAGGCAGCGATGAAATCGTGGAAAAACGTTTGCGGGCATGTGTATGTGTGGGACTACATGCGCAATTTTGACGATTACATAACCCCATTCCCATGCCTGCACCACATCCAGGCACGTCTGCAGTACTTCAAGGAGAAGGGGGTTGACGGAGTGTTCTACAACGGAAGCGGCTACGACTATGCCACGTTTGACGACGTGCAGACGTATGCCATTGCCCAACTCATGACCAATCCGGATGCTGACGTCAGCCAGCTTGTCCGCCATTTCTATGCAAAGGCCTATCCCGTGACAGCCAAGATATACTCCGACTACTACATGTCGCTTGAAGCTAAGGCGCGGAATGTGGCGCTCAATCCATACAGCGGCATTGCCGAAGCCGCCCGTCAGTATCTGTCATACGATGAAATGGACAATTTCTGGAAAAACCTCGACCTTGGCAAGAAGAAGGCTGTCGAAACCGAACGCCGCAACATCAACGAGATTCTCACAGCGCTTGCCTTCCCGCGGCTCGAGCTTCTGCGTCTTGGCGCAACAGCTCCGTCGCGTCAGAAGGCCGATGAGTTGCTGTCGCTGCTCTCGTCGCATGTCGCTTTCAAAGACCTCGCCAACTATCGTGAGAGTCATGGCGAAGTGGACAAGTATATTGAGGAGTGGCGCACACAGTGGCCATGGCTCTCAGACAACGGCAACATGCTGCGCGGTGCCAAGCTTACGTCAGCGTCAACCCTCGACCCCGAGTATTCGGACCTCGCGGCGCTTACCGATGGTAAGGCAGGATTTGCATCCGACTATCACACGGGGTGGATACTCAACTCGGGCTCACAACTCCAGGTTACATTGCCATCAGGAGCACTCCATGACGGCGCGAGGCTGCAGCTGACGTTCCTCCAGGCTCCGCAATGGCATATCTTTGCGCCGTCATCAGTGGAGTTGTGGCAGAACGGAAAACTGCTTGGAAAGGCCGTTCCCAATGCCACTGACGGACGGGTGAGTGTAGCGTTGAACGCTAAGGGTGTGCTTACGGCGGCCCCCGTTGAGATACGCATAAGCCGTGCCGGGCGCACAGGGCGTGCCACGATAGCTGTGGACGAGATTGCCGCTTATTAATAAATGTGGAAACGGCTGGTGGCCGGAGGACGGCGCAGCCGTTTATATATAATTAATGATAAAGAATGAGACGCTCAACAATAATCAGCTTTGCAATAGGTATGGTGGTGGTAGCCGCGCTCGCCGTGACGTCAAGTTGTGAGAAGCGGATGCTTCCCACGGCACTTACCGTTGCCGACTCCGTGCGCCATTACTATCCGATAGTGGCTGGCGAAAAGCTCAATTTCTCGTTTGTTTTGCGTAACATAGGCGACTCGCCATTGCTGCTTGACGACGTGCAGCCCTCGTGCGGGTGCATCATGGGCAAGCTCAACGCCAACATCATCCCTCCGCACGACACGCTTACACTGTCGTTCACGTTCGACAGTTCCAAGAATGTGGGCTATGTGCGTCATGCAATACGCCTATATGGCAACATACTGCCGCGTGGCATGGCCACGCTTGTATTTGACGTCAACGTGGTGCCGCCTTCCGACCACGACCCCGACTATGAGGAAGTGTACCAGGAAGAGTTGAAACTTAATGGCGGTGTTAAGGAACTTGTTGACGGAAAGCCTGCTGAGAAAGGCTACTATACCGACCCTAAAGGTGCTGCCGGCAGCCGCTCCCATGCCAGGTATCCGTGGCGTGAGTGACGGCTCGTGTAGTCCCGTTTATGCTGAATTCCATACATTTGAATAAATGCACGTTGTTTGTTGCGAAAAGTCATTGCCTATTCGGGGAAAAAGGCTAACTTTGCCACAAAGATAGTGAACGAAACGTGAAAGAGAAAAATCGTACACATAGAACATACAAATTAAATATCCACGATTATGAAAAAGCTTTTTCTTTTCTTGATGTCCGTATTATGTCTGGCATCATGCGGCGAGGATTCGAATGTGACCGGCGGCAATAACGACACCCCGTCGTCGTCAGGCAAGACCACCGAGGTGTATGTTCAGGGACAGAACCTGGCTGCCAACACCCGTGCCATTGACGCGGTCAACACCGAGACGGCACATTTCTTCCTGCGTATAGACAACCGAATTCCCGACAAGGACGGAAATTTGTCTTATCCCTCCAGTCTCTACTGGCCTAAGAAGGCAGGCAACAAGGGAGACGTCACAATCATTGCCGACGGCAACTCGGGGACAATAGACATGACGTATCCTTACTGGACCATCAGCGGCTCGTCACGCTACATCTACGACTCTACCGGCATGTCGGTTCAGAACGCTCTCGTTAAGGTTCCGTCATGGACTGACCTCATGGGCGCCAACCAGGATCATACCCAGGGCGTTGACGACATCGACTTCTCCAAGTACAAGATTATATGGTATGTGATAAAGAAGGAGAATAACGGCTGGCATGTGGACGGTGTGCTCACACTCCTCGACACAAAGGACGTGACCGAAATCCCCGGCATCACAATCACCGAGGACAAGAACCTTGAGAACTCGAAGAAGGAAGAGCCGGAGGCTGGTCTTGACAAAGGCAATGTAGAGGTGAACATCCACGAGCAGCTCCACAAGGACTGGAGCGAGATAAAGACTTCCATACATGTGCGCGACCTTGTTGACAAGGTGACGGTGGAGATCCCTATCGGTGTGGACAACATGGTTCCGAGCGACGACTTTGCCATTCGCACATACGACTATGCCCTTGAGTCGAAGGTCTACATCAAGGGACATGAGTACGACCTCGGCACTGGCAACCCCATCAAGGTGCAGGTGGAGCACAAGGCCGACAAACTCGTGATAACCGTCCTCAACATCAACCACGACTACATCAAGGCCCTTGAGGAGCAGTATGGCGACGGCATCACGGTGGAGGTGCACAGCTATCCTAAGGACCTCACCAATGACGCTATCTGGAACATGATATATGATGTGGCAGGCGAGAAGACAAAGTGTAAGGTTTCTGTCGATCCAGGGTCTTACGACCAGAGCAAGGTGAAGCTCTCCACCACCAGATATGCTGTTGCAGAAGAGGAGGAATGATGAAAATAGAGCTGTAGGAATAAAGCCCCGTTGTCCTTGCAGCTATAAGCTATAAAAGGCGCGTCCCGAAACGGTTTGCATGCTGTTTCGGGACGCGCCTGTTTTTTGTCGTGCCTATAAGGCCTATTGTCCTTTGGCAATCTTGCGTCTCCATACCGTCGGCGACACGCCCTCGTGCAGGTTGAAGACCTTAGAGAAGTAGGAAGGGGAGGAGAACCCTACGAGATAGGCTATGTCCTCAAGTTTCTGTTCGGGCCTGGCTGCCATCATCAGTTTGGCTTCCTCTATGCGTAGGCTTGACACCCATGCGCTGAAGTTCTTGTTGTAGCGCTCGTTGATGAAATATGACAGGTAGTTCTTGTTCGTGCCCAACGTTGCTGCAAGTTCGTCTATCGTGAATTGTGCCCCGATAAACTTCTTTTCTCCAACCCACGCCCTTATGCGGCTGTCGAGTGTGTTGCGTGTCGTGTCGTCAACCGTTGCCGCAGTCTTGGCTCCGCTTTGCTGAAGCTCTTTTCCGTCATTGCCATCCGGCATGTAAGCCTTCGCTATGTCGCCATATTTTGGCGTGAAGTTGATGAAACTCACGGCAATGAAGATGTTCAGCGACACCATGTAGGCTTGGAACGCCAGGTTGACATACACGTTTGTGAACATTGTCGTCAGGGCGAACGCCCATGATATGATGAGCAGCGTGATGCTCGTGCTTGTCCAGTGCACGAAGCGCTGCATGTCGGTGGAGAAATAGTTGTCGAGCAGTTCGCCGTTGAGCTTGTATTGCTTGCGGAAGAGCACCGCCAGCTCAATGATATTCTCAACCATCACTATGAGGGCAAGGGTGATGAACACGTTGCGGTAGGCAGCGATGCCTGGCACGAGGGTGACAAGCACGAGCAGGTATGTCACGCCTATCTGGGTGCAGTCTTTAGCTATGCGCCTGCGTGTGAGGAAGCTGTTGTTGAGGATGTGGCAGAACGAGTAGCACAGCAGCAGCTCCTCAAGGTAGAAGAGGATGATGTCAACACATGCGATGAAGTAGTTGAATTTGTTCCAGTTGCCAGTAGACAGAATGCTGTAGACCACAAGATTAAGGCCCATGAGTCCGAAAGCCACGGTAATCATGCGCTTCGACTGTCGGAAAGGCTTGTACAGATTGTCGTTTGGCGACTTGATGAATGTGAGCATCAGGCATATTGTTATGTACATCACCGCCACCCATTCTATTATTATGTGAAAATAATGTTGCAGTTCAAGGTCACTCATTTTTTTCTTTGTCCTATTCTTTTTGTTTGATAATGTCTTTGAGCGTTTGCTGATGCAAATTTACAAAAATCTGCTGTTATTCTGATGTCGTGGCATAAAAAATCTTGTATTTGCCCAATTGCATGGTTCTTGTCATTCCGGTCCTGGTGTCAATGTGTCGTTAAAGTACAAGTTAGGCCATTTTGTCGTAATAATATTTCTTCAATCGAAAAAAAAATGATAATTTTGCATGCGAATATG
>CALBYK010000161.1 GCA_937889855.1 uncultured Prevotella sp.
CCTCCGTTCTGCGGATTGAAGAACACGCTCTTCTCGGGGCGTATGTCGAATGTCTTGGTTGTGGCATTCTTGTAGGTGACGCGCATCCGCAGTTGGCATCCCTTTTCCGAAGGCAGGAGGAAAGTGGAGAGTGTGGTAGACGCTTCGGGCGACTGCCGGCTGTCGACGACAGTCCACTCGTCGGAGCCGAGACAGTCGTCGGCTGATGTGTCTGCTTGCACGGGATAGAAGGCGCCATGGGAAGTGGCAACGTCATTTTCGCTGTCGTACAGTGGCGAGAGCATTATCTTCTTGGGCAGCAACGAGCATAGCAGTTCGATGCCCTTCACGTCGGAGGGCACTTTGGAGAGCTTCAGGTTCACTTGGCTGACGATGCGGTAGATGTTGCCGTAGAGCGAAACATTTCCGCCTTTGCTGAAAGTGAGCATGTTGGAAGGCACGTTGTCGTAAGTTTCATTGTCTTTTTCAGATCCGCCGATTCCAAGGTTTCCGAAGAACAGCTCGGGTGTGGAGAATGTGCGCTCGTTTTTGGTGTCGGCTGCTGGCAAGTTGAGCGAGAGGGCCAGCAAGGTGGGATAGGTGGCAGCGCTGGTGTTGACGCTGAACTTTGCAGCATCGCTGGCAGTATAGGCAAGTGCGCGGAAGGCGTAGCGGTTATGGTCGGCGCTGAGTGCCATTTGGTGTGTGGTCCACTTGTTGGTGTTGTCGATACCGTCGAGGGTGATGTCGGCACAGTCCTCTCCGCTGTCCTGGATGCGGTTCAGGGTGTTGAGGGTCATCTTGTTTCCGACAATGCCAAAGTGGGTGTCCTTGCCTGCAAACGACCATATCGTCAACATGTCGGCATTGCATGTGCCCGGTATGCTTGGCGCGGTGGCGCGGGTGGACTCTCCTTCCTTAGGGGCGTTGCCGCACACTGTGATGCGCGCATCTGCCGACGGAATGGTGGTGTCGTCGATAGGGTCGCTCTCTGCCGAACACGAGGCGAGGAGCAGGGCGGTGAGGAATATTGTTGATATTGTTGTTCTCATATATATTATATGGTTGCTGCTATATAATGGTTGCTGCTATATAATGGTTGCTGCTATATAATGGTTGCTGCGGAGGCCGGAGACCTCCGCCACGATTATAGATTGATGTCGATGTCTTCTTGCCAGGCTCCCATAGCGCGTATCACTGTATCTATGTTGTCGCCGATGGTGGCGTCGATTTGATAGTATTGGTTGGGGAGCAGGGGGTAGCTTGTGGTGCTCGCAGTGACGGTGGTGCCGTTGGCGGTGGCAGTAGAGCTGACGAGCTTGATGTTCTTGCTGCCAATCTCGGCACCGTCGTTGTCGAGAACCACGAGTCGCATAGTTGCCGTAGAGTTGTCGGCGGGTGCCGCGACGGGCAGCACGTATGAGCCTTTCGATGCTGTCGTGTTGTCGTCGGCGCGAAGAAATTCGCTTGCGGCGATTTCTATTATAGTCTTGTTGAGGGAGTTATCTTGGGTGTCGGTGCTTGTCAGCGGGTCGGCGGCGATGTTGTCGTCGGCGAGCGACACACTGCGGTTTTGCTGCGTGTAGAGATCCACGCGTATTGAACCTATTGCTTTGCCGTTGTAGGAGGCAGATATCTTGGTGAGGTTGAGCATCACTCCTGCCACACGGCGGTAGAGGTCGAGGGTGGCGTTGAATCCGGCGTTGGCGTTGGTGGCGACGGCGATGTGTCCGCCGAACAGCTCGCTATGGGCGATGTCGTCGCGTGTGGCGGTAGATGATGTTGCGGCACGTGCTTCGGAGAGTTTTGTGCCGATGGCGAGGGGTTGATAGGTCGATGCCGACCTGTCGTCGTTGCCCACGGCGATGAGGGTGTAGGTGGTGTTGGGTTGCAGTCCCTGATATTTGATATTGTAGGATTGCTCGCGTGTGGGCAGTCCCTGCGCGGCACCAGCAGGATTCCAGCCCGTGTCCTCGGAAGCCACACATTGGGCATCGGCTGTCGTTCCGTCGAACACGTAGAGCTGCACTTGGCTCACGTGCTGCACGGCTTCGGCAGACGAGAGTGTGGTGCGGGTCTGCAGCGACGGCATGGCACTGAGGCTGATGACGGCTGACGGTGAGTCGTTGCCAGTTGTCGGCTCGGTGTTGTCGGAGCACGACGATGTGGCAAGGAGCAGTAGCGAGGCGGCGAATAGATGGAATAGCTTCTGATGCATAATTTATATATATGTATATACTTTATTTATATAAGTAGCTGTGCAAAATTATTTTTTACATATAGTAGGAGGGTATCATATATAAAGATAAATCTAAACACATACTTATATGGCAAAACGCCCCGCAGGAGCAGAAGCACCAGTAACTATCGGTTATGGGCTTCTGCCCTTACTGGGCGTGATGCGTTATTAAGCGTCAAGTGGGATTATTCGAGTTCCATATTGTGTATCACCTCCCAGTTGTCGTTGACGCGGAGTGTGATGTCCTGTGCCCTCTTGAGCGACTGTGGTTTGTCGCCGCCGCCTTCACCAGGTTTGTCCGGATTTGCGCTTGTGCGTGTGCCGATGCCATAGAGGTGGTTGCGCACTACGGAATAAATCTCCTTTTGATCGGTTACAGATGCTGTAGTGAAAGCATTTGTGCTCCAAGTCATCAAGTTGTGTGCCTGCAACTGACCGTCTGATTCAGGAAGGTTCACTTTCCATGATCTCACGGCAGTACCGTCATCCTTGACAAGTTTCAGAGTGAATGTCTGACCATCGGTCTTTGCAAACGGGATGAGGAAGCTGCCTGCAAATACAGAGCCGTTCTTGTATTTTTTTGCATCTCCTTTCCAGTTGTCGCCAGCGTCAATCAATCCGTCGGTACCATCTTCATAGGTTTCACCATCCTCAGCAAGTTTCTTATCGTCCTTCAATGCAGTGAACCACTTTGTCAGGTCGATAGTGTATACCACAGCATTCGTTGTAGTGTTGTTGCCGTTCACTACATATTTCACGTTTGCATCGTTGCCCGTGCCGTTGCCAGTCAGGTCGAAGTTGCCGAAAGCACCGAGCACAAGCTCGCTATTGCTTGCAGAAGCCACAAGCTCCAGCTTAGTTGCGCCCTCCACATAAGGAATGTCCTCGATATAGCCGAAAGTACCGGCAACCTGACGGTTCAGAATGACCTTGCCTTCAGTTTTCTCGCCTTCTACAACTGTGTATGTTGCATCGCCGGCGAATATTTCCTCAGGAGTTTTGCTGCCATCTTGTTTATATTTGAGGACGGTGTTCTCGTTGAATGTGCTACCTGCTATTGCACCGGTTATGGCCGTGAGGTCGTAGTCGCTATCGTTGCTGTAGCCGATGGCATATACCTTGTATGTGCCGGCTGAAAGATGATTCTCTTTCGGAATTGTGATTGTAGTCTGGCGACCATGTCCGCCATCGGTGTAAACGGTTGAAGTTTGGTCGTCGTTCCAGTTGTCAATGGTTGTGACATACTTTATGATATTGTTCTGGCAGACAATCACCCGCACATTCTGGATGTTCTGTGCTGCCTCCGAGCTTTCCAGCGGTCGTCCGGCACGTGTTGTCAGTCCGTCGCCGGCATTTGCCACCTGCAGCACGATGGTCTGTGCCGCGTCATTGTTCTCGGCGCCGTTGTTCACGTCGTCACTGCTACATGAGCCGAGCAGCAGAGTGCCTGCTGCGAGGGCATAAATAAAATTAGTCTTTTTCATAATTGTATGAATTTAAATTATGTATTTTTACTTTTTATTCTATATTCATGTTATGCACCTTCTCCCAATTGTCGTTTATCAGGATGTAGATGTGGAAGACGTTGTCGGTCTTGTCATAGACATACTTCAAGACGGTCAGCTCGTTGCGTCGCATTGTTATGTCCACGTCGTCGGGCGATATGTCGGGATGGCTGAGGTTGTAGTCGTCGTAGAAGTTGACGTCCACCTCGGAACCATCTTCCTTAATCGACGGTGTAAGGAATGTTTCGGTGAGTATTCCGCCCACGCCGCGTCGCTCCTGGTGTGTGGTGACGCTGGTTTTGTCGCCGTAGCAGAAGCGTGTGTCGACAGAGCCGTAGAGCTGGTCTACATTCTTGCCGTAGAACTGTATCCGTCGCGGAACGTCCTCGGCATAGATGATGAGCTTGCCCTTGGTGCGCTTGAGCATACTCTCGAAGGAACTGTGCGTGGCGTCGTAGCAGATGGTGTCGCTCGTCATATAAACATCGTAGCCCTGCGCGTGGTCGGGATGAAACGACAGCTCCGTGCGGTCGGCATTGAACTCGCTGAGGTCGGGGATGCCTCCCCATACGGTGAATACATACTTGCCGAAGGGCAGCTCGTTGCCGAAGTCCACACCGACGGTCTTCTCGTCGTCCTCCACGGTGAACACCCCACGCTCCTTGACCATTGCGAGTGAACCGTCGCCGTTGAGCCGCGACAGGCGGTAGTAGAGCGTCGGCACATAGTAGGCAAACGGCTCGTCCTCGCTCACACGCTCGTCGATGTCTACGCCGTCGTCGAACACCAGGTCGGCGGCGTTGCTGTAGTTCTTGTCGAGCACCCCGATGTTGAGCGTGAGCGGCGGACAAGGCTGCAGATCGTCGCGTATGCAGGATGTGAGCGTGAGAGCCGCGCCACATACCATAAAGGCGTGTATGCAAATATCTTTCATGCTCGTCATCATATGGCATCCTCCATACTCTCAAGAATGTTTATCTCACGCTGTTCCTGCTGGCGCAGTTCCTTCAGTTGGATAGCCAGCCGTTCAGCCTCGTCGTGCTTGCCGTTGCGGTCGAGAATGATGGCGAGGTTGTTGATGGCGACAGTCGACTGCGGGAAGTACTTCAGCGTGGTGCGGTAGACCTGCTCGCGCGTTGCATCGTCGGTGGCAAGCTCAGCCACGTGGAGCAGCTCGTCCTCGTTGAAGGCATCGGGGCGCGTGGCATACATGTCGAGCATCTCCTTGTCGGAGGTGAAGCTCTTTATAGTGTAAGAGTAGGCATACTCCACCTTGCGATCCTTGTCGAGATAGCGGTCGCGGATGCGCTGCCATGCCGGCAGACGGCGTATGTAGCGTTCCTGCACGTCGTCGTTCTGCGCGGCATACTTTGAGAGTATCGCCTTAACGGCTGTGGTGTCGGCGTCGCCAGCCTTGGTCATGGCTTCGAGCACTGGCTGCCAGCCCTCGGGGCGCGACCCGATATGTGCTATGTGGGCAATGCTTTCGCCGTTAAGCAGTTGGCTGTCGAGCCACTGTCGTGCAGCGTTGGCACGGTTGCGTGCCAGCTGGGTGTTGAACGGCAGCGGTCCGTCGGCCGATGCCATGCCGTAGATGTCAAGCGAGTTGAGCCGGGCGAGCGAGTCGGTTAGTATAGGTGATATATCGGCGAGCATGTGTCGCAGCTCCTCGCGGTTGTTGCCCATGTCGAGATTGATGTCGTAGCGGTTGATGACAAACTGCAGGCGAGCCACGCCTCCGCCCTGGCGCACCTTAGGCCGCACTTCGAAATGCGCCACCTGCCACGTGAGATCTATACGGCGCACAATCCTTGGACGCTGTACGATGCCCATCTCCACGGTGTCGATGCCCGTGCAGCGTCCGCATCCGTCGGCTGAGGCTACAGCCACGAGGCGCGCGCTGTCTATGCCGTCGGGCACATGCAGACTGCCGTGATACGTCGCGTCGTAGTCGCGCGACGTTGAGGCAAGCGTCTGCGCCACGTCGGCATAGGGGTCGGTCTCGCCGTCGAGCACGGCGCGCCGCTGTTGCTTCTTGCTATATATTGGCGCGTCGAGCACAAGCGGGCGGTAAGCCTTCACTATGGTGTCGGCAGCCACAAGCGTGGGCACGACGAACAGCCGGCTGCGGCTGCTAAAGTAGTGGCGCGGGATGTGTATGCGGATGTCGATGTCGGCATTGCCGGCACTGTCGGGGGCGAATACGCATGGCGCCGGGCTGACGGTCATGCGGTTGCCTGCGGCGAGA
>CALBYK010000162.1 GCA_937889855.1 uncultured Prevotella sp.
CTTCATCTCTCGCGGCGAGGAGCTTCTAACAAGAATTGTTTGTTGACTCAAACTGCTTTCGCTGACTCCTCTGTAATATACGTTTTCTGAATTTTCTCCAAGACAGGGTTGCTGACTGTGAGGATTACAACAATACCGATAACGGGAAGCAGGCCCGCCAACAGATAGGTCATCTGGTATCCGGCGCGCTCAACGATAAAGCCAAAAACGGTAGTCGAAATAGCACTCCAAATGTCCTGGAAGATAAGAAGTGTCGCCGTCAAGGACGGATAAGCAGCCTTACCCGCCTTTTTGAGAAGCATCATCAGGAAGGGGATGTCCCAACGATTGCCGATGGCATAAAGCGTATAATAGATAAGGAAATCAGTCTGGTTCTGTGCTCGAGCCATCATAATTGTACCCACTGCCGTACAGGCAAGCGTAACAACAGTAATAATTTTCGGATTGATTACATCGCAAAGTACACCGAAGGTAAACATCGCAACAGACGTAATAACCGCAGCTACAGCCAGAGCGGTGGTCATATCAATTCCGATTTCTTCACACATTATAGGCGTATAAAGATCCTCGACCTTAAAAGTGGCAATCGCGGTTGCAACTACAGCACACAAGGGAATTGCCAGAACATTGATGCCGGCAAAAGGATTGAAGGTCTTCTTTTTGCCGGCCGCCTTTTCAAGTGCGGCTGTTTTCACCATAGTGAGCTTTTCGTCGTTACTGTCAAAAAGCAAAGTCAGAAGGATGCAGATGGCAAAAAGACCTGCGGCTATAATCGAGGGGAGGAATGTTCCGTGCTCGGCAAACATGTTGATTGCAATAGGCCTGAATAGATTTTTCCCAAAGAAGCTCAGAGCAAGATACAAAGAATAGAATGTACCCAGCAGCCGTTTGTCCACTAAAATTCCCATAGCCGCTGCCAAAGCAACACCTGCCATGGACCAACCAATGCCGGTGAGGACTCGCGCGAGGAAGTAAAGGACGGTGGTTGAGGCGAAGGCTTGAATGACACTCGCCAGCACTCGCAGGGAAAATAAAGCGACCAGTGCCTTTTTAATGTCAAATTTCTCCACAAGGGAGCTGCCTGGACCCCGGCAAAAAATTCCCACGAAAGTATACAGCGTAGCAGCAACACCGATGACCGTCGCGCTCAAACCAAGACTCTTGCCAAGCTGGCCCTGCACAGAATTGACCATGGCCGCACCGCACTGTTGCGTAAAGTGGATGAGCATGATTAGAATAACGTTTCGGGACAAAACGTTTTTCAGATCGAGCTTACTTGTTTTTTTGTTCAAAATTAACATCCTTTCTCGTTTGAAGATTCCCCTTGTTACACGTATAATACAAATTTGTTTTGCCCGATTAACAAGTAACAAGGGCTTTTGCTGTCTCTTGCCAGAAAGCTCCTCTGAGCACACACATTATTGCTGTCAATCCACTTAACTTCAATAGCATTCTCCTATTTGGCTTTGTCGGATTCATAAGCGGGAAAGCCGCTTTCCCAACTGGCTATAGGCTGACCCCAACTGGATACGCACAGGGTGACAGGTAACCTTTTGTGTGTTATAATAAAAAAAAAATCTCGTCGAGTGCCGCTTCGAACGCGTCGCCACAGAGATATGTGATAAGTGGTGTCTTTTACCTGTACTCTGGCGCATTTCTTCAAGCAAGATGGAGGGTCTTTTATGCGAAGAAAAATTGTAATATGTGACGATGATCCCCTTCTCCGGCAACAGTTATGTACCTACCTGAATCAATTTCAGAATGAGTGGAACGAATCCTTCTCGATTTTGCAGTTTTCAAGCGGCGAAGCACTGCTGGAGAACATTCCAGATGAAATGCAAGTTCTTTTCTTAGATATCAAAATGGGTGAAACCTCTGGAATGGAGGTAGCACGAAGGCTGCGAACCAAATCCAACCCGGTTCTCGTGTATTTCATCACAAGCATGCCGGAATACGCCATAGACGGCTATGATGTGCATGCCTTCGCATTTTTGACAAAACCATTGCAATACGATGTGGTACGCAACAAATTACGTGAAGGCCTACAGAGAATTGACAAACGCGCAGGCTACTTTATAACGATCCATCACGAGTCGAAAATCGATGTTATAAATATTTCGGAAATCCTGTACATAGAAGTATACGGTCACAGTGTTTATGTACAAACGAAGGACGGGGTAAAGCAGTGCACGGCATCTCTGAAAGACTTAGAAGCAACGCTATTGCAACGAGGCTTCTTCCGTTGTCATAAAAGCTATCTGGTTAATCTACGAGCAATTACGCAGGTTGAGATGACCAGCCTTACTCTTTTTAACGGAACGGAAGTGCCGCTTAGCAAGCATCGCCGAAAGAACTTCCTGAATGCGCTGTCTGACTTTTCTGGAGGAAGTTATGGAGCTTGAATATTTGCGTAGCAGCTTTGGGTTTCTTTATGAAACCGTTCTTGCGATATTCTTCCTATGTCTGAAACAAAAAGAAGTCCTTCGCTCGTGGCCTCAGCGAATCGTTGGCGGAACTTTTTTGCTTTCCACTGCTTGGTTGTTTATTTTTTATTCGCCGGGGACAAGCTTCTTGTTTGAAACGACTATCCGGTTTCTTTACCGCGTTATTGCTTACACAAGTTTTTTGGCCTTTTGTTTCCATATCAACAAAAGACGTGCTATTTACTTTGCCCTGTTCTGCGCATGTACCTTTAATATCTGCCACAGTGTTATGCGCGCACCGGGCCTTGTCGGTTTGGCGCGCGCTACGGTAAAACTGGCAGAGCATCCAACTGTAAACGTTTTTCTCTGTACAACGGTAACATATCTGTTCTTTTTTGCTGTATTCGCTATCGTTTTCATAGTAGTGCCTTTCGATAGAATTCACGGAATTGCAGGAGTACACTTCGTTGTCCTCTCGATTGTTTCCGTCAGCACAATTTACCTACGCTATTCGTTGGAACTCATTTATATCAACGGAAGCCTATATGACAAGCAGATTTGTATTTACATTATCATATTGGCCTTTTTCTGTTTGGCTTTCTTGTGCTTATTTGAACGTTACATGGTTGCCCGGGAGGAACAGTTTCAAGGCACTTTACAGGCAATGGCAAATGAATATCGATTAAAAGCCCTTGAGCAGCAGCAGGAAAAAGAAAAAGAAATTTTGACCTTATGGCATGATATGAAACATCATATGGCCGCTATTCAGTTGATGGCTATAAAACGAGACGATGAACAGATATTGAAATACGTAAAGGATTTACTTGGAGAAATCGGCATATGCGAAAAAAGACTGTCTACAGGAATTCCTATCCTCAACGGCCTTTTTTCGGAAAAGATAGATGATGCAAGACGAGAAAAGATTCAAATGTCCGTCGACCTTAATGCTGCAGCCCTTAAGTTTATTAGTGATGTTGATTTGTGTACTATTTTTGGAAATGCGCTAGACAATGCCATCGAAGCTTGCAAGAAGAAGGAAGAAACAGAAAAAAGGTTTATTGTTGTGTCTGCACAACATTTAGCCGGTTGCATAGTCATAAATATTGCAAATAGCTATGCAGGAAGAATAAAAATGAGCAATGGCCTCCCGGTCACATCAAAAGAAGATGCGGCCTTTCATGGACTCGGATTGTATAGCATAAAAAAAACCTTGGAAAAATACAATTCACAGATGGTAATGGATACTAAAAGCCCAGGAGTCTTCCGATTGACTTTTGTGATACCGATACCATAGGGACGTGAACACTACTGTTTAAGCGCATAAAAGAACGCATATTAGAAGTACGAAATAGGATAGTTTATTGCTCGGATGAAGCTAATGGTTCATGTTAGATATAGGCCACAAGAAGTGGCTTAGAACTTGTACGAGCAGAAAACCAAGAACTATTCCAAAACAGCTAAGCAGCAATGCAAGCCCTTTTTCGAGGGCAAATGGCAAATTGCCAATGACAAGGCCATAGACGAAATAATACAATGCTGCTCCGGGAATCATTGGAAATATAGCGACTGTTTGAAAAATTGTGGCGGGAGCTTTGTTTGTCCGCGCCATAATCTGAGCATAAAACGAACATACTATTGCCCCCACCAATGCCGCCCCAAATGTTCCGAAGGATAAAATAGTACAAAATGAATAGACAGACCAGGTTATGAAAGCCCCCAGTGCGCACCACGGAATATGTTTTGCTTTGACATGAAACCACAAGGAAAACCCGACACAGCCTACTGTACAGGCGACGAGTTCGAGTTTAATATTCGGATTTAAGATCATAATCTCGTTGGGGCCATCTTGCAAAAATAAACGTAGGGGCAGAACGATGCCTAAGGCAATTCCGATGGCACCAGTAAGTGATGCGCTGATGTTCATGACACCTGAAAGCGTGTCCAATCGAATAAGGTCACGTATACCATTTGTTGTGCCCAAAGCACTTATTAACAACATTACGACACCTGCAGCCACATAACCGACATGGTGGCCAAGGCCATGCTTTACGGAGAAAATAATTAAGCTTTCCGAAAGCAGGGAGACTACAAAGTTAACAATTAGCGGATTTGTTTCCACCTTTTCTATCTTTCGAATTAGAAAAGCAACGAGCAGTGAAATGAGCGCTGCAGCCATGGCGTCTGCCAAATCACAGTTAAAAAAGATACCAAAACCGCCGCCTGCAAGCATTCCGCCCAAATAGAAGCCCCATTTTTTTTGAGACGTGGATTCGGTGATTTTTGAAAGGCGATGTCCAAAATCAGAGGAAGACAGATGTTCTGCACAGGCTTGGCGCGATAGAGCATTGAGGGCATCCAATCGGGAAAAGTCTATGCCGCAGCCCCGAATATGGCGCACTTGAGTTAGGCAGTTCTCATTAGGTGTCAGGACGCTTGCCTGAATGTTGCTTGGTATTACCCATATATTGCACTGGCGAAAACCATAGCCACTGCACAGACGATATAAACAATCTTCAACTCGGTGTGTCTCTGCACCGCATCGAATCATTTCAACACCCACATCAAGGATTAGCTGAAGAAGATGTTCATACTCATTCATAAGACACCTCGACTGTATTATAGTTTTATTTTGGGGAGTTTAGTGAATATAGACAATTGTACACCTGCAAATTTGACATGTCAACATATTAAATCTACTTGACATTTAAATCATGCCACATTAAAATACAACGTATGGAAGGATACATAATATAGAGAAAGGAGAAGGACAAAATGTGTATTAATCGGTTCAACTGCAACGGGAGATTTCATGAAGCGGTCATCTATAACGGAACCCTATATTTGTCTGGCAAAGTAGATGATACAGGCAGCACCGTAGCAGAACAGACCAAGGCGTGCCTAAATAAGCTCGCCGATGCCCTTGAAGCGTATGGTTCCAGCAAGGAAAGGATATTGTCGGCAACAGTTTACCTTGCAAATATGAATTCCTTTGAAGAATTTAACGCTGCTTGGGAAGCGTGGTTCAAGGACGGAACGCAGCCGGTACGCACCTGTGTCGGCGCGCAACTGGCAGCCCCGCAATACAGCATAGAGATTGCTCTGATTGCCGCTGTTCAAGAGCAAGTCAATGCAGACCCGAAAAAGTGATGGGCGAAAACATGGCGCCGAAGATGACATGTCGACATATTAACATGTTCTCGCATTATCTAACGCAACGCACATCTTAGTACTTTTGGGAGGCAAATATGAACTTTTTTCAATACAAGCAATATGAATTCGTCAAAGTTGATGCCGATGGACGCAAAGTGCTTTCGGTCAATATCAATCCAGAAAAAGCATGTATCTTTAACTGTCTGATCTGCAACCTCGGAAAGACAAAATATCAGGGAGAGTGGCATGATTTTGGAGATCCTTCGGATTCCATAAACGGCCTGGCGCAAAGAATCGAACAGGAACAGCCGGATGTTGTTGAGGTGACGGGCGGGTTAGGCGACCCATTGACAAATCCTGTGCTTCAGGGCGTCCTCGACTGTATTC
>CALBYK010000163.1 GCA_937889855.1 uncultured Prevotella sp.
GTTGGCACGCTCATAGGCGGGTATGTTCTTCAGGATATACTCCATGTCGAGAAGCGCGAACTTCTGTGCGCTTGCCGTGATTGCCGACATAACGGCAAAGAGGCAGATGAATAATATTCTTTTCATTGTAAAAACTCTTTATTAGTTCTACACTCTACTCCCCTCCCACGGTCGCGGGGAGGGGCATAAGCCGCGCGGCGGCGTGGCTTATTTAGAATTCCTGTCCAAGTATGAAATGGAACTGCGAGCCGCCCTTGGTGCCGAACACCTTGTCGAAGCCGTAAGCCCAGTCTATACCCATAAGTCCTACCATAGGCAGGAAGATGCGTATACCTACACCGGCAGAGCGCTTCATGTCGAACGGGTTGAACTTCTTTGTCTCTGTCCACGCGTTACCGCCCTCGATGAATGTTAGTCCATAGATGGTGGTGTTGCCAAGGAGGAACGGATAGCGGAGCTCGAGCGACATGCGGTCGTAGGCGTAGCCCTCGTAGCCGTAAGGAGTGAGCGAGCCGTTCTCGTAGCCACGCAGGCCGATGGTCTCCTCAGCGTATGATGTGGAGTAGCCAGACATGCCGTCACCGCCCATGTAGTAGGTTTCAAACGGCGACTTCTTCCACTTGTTGAACGATCCGAGCAATCCGAACTCAAGTCGTGTCATGAGCACAAGACACTTCTGTCCGCTTGTCAGGGCAGTGTACATACGTCCCTTGAACTTCCACTTGTGATACTCCACCCAGCGGTACTTCTCCTGCTGCTCGCGGTTGTACGTTGGCGACTTGGAGTTGGTGGCGAGATGCTCATAGTCCTTGTGGTCCCATGCCGACCATGGCGGTGTCACAGTCACAGAGGCGACAAACTCAGAGCCGCGGCGCGGGAAGAGCTGGTTGTCGGTTGACGTGCGCGACAGCTGTATGCTGAGGTTGAGGTTGTTGGAGTTGCCGTTGGTCATGAGGAAGTAGCTCCAGTTCTTCAGCATGTAGCGTGTGTACGACAGCGAGAGCGACAGCTGGAAGTAGTCGTCAGGCCAGCGCAGCTGCTTGCCCCATCCGAGGGAGAATCCGAACAACTTCACATACTTGTCGGGGTCGTAGTACGACTCGTAGTTGTTGTAGTAGTTGTTGTAGCTGCCGTAACCATACATATAATTGTAGTAGTTGTTCTGCCAAGCGCTGTTGTAGTAGGTTGACGACACGTCGGTCTGCTTGGAGAAGTAGGCTCCCACGGAGAACTGCACCGGCCGCTTTCCTCCGAACCAGTTGGTTGAGTAGGATGCGTTGTACGACTGATAATATGTGCCGTTGGTCTGTGCTCCGAGCGACAGCACCTCGCCGTCGCCGATAGGCATTATGCCGCGGTGCTCACGGTTTTTGTTGAAGAGGTTGCGCATGGAGAAGTTGTTGAGCTTCAGTCCGATGCGTCCTATCACGCCCGTCTGTCCCCATCCGAGCGAGAACTCAATCTGGTCGTTCGACTTCTGCTCGAGGTTGTAGTTGATGTCCACAGTGCCGTTCTCTGGGTCGGGCTTTGGCTCCGGGTTTATCTTCTCCGGGTCGAAGTGTCCCATTGACGCAATCTCTCGTGCCGAGCGCTGCAGCGACTCCTTGGAGAAGAGGTCGCCAGGCTTTGTGCGCAGCTCGCGACGCACCACATTCTCGTAGAGGCGGTCGTTGCCGTTGATGCGCACGTGGTTGACGTGTGCCTGCGGTCCCTCAAAGATGCGCATCTCGAGGTCGATGGAGTCGCCCACGATGTTCACCTCCGTCGGGTGGAGCGAGTAGAAGAGGTAACCGTTATTCCAGTAGTTGTTGCCCACGGCGTCTTCGTCCTCGGTGAGGCGCTTGTTCATGAGCTTCTGGTTGTACACGTCACCCTTCTTCATACCGAGCACGGCAGAGAGGTAGTCGGTGGTGTAGACCGTGTTGCCCACCCACGTTATGTTGCGTATGTAGTATTTCTTTCCCTCGTCAACCTTTATGTTTATGTTGACGTGCTTGTCGTCGGCGTTCCACACCGAGTCGCTCACGATCATGGCGTCGCGGTAGCCATACTCGTTGTATTTGTCGATGAGCTTCTGCTTGTCGGCTTTCCACCGCTCCGGGGTGTACTTCTTTGCCTTGAGGAAGGTGGCGAACTTGCCCGCCTCGTGTGTCTTGGCAAAGGCTCCCTTCTTCAGGAATCCGCCCTTTATCTTGCTTGTCTTCAGCGCCTTGTTGCCCTCGATTGTGATGTGGCGCACCTTCATCTTCTCCTTCTTGTCGATGATGACGTCAAGAATCACATGGTTCTTGTTGGCCACGTCGTCACGCTGCACTATCTGTATGTCGGCGTTCTTGAATCCCTTGTCGTCAAAGTATTTCTTGGCGAGGATTTTGGCGCGGTCAATCATGTTAGGTGTTATCTGCGATCCCTTCAGCAGTCCGAGTTTCTCCTCCATGTCTGTACGTTCCGACTTCTTGAGTCCCACGTAGTTGATGGTCGATACACGCGGTCTCATCTGCAGGTGGATGTGCAGGTAGGCCTTGTCCTGCACGAGCGAGTCGACCGATATTGAGACCTCGGAGAAGAGTCCGTACTTCCAGTAGTGTTTCACGGCATCTGTGATCTGGTCACCTGGAATCTCTATTTCCTCTCCAACGTTGAGTCCCGAAATGCCCGTGAGCATATAGTCCTCATAGCCCTCGGCTCCCGAGACGTTAATTCCGCCGATGGTGACGGTGCGCGGTGTTCCGGCATAGGAGATGTCTGGATATACTATTTTGTCCTGAGCCTTGGCCGCGAGGCACAAGGCAATCAGACAGAACGTTGTCAACACCTTTCTTATATTCATTGTCTTCCTTATTGATGTTTTTGTTTTCTTCTTAATGGTGGGGCGTCTCGTTTTCAGGCTTTCTTGTCTTCCTCTGCCATTACCTGTGCCCCGGTCTTTCCGAACCGGCGCTGGCGGTGCTGGTAGTCGGCAATGGCCTTGTGAAGGTCGTCCTCGGAGAAGTCGGGCCAGTAGGTGTCGCAGAAGTAGAGCTCCGAGTAGGCAATCTGCC
>CALBYK010000164.1 GCA_937889855.1 uncultured Prevotella sp.
ATTCTTGCGTCCCTCGTAGTAGGCATGCAGCGTTGAGGCAAAGAGCGACTTGCCGAACCGTCTCGGGCGGCTCAGAAAAACATACTTCATTCCTTTTTTTCTGAAGTCGGCGATATACTTGGTCTTGTCAACATAAATATAGTTGCCCTCAATGATATTCTGGAAAGTCTGTATTCCTATCGGGTATCTTCTAATCTCCTCTTCCATAGCTGTATCGGTTTTATGCCGCTAAGTTACGAAATAAAATTGAGAACACTACAAACGTCATAGATATTTTGAATGAATAGTCCTTTATAAAGTCAACAGAATAGTCCTCACTTACATTATAGAATTTGTTGATGTCAGTTATGTCTTTACACGCCCATTGCGTGATATTTTTTATGTCACAGTCAGTTTCATTGCTTAGGCAATTTGCAAAAAAAAGGTTCGTAGAACTGTCATTTATTGCAAATTACAGATTATTGCACATTTATTACTGATAATAGTCAATTGCAGGATTTATTAATTGGTAAATTTGCATTGACTGATAACTAAAGTAGCAATAATGACCAAACAATAAATATTTTATGAAGAAATTTTTCGCCGCGCTCTTCGCGCTGCAACTCTCTTGGATAGTATTTGCCGTTGCAGCCGCACAGGAGCGTTTCACTCCGTTCCCTGACGCCTCTTCTTCCTATTGGCGCAGCAAGGTTCCCCGGACTATGCGTGCCGACTACATCCGCCTTGGGCGTGAAAACGTGGCACAGCCGTGGAAGAGAATTCCCGACAGTGTGTTTGCCGAATTCCGTACCACAGGCAACCGCACCAATTATGAGGACAAGTGTTTCGCTGTGCGCCGCCGCCTGTCGTGTCTTGTCATGGCAGAGATAATGGAGCATCGCGGCAGGTTCATGCCCTCGATACGTGACGGGCTCCATTATTTTCTCTGTGACGAGCCTTGGTGGGGGCTGCCTGCCCACTATCCAAAGGCGCAGCCCGACACAGCCTTGCAGGTGGTCGACCTCTTCAATGCCGAGACATCGTCGATGCTTGCGTGGACCGTGTATATGCTGGGCGACGAGATCAACCGCACAGAGACGGGACTGGCAGAACGCGTGCGCGGCGAGATAGTGCGGCGGTTTATACGTCCCACGCTCCATGAGCGGCAGGGATGGATGCAGAATGCCAACAACTGGAACACATGGATAACGAGCAACTTCCTTGAGTGCTCGCTCCTCTGTCTCGACGGCGGAACACGGGAGCGCGGAGCGGCTCTGCGCACGGTCGAGTCTTGCCTGCGCCTGTTCCTTGAAGGCTATCCCGACGACGGCGGATGCGAGGAGGGAGTTGGCTATTGGGACAGGGCAGGAGCTTCGTTCTTCGAGTCGCTGTGGATGCTCCACGCTGCCGAACCGTTGATCTTGCCGACCGACCGCCGCTACATCCTCACCACGGCAGAACAGAAAAAGGTGGCTGCCATGGGACGCTTCATCACTACGATGCACATCAGCGACCTCGCGTTTGTAAACTTCTCCGATGCCCAGGTACACAATGTGCCGAACATAAACATTCTCTTTCCCTACGGGGTGTGGCTCGGGGACAACGGCATGAAGGAGTTTGCCGCCTATATAGCCAGGAAGTACGACTACTTCAGCAAGCCCTCGACCCTCTTCCTGCAGTCGGGCAACTGGCCGACTTTGGGACGCGAGCTGATGCTTCTGTCCATGCTCCCGCAACTGCGTGAGGCAAAGGCGGAGCAGCCGTCAACGCGCGACGCATGGCTCGCCAATTCGCAGGTGATGGTGGCGCGCAATGCCGACTGGCTTGTCGCTGCCAAGGGCGGCACCAACGGCGAAAGCCACAACCACAACGACATAGGCAACTTCATTGTCTACCACAACTCACGGCCCGTGGTCATCGACCTCGGACGCGACACCTACACGTCGCAGACATTCGGTCAGCGACGCTACGAGCTGATGAACAATCGCTCAATATATCATAATGTGCCGCTCGTCAACGGCGTGGAGCAGCACGAAGGCAGCCGATACAAGGCTTCGGGTGCCAGTCATCTTACCACCGACACCGCCTCGATATTTACCCTTGATATAGCCCAGGCTTATCCCGAAGAGGCTGGCGTGGAGTCGTGGAAGCGGACCGTCGGGCTGAACCATAAGAGCGATAGAGTGGAGGTAGTGGAGCATTTCCGTATGGCAGCATCTGCCAGTGTCAAGGACAGCGTCGATGTAGCTGCCAATCATAAGCCGACAGATATAACTCTGATGTGCTACGGAAAGCCAATGATGCAGCAACCGGGCTGCATAAGCCTTGCCGACGGCAATGTGTCGCTTGTCTACGATGCCGCAAAACTCGATGCTTCGTGGACGAAGGTGGAGATGAACGACGGAATTATGAAGACGCAGTGGAAAGACAATGTGTACCGTCTGGTGCTGCGGCTCAAGCATGGAAGCGATAATGGCACGGTGAGTTATCGTTTCGAGCCGTACAGTTGAATAGGATTGTTGCCACGTAGCTTTTTGCAATAAATGGTACTCAAAAGTGCCATTTATTGCAAATTACTGATTATTGCCCATTAATTACTGATAATAGTCATTTGCAGTATTTATTAATTGGTAAATTTGCATTGACTGATAACTAAAGCAGTAATATAACAACTAAACAAAAAATATTCTATGAACAAATTTTTCGCCGCGCTCTTCGCGCTGCAACTCTCTTGTATGCCGCTCCTCGCGCAGGCTCCTATGGACGGTGGAGTGTGGAAGGACAACACGGGCAAGCATATCAATGCCCATGGAGGTAGTATATTCAACTACAAAGGCACGTATTATTGGTATGGCGAAAGCCGCTCCGATGACGGCAAGCCATACAGTTCGCTTGGCGTGAGCTGCTTCACCTCGAAGAACCTTAAGGACTGGACCAATCACGGACTCGTGCTCCCCGTTTCTGCGGAGGCAGGAAGCGACATCGAGGGCGGTTGCATCATTGAGCGTCCGAAGGTGTTGTACAACGCTAAGACAAAGAAGTTTGTCATGTGGTTCCATCTGGAGCTTAAAGGGCGCGGCTATGCTGCGGCACGCGCTGCCGTGGCTGTGAGCGACACTCCTTTCGGGCCGTTCCGCTTTGTGCGCTCCGGCCGTGTGAATGCAGGATTGTATCCCATCGGCTTTGCAAAGCCCGACACTACCGACCTGCGCCATCAGCTTCTATACCCCGAACTGAAGAAGTGGTGGACTCC
>CALBYK010000165.1 GCA_937889855.1 uncultured Prevotella sp.
GCAAGAGCCCTGTGGAGATACTGCGCGAGGTGCGGCTGAAGAAGGCCTACTCGTTGCTCCTGCACACCGACAAGACCGTGGCAGAAATTGCAAACGAGGTTGGATTTGCCACTCCAGGCTATTTCTCTTCTTGTTTCAAAAAGCAGTATGACAAATACCCGACCGACTTGCGCAACGAGCAGAAAGTGTAGCGGCTTTTTCATCTGTAAGTTCATCTATTCCAATTCGACTTAACATTTTTGACAATCCACTTAACGATTGTTGCATGTCAAAAAAGTGATATTTTATGAAATATTCATGGAATGTCACTTTTTCTTTGCTTTGTAACTTTGCAACCGTAATCAAGGCGGATACACCATAACGTTTCCGCCTGAAGCTAAAAACCATTTTATTATAATAGTTACAAAATTCGAAACTTTAAACCAAAACAAAATCAATATGAAGAAAGCGAAAGTTGCTTTAGTGAGCATGATGTTGCTCGCTGGCTCTGGCATCTATGCCCAGACCGACGGCATCGGCGGCAAGGTGACCGACAACACGGGTGAGCCGGTAATAGGCGCCTCTGTGAAAGTGAAGGGAACATCGAATACGGGTGCTGTGACCGATATCGACGGAAACTTCCATATCAACGCCAAACCCGGCGAAACTCTCATCATTTCTTATATAGGTTGCAAAGACCAGGAAGTAAAGGCTGGCAGCAACATGAATGTTGTGCTCAGCGAGAACTCCGAGATGCTCGGCGAGGTGGTCGTGACGGGCTATCAGGTGCAGCGCAAGGCCGACCTCACGGGTTCCGTATCGGTTGTGAGCACCAAGGACCTCAAGTCGTCGGCAGACACCGACCCGATGCGCTCCCTGCAAGGCAAGGTGCCGGGCATGACCATCACTACCGACGGTTCACCGATAGGCACGGGTACGGTGCGCATACGTGGTATCGGTTCGTTCAACTCATCGCAGGACCCGCTCTTCGTCATCGACGGCGTGCCTACCACGACAGCCCTCAACTCGCTCAACATGAACGACATCGAGAGTATGCAGGTGCTCAAGGATGCAGCCTCGGCGTCAATCTACGGTTCGCGTGCCGCCAACGGCGTGATCATCATCACCACCAAGAAGGGCAAGAAGGGCAGCAAGCTCAACGTCGACTTCTCCACTAATCTCACGGCGCAGTTCTACAACTCGCAGTCGATGATGAAGCTCTGCAACACGTCGGAGTATGCCACGGCAATGGTTCAGGCAGCCCTCAACGACGGCATCGACCCCGTGGCCTACGCACGCAACTATGGCGTGGACATCAACGCCACTACCGGACGGCAGATTAAAGCCTACGACCCGGCAACCGGCAACTACAACACATACACCATCAACGGTGCATACGACGGCTACATCAACGCCAAGAAGACAATGCGAATGTCGGACACCGACTGGCTCGACGAGATTTCGCGCACAGGCTTTATGCAGAGCTACGACCTCTCGCTGTCGGGTGCTACTGAGAAGTTCACCGGTCTTTTCTCTCTTGGATATAAGAAGAACGACGGTATATTGAAATACTCCAACTTCGAGAACTTCTCGGCTCGTTTCAACTCAACCTACAACGTCAACAAGATTGTGAGCGTGGGCGAGAACGCCACCGTCACCTACTCAAAGCAGGTCGACTCGGCTCCTATGGAGAACGCTCTGAAGATGTCGCCTACCGTACCGGTGTATGAGGAGGACGGCGAGACATTCGGCGGACCGGTGGGCGGCATGAGTGACCGTCAGAACCCGCTGCGCGAGATGTATATGAACCGCGACAACGCCCTGAAGATATGGCGTGTGTTCGGCAACGCATACGTGGACGTGAAGCCGCTCAAGGGACTCGTGCTCCGCTCCAACTTCGGTCTCGACTACTACCACTCGTTCATCCACTCGATGACACACACGTTCAAGTCGGACATTGTCAACAACGACATTCCCAGCACCACACTCACAGCTCACGACGATGTGCGCTGGACATGGAGCAACACTGCCAACTACAACTTCAAGATAGCCCGCGACCACGACTTCACGGTGCTCGCCGGTATGGAGCTTCACAAGCAGACCGTCGAGGACGCGAGTGCCTACGCCCAGAGCTTCGTGATTGAGGACAAGGACTATATGTGGCCCGACGCCGCCACGGGCATTCAGCGCGCTACGGGCATCGGCTCTGGCTACACACTGGCATCGTTCTTCGGCAAGGTGGACTACAACTGGCAGGACCTCATCCTCGCCTCGTTCACGATACGTCGCGACGGTAGTTCGCGCTTCGGCAAGAACAACCGCTATGGTAACTTCCCTGCAGCCACTCTCGGCTACCGCCTCTCTAAGAACCTCAAGGCATCGTGGATAGACGACCTCAAGATTCGCGCATCATGGGGTAAGACCGGTAACCAGGAGATTTCCAACACCGCACGCTACGGACTCTACACAGCAGACTACGGTTCAGACCGCGTGACATCCACTGCCTACGACCTCTACCGTCAGGGCACTGGCATCTTCCCCTCGGGCTTCCGTGCCACACAGACTGCCAACGACAACCTGAAGTGGGAAACAACAATACAGTATAACATAGGTGCCGACTTCACTCTCTTCAATCAGGAACTCTACGGAACAGTGGACGCTTATATAAAGGATGTGAAGGACATGCTCATCTCACCGGCTTATCTTGGAGCAATGGGTGAGGGCGGCGCAAGCTGGTCGAACGGTCCGTCGCTGCGCAACGTGGGTATGGAGGCCAATGTGGGCTACCGCCACACCACGAAGTACGGCTTCCGCTACGACGTGTCTGCCAACATCGACTTCTTCCGCAACAAGGTGACATATCTGCCGTCGACGACTACCGGCTCCTATGCTCACACAATGAAGGAGAACCTCGTGCAGTCGAAGAAACCTTACGGCTCTATCGTGGGCTACGTAGTCGACGGACTCTACCAGAACCGCGAGGAGGTGCTCGCTTCAGGACAGCCTAACGCTCGTGTGGGTGGTCTGAAATATGCCGATCTCGACGGCAACGGCGTTATCGATGCCAACGACCAGGACTGGATATACAACCCGGTGCCCGACTTCAACTGGGGCTTGAACGTGTCGCTCGGCTATAAGAACTTCGACCTCACGATGTTCTTCCAGGGCGTTTGCGGTGTCGACGTGTACAACAACCAGAAATTCCAGACCGACTTCTGGAGTCTCACCGACGCTGGCAGCAACAAGGGCAACCGCTTGCTCGGGGCATGGACAGCCGACAACACATCGTCGTCAATCCCGGCTCTGACAACCAACAACACCGGCGACGAAGGACGCGCCTCGTCCTACTTCGTTGAGCACGGCAACTGGATGAAGATGCGCTCGCTGCAAGTGGGCTACAACCTCAGCGACTCGCTGCTCAAGAAACTCCGCATGACATCAGCCCGCGTGTATGTGTCGGGACAGAACCTCTTCACATGGAAGAGCAGCAGCTTCACCATCTCCGACCCGGAGAACCCCAACTGGGCTTATCCGCACTCGTCATCGGTGTCGTTCGGATTGCAACTCTCGTTCTAAATCCATCCACAAACAACAATTAAAAACTCAAGACAATGAAAAATCTATATAAATACATATTCGCAGCGATGCTCACACTCGGCACCACTACATCGTGCAGCGATTTCCTCGACGAGTCGCCTAAGGGCGTAGTTGACCAGGATAAGGCTTTCAGCCGCCCCGACGACATGGTGACATCTGCCTACGCCATGCTCGGCGACTGCTGGTACACCTATCCGTTCAACCTTTGGCCTTACGGCGACGTGGCTTCCGACGACTGCCTCAAGGGCGGTTCGGGAACTACCGACACGGGCTACCACCCGATGGAGATTTGGTCGACGCTGACATCTACGCCGGGCGAGCTCGACGAACTGTGGTATCGTCTCTACTGCGCCATCAGCCGCTGCAACCGTGCCCTGCTCTCGCTCGACCAGTATGGCAACGACAAGCTCGGCGCAGAGACTACCAAGCAGCGCGTGGCAGAGGTGAAGTTCCTCCGTGCCCACTTCTACTTCAAGCTCGTCACCATGTTCCGCCAGGTGCCTTGGATTGACGAGAATGTATATGCCAATAACCGTCAGGAGCAGACACGCAACGACGAATTCACCTACGAGGAGCTGTTCCAGAAGATTATAGCCGACTTCCAGGAGGCTTACGATGTGCTGCCCGACACGCAGAAAGACAAGAACCGCGTCAACAAGATTGCTGCTGCCTCTTATCTCGCCAAGTGCTACCTCACGCTCGCCTATGGCGACGGCTACGAGAAGACCAACGGCTACTCGCACGTCAACCAGGACTACATGAAGAAAGTGCTTGAGTATACCAAGGTAGTGGCCGACGACCCCAACTACGGCTACCTTGAGGACTATGGTGACATCTTCCTCCCCGAGGATGCCAACAGTAAGGAGAGCGTGTTTGCTGTGCAGACTTCCGACTACAAGGACGACAACACAAAATATGGACGCGCCAACTGGAGCAATATGCTCAACGGCGTGTGGGGCATGTGGTCGTGTGGATGGGATTTCCACAAGCCATCGCAGGATCTTGTCAACGCCTTCAAGACAAAGAACGGACTGCCTGAGTTCGACGATTACAACAAGTCTATCGACTATCCTATAAACGGCAAGCCTACTGCGCAGAAGTGGGATCCGCGCTTGTTCCACACCGTGGGTATGCCTACGTTCCCCTACAAGTATGAGTCGGACTATACATTGACCAAGGCCAACAGCCGCACCCCCGACACCTACGGCTACTACACCTCCATGAAGGAAGTGCCGCAGCGCTCGAAGGGCGAGACATGCAACGGCTCTTGGCAGGCATTCGCCATGAACGACTACGTGTTCCGCTACACCGATGTGATGCTCATGCGTGCCGAGGCTCTCATCGAGACGGGCGACCTCTCCGGTGCACGCACCATCATCAACGACATCCGTCAGCGTGCCAAGAACTCCGTAGACAAGCACATCGCCTACGCCAAGGACCAGTGTGAGATTGCTCTCTATCCGGAATCCTACTTCCAGGACAAGGAGACTGCCCGCAAGTGTCTGCGCTGGGAGCGCCGCTTGGAGATGGCAATGGAGAACGAGCGCTACTTCGACCTGCGCCGCTGGGGCATTGCCTCGAAGACGCTCAACGCCTACTTCGAGACAGAGAAGAACGACAAGTACGACGGCAAGTCATACGCTGCCTATCTGAAGGACGCTCACTACACTGCCGACAAGAACGAGTTCTACCCCATACCTTACAACCAGCTCTACTACGTGCCGGGACTGTATACTCAGAACAAGGGATATTAACCACTTGAGGTGTCGAGCTCCCGCTCGACACCCCCTACATAACCAAAAACAATTATGAGAACAAAGATTTCTTCTATATTTATGTTCTTGGCGCTTGTGCTCTTCACAGCTTGTCAGGACAACGACATCGACCGCAGCGGCATGATAGTAGCCGCTCCCGATGCAGAGAGTATAACGGGTTCGCTTCAGGGCGACGACTACGTGTGGCAATGGACTGCCTTGCCCGAGGGCGAGAGTATGCAGGTGGCCATCTACAAGGAAGGCACCCTCACGAGCACAGAGGTTGCCGCGGGCAATAGCTACTCGCAGAAGAACGTGCCGACGAACGTGAAGTTTGAGTATGTGTTCAAGGCCACTGACGGCACCAACACATCCAACGGCGTGGTGAAGACCTACACCCGTGAGGGAGCCACATCCATCACAGGGCTCACGATGAAGCAGATCGACGCTGCCGATGGCTACAATGCCGAGATAACGTGGGACAAGGCTGCCGACGCATCAAGCATCAAGTTCACGGCGACTAACGGTCTGCGCGTAATCGACGAGACTCTCGCCGCCGATGCCACATCATATACCGTCAGCGACGTGAAGGACGGCGACACATGGAATGTGACGCTTGTTGCCGTGAACGACAAGGGCGCTGCCCTCGCCACAACGTCGTCATTGCGCATCGGCAAGACAACCATCGGTTTTCTGAGCACCTATGCCAATGCCGACGAGCTTGTAAGCAATGGCGACGACGATGAGGCTTCGGCTTGGCTCTGGCTCCACAGCCAGTATCCTTCAGCCAAGTTTGTGCCGTTCAGCAGCGTGAAGTCGGCTGCCGACCTTGCTCCTTACCGCGTGCTGTTCTGGCTGCGCGACATCGAGACGGGCAACGTGGACGACGTGTGGAACATGCCTACTGACGTGCTTGCGGCTACTCCAATCATCCGCCAATGGTATAAGGACGGTGGCAACCTCCTGCTTTGGGGACACGCTACTGTATACATCGGCACCCTCGGACGCATCTCTACCGACATGCTCCGCAACAACGACAACTCCATTGGCTGTGGCGCCGGCGGCTACAATGGCGACACCTGGAAGATGGCAGTGCAGCTCAATCCGGGCGGCAAGTTCAGCATCGACATGTCGTCGCATCCTATATATAATGGTATAGAGACCGAGCAGACCGACCGCACCAAACTCATCGCCATGAAGGGTCCGGGCTGGACAGAAGACCACAACTGCCTCTTCTTCAACATCCCTGCCGCACTCACAGGCCAGGGCAACCAGGAGATGTCGTGCTACAGCATCGTGACCGACACCTACGGCATCTATCCGCTCGCCACATGGGACTCGCAGATTGACTGGGTGTCGCAGCTCAACATCTGGGAGGCACGTCAGGGCAACACCGACTTCAAGGGCACTGTGCTCTGCGTGGGCAACGGCGGTTGCGAGTTCTCGATGAAGAACGACGACGGCACTGCCGACAAGAGCGCATATCCGAAGAACAACGCCTACGAGGACAACGTGCTGAAGATGGCGAAGAACAGTCTTGAGTATCTCAAGACGAGATAAAGCAAATATTCCGTGGCGGAGGTCTCCGGCCTCCGCTGCATCACAGAAATAATCAGATAAAAGTATCGCTACTTGCTGCGGAGGCCAGAGGCCTCCGCCACCGTTCATCCTGCTATTATTTCCTCAAATTCCAGATGAGTATAAATAAAGAATAACATGAAGAAGTCAATCATAACCCTTTCCCTCGGAGCAATGGCAGCATTCTCCCTTGGCTCATGCACCGACTCGCACTCTCTCGGCGGCTTTGAACTTCCCACAGAGAACAATAATCCCGACACCCCCGACACTCCCGACCAGCCGTCGGAGGGGAAGTACAGCGAGCAGTAT
>CALBYK010000166.1 GCA_937889855.1 uncultured Prevotella sp.
AGATGCTTGTAGCGGTTGCTTTTCTTCAGAAATGAGATAATTTTGTTCATACCTTGATGTGTTTTGAAAAATTGTTATTACCTTTGCATCGGATCATTCCTCGTAAGAGGATTGGACCCCACATTCAGGCAGTCTTGATTATTTCAAGTCTGCCTGTCTTACTTTAAAGCCTTTAGCTGGAATTTCGTCATAAGTGTAGGTTCTGTCCATTCCGTCAATAACCACCATTACAGTTTTTAGATTTGTTCTTCTTACTCTGTCGTGTAAAGCGCTGCTCAACCCGTCTA
This sequence comes from uncultured Prevotella sp., assembly GCA_937889855.1. GTDB lineage: Bacteria > Bacteroidota > Bacteroidia > Bacteroidales > Bacteroidaceae > Prevotella. Next base: position 288 of record CALBYK010000166.1, read on the forward strand.
ACGAAATACCAGAGTCAACAAACAGAACCAAGTCATTTGCCTGTTTCGCCCCCTTTCTAATAAGGTTGTCTATAGAACTTTTTGTTGGTTTTGCATTGACTTTATATTCTTGTTCTATTCCCAATGTCTTGTTGTAGCTATCAGCGGAAGTTTCATTTTGCGGGTTCGCGATAAGGTCAATTTCATAACCATGCTTTTCAGCAAGATACCTACCCACTCTCACGTTCTCTTTCTTTTCTGTCTTTCCGTGTTTTGAACTTACCCGTAGTTTGCCGTTAGATGTTTCACATTCAGTGAATGTTTCTGGAGTTTCTTCCTTAGTTTTAGCCCAGCACGAATGGATGAGTTTGCAAGCAGCACATAACTCGTTCTCAGGAACAAATCTCGCCAACTTGATTTTCCCCTTTGCGATGTCACAGTCACGGCACCGTCGAATAGTGTAGGGGTTGTAGTCGGGCACGGTCTTATCCTCCTTTCCTGGATTGAAATGGAAGATGCCCTTGGTGTCACGTTGCAGAGCCTCCTCGCCAAGTGCCATCGCCTCGTCGTGCGGTGTGGCAGGATATTTCGACTTGCGCACCTGCACCACGGTACAACGGCAGTTCCAGCCGTTGGGCGGATAGTATTCCTCCCAGAACGGGTCGGAAGGTGGAAGCGTCACACCGTTCAGCGCGGCGTGTTCCGGACGCACCTTGCCGTCTCCTGCCGTTCGGTACTGCAGGTTGTAGCGGTCACCGTCCTCCGAGAACCGCTCCCACTTGGCAGCCATCTCAGCAGACGACTGCACAAAGTTGTACTCCGCACGGAGGTAGTTGGAGTTGTAGGTCTTGTCAATCTTCCGAACATCGTTCAAAAACGCTTCGAACGACTTTCTATTGCCGTTAGAATCCAGCAAGGACGGGAACGCCTCGTTCAACTCGTGGAACGTCTTCATGCCCGAGAAGATATAGTCCGACCGCTGGAGCCGTTTGCGCATGGCATCGGACATTTCTACCTGCTTGAATGTGGAATCCAGCGCACCGGCATGGGCATTGATGAAGTCCTGAACCTTTGGTTCTGCCAGCACATCGATGCGGAACTCCGACCCTTTCTGAGAATAGAGCGTGCGCATCATGCCGTCAAACAATTCGGAGAGCTGCTTGCGTATCTCCTCCTGTTCTTTCGACAGCGACAAAGTATGCGGATCATCGCCTAACAGTCGGGCATAGCGTTGGTGCAGCCCCAGATAGTCGCTGGGGCTTAATCGAAAAAACTGCCGTGTGCGTTTTGCTGTTGCTGTTTTTTCTTCTTGTCGTCTTTGTCATCGTTCTGCGGCTCGTTGTTGCCGTCACCACCCTCGTCGTCGTCATCGTCATCATCAGTCGGGAGCATGGGTGTGGCATTGCGCCGTTCACCCACAGGCATGCTGTACTTCTCCGCAAAATATGCCGGGTCCACCTCGTAGCGGTCGGCAATCATCGTCTCGTATGCCACCTGCTGCTCCGGCGTATAGTCCACCGCATCGTCCCACTCAAAGCGCAGACCCTTGACAGGAAAACCATGCTTCACCATGCGCGGGATAAGCTGGTTGTTCACGATGTCGCGCAGCATGGTGCAGTCGCTTTCAACCAGATTCTCGAATACCTCAAGGTGTGTTTCTGATTGTGAGAGGCTGCTGCCGTCCTCAATGGTCATGGTCTGCCCGATAATAAGTTTCGAGAGTTCCGAGTTCGCACGGTCTATGCGCTTGTCGTACACGTTGAAGGCATCGCCCTTGCCACTCTCCACGAACTCAATCTCCGTGTCCTGCCCCGCCACCATATACTGGCTTGTGCCGGCAAACTTCAGCATCTGCTCCAAACGTCCCACCTCCTTGGAGTCGCGAGAGGTGGTGCGTGCGATACGCATCGGCATGCCGAATATCTCGCCGAAGGTGTCCCAGAACGCCAGCATATTCTTCTTGGGTATGGTCTGCGTGGCAGCCTTCAGATACAGCCCGAGGTCATCAGGTCGTCCGGCTTCAATAAGCCAGTCGCTGAATGGAGCCGAGCGGTAGTCTATGCCCGAAGTCCAGTCCTGCCCAATCTGCTGCACAACACGCCCGTATTCCGGAATGACATGCTTTCGGGGAATGAGCGTCACCCCATTGTAGCACACGCAGCCGTCGCCGTCCGTGGTGAGGTCGCCAAGCTCGATGAGCGAGTGCCCCCAGTTGTTGGCCGACAGCGCATATTCG
>CALBYK010000167.1 GCA_937889855.1 uncultured Prevotella sp.
CGGGTATGCGGGATGTGAGTCGTTGACGTTGTGTTTACGGCGCACGTATGTCTCCACATCGCAGTTCTCTGCCGTGTCGGCCTTGCCTGGTACGGAGAGCATGCCAGCTGGCTTGTCCACTACGATTATAGCCTCGTCCTCATACACGAGGCGCGGCTCGCCGAGAGCCTTGGAGCGGGCCAGGGGGTTGGGCTCCACGTCGAGTCCGCGGAGCATGTGTGTAAGTATGGGCAGACACTTGGAGCGGCATGCCGGGTAGTAGTGTCTGTGGTGGCGTATCTCCTGCTTGGGCGACTCGCCCCACCAGAACTCTGCCATGCACACCGGGCGCAGCCCGTGGGCATAGGCATACTGCAGCAGTTTCGGTGCGCAGCAGTCGCCCGACCCAGCCGGGGGCACACCGTGCACCGTCTCGCGGAAGATGTCTATAAGGTCGCGCTCCTCACCGAGGGCATTGAGCATCCTGTACTGGCGGAAAAGCCACTGTTGCAGCGCGTCGCTCATCTCCCGCCGTCGGCGCCGCAAGGCATTGATGCGCTCCTCCTGCTCCGCAACGGGTGCGCGCATCCCTTCAAGCATGGCGTCACATTGCTGGCGCAGGCGCCGCAGATCGGCCTTCATGCGCTGGCTCTCGCGCACCATTGCCTCCTGCTCGGCGGCGGTGATGGCTTGCCCGCCAGTGGCGGCGTCATGGCGGCGTGCGTCACGCCGCACCTTGGCGGCAGCTATGTCGTCGCGCATCCGGCGGATGGCAAGGTCGGCGGAATGTCGCACCCGGTCGTACATGCTGCGTGCTGTGGCAAGGCTGTCCGACTGCTCAAGACGTGCTATCTCGCCGTTGAGCGACGATATCTCGCGCTCGGTCTGCTTGAAATGTCCTTCAGGCTGCTGCGCGTCGTATACGGGTGGCACGAAATACGTCCAGTCGTTGCGTCCGGCGAGCAACCCGGAGTAGGCGGCGAGAAACCCGAGACCGCCTTCTGTGCCCTCTCTTCTTACGACAAGCACACCGAACATCTTGCCAGGACCCTTCTCGTCCTTCCACTCACCCGAACTCTCTATATGCCTTGCCACTTCCTCGGCGGCGGCTATGCAGAGCGGGTGCGGACTGTAGCAGAAAGGGAAGGTGAACTGTCGGGGCGGCTGAATATTTGTTTTTAGTGGATGTATCATGCTGATAATTGATAATGGACAAAGGTACGGATAATTGCCCGTTTGTTGGCGTACACAAGATGAAAAGATGAAATATTTTATGAAATTTGTGTGCGCGTTGTATTGTATAATAAAAATTTATTCTTATCTTTGCCACAGACAATGCTGTGTATCGGCATGATATATACTAAACTATACTATATTTTTTTTAATCTTAACTATTCCCATTCACAGACACAATGCCGGTCTATGATGACCAAGCATGCTTGGTCATGCAAAACGCCTTTTTTCACATCATACACTTACAGCCTGCTAATAGAGTTGAAAATATAAAAAAACAATATAAATCACTAATAACCAAAACAACAACGCTATGGGAAAATTTACAGAAAAGCAGATGCCATACGCAAAACTGGCGTATGCCTCCAGCCGCTATTTCGCGTCTTGTTCGCGCCATGTGGCTTGTCTTGCACTCATGGGACTGTTCGTGTGTCCTCAAGTGGCGAGCGCAGACAATGCGCCCGTAAGGTTCAAGGTAGCAAAGAACGTGGTGTTCAGGTCAATGGGCAATGCCTCTGACGACGGCACGGTCACCCCCGGTGAATCGGGTGGCGGCAGTCAGACACAAGCCAACGACACCATCCCATATGAGCAGCTGCGAGCAAGAAACAGCTGGCAGTCGACCAACCATGACGACAACTCCTCGTCAGAGCAGTCGTGGGAGATAAAAAACACACGCAGTATAAACCTCTCGCTCGACTACACCGTAAGCAGTGAGCAAGGCTATGACTGGCTTGTCATAACACTCGACAACGACACTATTGTCAGGGCAAGCGGCTCCATGACAGAGCGCATCAGTCGTTCCATTGACGATGTAGGGCGGCATGTGCTCACGGCACGCTATGTCAAGGACGGCAGTGGCTCGAGCGGAACCGACGTGGGAATAGTGAATAATATAAGTGCCGGAAACATATTCACATCCGCAGAGGAGCTTCTAAACGAGCTTGGCGGCATGCCAGGCTTGAAGCAGGAACTCTCGGAGACACTGGAGGCAGCCGAGGCATTGGAGAACGAAGAAGAGGCAACGGCGTTGCTTTTACCCATATACAACAACGTGTATCTTGCACATTACTACAACACCTACATTCCGACGGAACTTGAGAAGGCCAACGCCATCCTTGCCGAAGGGGCATACGTGGACATAGCCGAGGCTGTGGCGAGAGCCAACGCCCTTGACCCTGCCACGTCAAAGAGCGCGGAGTACATAGCCGCATACGAGGCACTGTCGACAAGCGTAGCCGTCTACAACTCAAGTAAGGTGCCAATGTCCGACTGGAACTTTGACACAAGCAACATCTACCTCTTCAACAATCTGCCGATATGTCTTGACCAGACCAACAAACTCGTGCTCTTCTGCGGACTTCATCAGAATTATCCCGTAGGCGATACGTTTGAACTCCCTGCCACCATACGCTTTGGAGACGACGTGTATGCAGTGGTGGCCATGATTAACAACTGGCAGCACGAGCAGAAAGACGTGCGCACGGTGAAACTGCCGAAGACACTGCGCTATATGGCCGACTATGCATTGGCTTACTTCCCCAATATGACAGAGATTGAGATTCCGGAAAATGTTGAGCAGATGGGACAGAACGTGCTATACGCTGACAACAACTTACGCCTTGTGAGGTCGTTGCCGGAAGTTCCTCCACAGCTTGGCTCGCTGTGGAACGGCAATGTGCGCTACAAGGTACAGATACCGCGCGAGAGCTTCCATGCCTACCGTCTCGTGTCGGCTTGGAACACTAACATACTCATCGGCGGTGAGGACGGTGTGACCGTATCCACTGGCAAGATATCGTCCGGCGACCTCGGACACGTCATCCTCGACGAGGCGGGCTATCTGCAGGAGGTGAACAAGCTCGTAGTGGACGAGGGCACGTTCAACAACGACGATTGGAAAAACATCAAGAATATGAGCAACCTCATAGAGCTTGACCTCTCGGGCGTGACGCTCGACGCGGTGCCTGCCTCAGCGTTCAGCGGCATGACCTCGCTTGAGAAGGTTCTTCTTCCCGGCAGCGTGCAGAGAATTGAGAATAATGCGTTCGCGTCAACCTCAATAAAGGAGATTGCCTTGCCCGAGAAACTCACGTATTTAGGAAACTATGCGTTCAACAACTGCTACTCATTGCAGGCTGTAGACATATTGGAAGGCGTGGCAACGATTCCTAGCAATTGTTTCAATGGCTGTACAAGTCTTTCCAAGATTATTCTTCACGACGGTTTGACTTCTATAGGAGATTATGCGTTTTATAACTGTGCATTGACGGAACTGGACATTCCCAGCAGTGTGCAGACAATAGGCAGCCGTGCTTTCTACAGCAACCGCCAACTTGACAAACTTACGCTCAATGAAGGACTTTTGTCTATTAGCAGCAACGCGTTCACTAACTGTATGGCACTTGAGAAGTTGGAATGTCCGTCCACATTGCAGACTATAGGAAGCGGAGCCTTCTCCGGTTGCCAGCGAATCAGTGAGCTGAAACTTAACGAGGGACTTGTTAACATCTACTCCAGTGCCTTCGCCAGTTGCGACTCGCTGACATCAGTCGTTCTGCCAAGCTCGCTCGAGGGTTGCTATGACGGTGTTTTCAGCTATTGCTATAACATAAAGACATTTGAGGCGCGTTCGGTGCTGCCTCCTTCGACAAACGGCACTAACCCGATGCGGGGCGTTGACCTCACCAGCGTGCAGCTGTATGTGCCGGCATGGAGTGTGGGCGAATACCAGCTCGCGCAGGGGTGGAACACGTTCTACACGTTCCTCGCTTCCGACTTCATGCCGCAGAACATCAAGGTGAACAAGGACTTCTATTTCTCATTGCGTGACGAGATAGCCTCCGACTATAGACCTAACATAGAGATGACGTACTCGAGCCAGGAAAAGACCGACGCTAACGGCAAAAGCAGCTATGAGCGTGGCAACCTCACCGTCAGCGGACGGAGCAAACTCGCCGTCAACGACTTCAGTTTCGTCGTTTCGCCATACGCCAAGTACTATTCTGACGAGAACATCAATTATGACTACAATCGTAATTACCGCACACCTTACAACAGCACGTCGCTCTTCGTGAAGGGCGAGATGCGTGCCGAGAACGTTACGCTCAACCTTTGCAACTATTGCCGACGCTGGCAGTTTGTGTCGTTCCCGTTTGACGTGAGGGTGGGTGACATCACTCCAATGCTCGAGACCACATCATGGGTGATACGCTCCCACTCGGGCGAAAACCGCGCCGCCGGCAAGACCGATGAGGTGTGGCAGGACCTTAAGGCCGACGATGTGCTCCAGGCGGGCAAGGGCTACATCATGCACTGTTACGACCCGAACTATGAGAACGCCTGGTTCACCGTCAAGCCTCTCACCAACACCGTCAACCGCCAGCTTGTCTTCGACCCGAGCGACCGCGTAGTGGCTCTTGAGGAGAATCTCTCCGAGTTTGAGCACAACCGCAGCTGGAACTTCATAGGCAACCCCTATCCGTCGTTCTACGACACGCGCTTCCTCGACTTTGACGCACCGTTCCTCGTGTGGAACTCGTATGCCCAGAACTATTATGCCTACAGTCCTGCCGACGATGCCTACATCCTCTCACCAGGCGAGGCGTTCTTCGTTCAGCGGCCGGTTGACCAGGAAAACATCACCTTCCTCAACGACGGACGGCAGATTGACGAGTATCCACGAACCATGGAGGAGCAGGAAGCCCCGGCTCCACAGCATGCACGCTCCTTGGAGGTCAACCGCTCTGTGTACAACATCCGTCTCACATGCGGCGACATGTACGACCGCACACGCGTTGTCATCAGCGACAAGGCGAGTCTTGACTATGAGCGCTCGCGCGACGCCGCCAAGTTTGCAAGCACCGAGGCTTCAGTGCCGCAGATTTACAGCCACTACGCGTCCAGCCGCTACGCTATCAACGAGCGTCCGCTCGCGTCGGGCGAGGTGGCTCTCGGCATACATTGTGGAACGGACGGGACGTACACCATTGCCCTGCAAGGCGAGGCCAACGGCACGGTTGTTCTTGTCGACCACGAAATGAACGTGAGTACGGAGATAACCGCCGACCACGGCTACACGTTCGACGCCAAGGCAGGCGACTACGACAAGCGGTTCACCCTGCGGCTCGCTCCTGTGGCAACTGGCATTGAGGGCGTGGCAACCGACGGTGCTGACAATGATGACGCCGCCGACGTGTACACCATACAGGGCGTGAGGACCACCGATGCCAATGCCAAGCAGCAGAAGGGTGTCTACATCCAGAACGGCAAGAAGGTAATAAAGAAATAACCCAAAGACTTTGAACTATGAGAAGAGCACTATTTATGATAATGGTGTGGCTGAGTTGGCTGTCGGTTTTCTCACAGACCGACGGCTACGACCCGGCCAACCCGCCACTGCCCGACTTTCCGAACACGGAACAGCCAGCCGACTATTACCGGCTGACGGTGAAGTCGTCGCCAGCGGGCAATGGCATTGTGAGCACCAGTGGCGGCTCATATCAGGAGGGACAATCGGTAGGCGTGAGTGCATATAATCGCGACAATATGGTGTTTCAGTATTGGATGGACGACGAGGGCAACGAGTTGTCAACGTCCAGGCACTACACCTACACCATGCCTAAGCGCGACGCTGTGCTGACGGCAGTGTTCAAGTATGAACCTGCCAGCCCGTCACTGCCTGACTTCCCAGAGAACGCGAAGACCTACACGCTGTCGCTTGCATGCAAGCCGGCAGGGGCAGGCTCGTTCAATGTGTCGTCACGGCAGTTGGCTGCCGACGCGTCTGTGCGCCTGTATGCCTATACCAACAGCAACTTCCGCTTTGTTTACTGGGCAGACGCCAAGGGCGACACCGTGTCCACGGCACAGAACTTCTACTTCACCATGCCGGCTGCCGACACACAGCTCTACGGCATGTACAAGTATGAGCCAGGCAACCCGAAAAATCCGGGAGCCAACTCCTACGACAGTTTCACGGGGGAGGTCATCGTCGATGACTTCACGCCAGGCAATCTTAACAGCGCGATACAAGAGGTGACGGGTAACAGCACCTCAAATATAACGAAGCTGACAGTTGCCGGACAGATAAGCGTGTACGACTTCTCCATTGCCAACAACTACCCTGCGTGCGCAGTGGTTGACCTAAGCCGTACAAGTGGAGTCACCAACGTGCCGAGCTATTGCTATAGCAGCAACACCCACCTGAGCCGGCTGCTTCTTCCGGCAAGCATAGTACGTATCGAGTCGTATGCTTTCAGCAAAGCGACGGCTCTTGCCGAGCTCACATGCATGTCGGCTGTACCGCCGACCCTCGGCAATGGAGTGTTCAATGAGGTGACCAAGGGGCTTGTGGTGTTTGTGCCAAAATCGTCGGTCGACATCTATGAGGCGGCCGACGGATGGAAAAACTATGTGGCTGACGGAACCATCGTCATCATGCCTGTGCAGAAAAACGTGGCAAGCCTGGAGGTGAATCTTCCAGACGAGTGCCGCGACGGACGCTACAAGAACATGACTCTTGAGCTTGTGAACGTGAAGTCGGGACAGAAGTACCGCTATGTCATCACCGACCGTCTGAACTACACGTTCTCAACCCTTATGCGCGACACACGCTATTCGGCATACCTGAAAAACTCGCTTGGAGCTGTGCTGGCACAGATTGACGCCATCGAGATGCAAGGCGAGAACCAGAGCGTGACGTTCGATCTGACGCAGATGAAGCAACTGCGCACTGTCGTGGCGCGTGTGATGGCTGGAACAGACGCCACGGCTGACTGTACAGTGACGTGGCTTGACGCCAACGGGACATTCCTCGCACAGGGCCAGCAGCTCACTGGACAGGTGGCTGGGACGCAGCTGAAGTGCAAGATAGCTCTGCAGCAGTCGCTCGGAATGCAGTATGTGCAGCCAGAGGACATGAGCTATGAAGTGGTGGAAGGCGACAACGAGCTTGTTGTAAACCTCGCCCCGCTTCCCCGCATCACGTTGCGCGGCAAGGTGGTTGACCGCCAGACACAATTGGGTGTCAGTGGAGCCACAGTCACTGTGTCGCAGACACTGAACGGCAAGTACTCGAAGGCATTCACAGCTAAGACCGACAGCCGCGGAGAGTATGTCGTAGAGGCTTTTGCCGCTCCGTCGGTCATTACCTATGCCGTAGGCGACTATGTGAGCGTTACAAACGACCTGCCTTCCGACCTCCTCTCGCAGACCGAGGCAACGCTTGCCGACGTGCTGCTCAAGCCTGTCGCAGGTGTGACAATCACTACAAATTTCACCTACCGTAAGAGTGTGGCTGAGACGGTTGAACCCGAGGTGGCCGACTTCTACAGCGACTACAGCAACATTGCCTACACCATATATGACGAGACGGCACGGCGCGACATACGCCAGTTCAACGTGCAGTACCCCAACATCGTGCTTCTTGAGGACGTGGGCGAGGGTGACGAACTGACAATCGTTGCGCACAGCAAGACTGGTGCCTTCATGGATGTTACAGCCAAGGGCATTGTGGGCAGTGACAATCGCATGGCGGTGACCATACCAATTGTGCAGCTTGGCGGAATAAACGCCTCGTTCACGACAACTGAGAACTCACGTGTGCTCGGAATCCTGTACGATGCCGGCGGCAATCTTGTCAGCAAGTACAACTACGGCTCGTCTTCGCTGCTCATCAGCGACCTTAAGGACGGTGACTACACGCTCGTTACAATGGGCGAGAGCGAGTTCTTCGGCTCCATATACAACATGGAACAGTTCGGCCAGGCTGGACTGGTTAGCGCAGTGGACTATGTGGCGAACAAGGTGACGGTGCGCAGTGGTGTCATAACTCCGGTGAAGAATGCCGTGGTGCCGTTCTTTGACGAGAGCAAGTATTATTACACTGGCTCCAACACGTCGTTCACCGTCAACAAGAACAGCATTGTTGCCGGCAACTATCTGACAATGACCGCCCGCGTTGACTTTAAGAGCGTGTACAGCGACAACGTGTCCGACGTGAAACTGCGCGTTGAGCTGCCGAAGGGCACAAAACTCGTCGACAACTCCGTGATGGTGGGCTCCACTATGGCCTACTATGAGACAACCGACAACGCGGTTGTCATACCTCTCGACAACAACTCCATATCCGACCGCGTGCGCTTCTGCGTCATCCCGACTGAGAGTGGCAACTATGCGCCAAACGCAACCGTCGCGTTCACGCTGAAGAACAAGCAGATGCAGCAGCCGATTGGAAGCGCGCAGTATGTGGTGCAGGACATAGCCATCACAGTACCGTCGGAGATTAATACTCCAGAATTGGTTATAAGTGGCGTGGCGGCAGGCGGATCTAATGTGGCAATCTATGCAAACGAGAATATCATAGGAACAGTACGTGCTTTAGCTAACGGTTATTGGCAATTGTCTTCAGCCTTGCCAAATCCTTATAACCTCGAAGAATTCAATGTATATGCAAAGATAACGTCAAAAGACGGCTTGGTCATGCAGACTGAAACAAAACAGTGCGTATACAATGAAGATTATGTAGTGGCAAAGTCTGTTGAGATGTCGTTCTATAATGCTTATCTAAGAAAGAACATATCTGTTGTGTTTGACTTGGAGAATGCCAAGGTGAGCGACAATTCTTACATGTTCTATACGGGCACTGACGTTACATTCACTGCCAATCTCACCAATAACGATACAACGATGGTTAATGGCGTGAAGATTCGTGTCTATACAGACAAAGGCGAATGGGTGAATTTGCAGACTCGGTACAATAAGAACATTGACAGATGGGTGGCAACTCAGAGGTTTGAGTCGAACAACCTTCCTATTGGTGTGAAGGTTGATGTTGATGTGCCTGGCAAGACGCGTATGGACGTTAGGGAAATCAGCTCGTATGTGCAGGCATTGAAGGACTCTTATGACAATGTTGCTGTATTGAAGTCGCAGCTTGACTCTGTGGAGAAGGAATGTCAGGAGATAGATTCGGACAATAAGGCAACGAGTGAGAGCCTGAAGAAAATCATAAGCAACTTTTACGGTGAGGTTTCAACAGAAATTGCGGACAAACTCATTGACGAGTTCTTGGAAAAAGCGGACATTGATGTTGCTGGACATGACACAGACCTCAACTCAATGACTCTTGATGAACTCTTGGCAAATGGAGAGATCCTCTTGGATGGTGACCGTTATTCGCCGGAGGCAGTTGATGAGTTGGTCGACGAAACAAATGCTCTTCTCAGTGGATACAGTGTGCTTGACTGGAGCCGCTTCTTCGACCAGCAAACAGACACAATATCGTTTGTTGATGGTAATGGTGTTAAGCGTGTGTTCTGTAGAAAACTCAGAGGAGACTTTGACTTCTCTGTATTCTCGGACGATGAAACTATTAAGCTGCCGACAACAGAGGACGGAACAGAACTTACTCTTTATTACAGTGGGGACAATATTGTCTTAGACAACCCAAAGGACCAGTATGTCTGGACTATAGTCAGTCCTGAGGCTGCTGATATAGCTAAGACGATAAGGAGAATAAGTGGTGAAGATGTTGTTGCCGCTTTGCATGAGGCTTGCAATCTTGTGAAGACCACGGTGGATGCCATCTTTGAGAAAGTGGACGAGCTTGTTGAACCCATTAAGGAGGAAATTGCCTCAATGGAAAAACAGGTGGCAAGCTTGAGCGACAAATATGACGATTTGCTGGCAAAGAGCGCGTCAAAGGGCATGAAGCTTAGGGATGTTGAACGGCAGATAAAGGCTCTGGAACATCAGGTTGGTTATGTATATAACGATCCTGCCACTGTGGAATATCAGAAATGCTGGACACAGAAGATACGGCTTGAGGATGAGCGGAAACAGTTGCTCGATGAGTTGGAATCTATAACTGGTCAGAAGAAAACACTTCAGTCTGCAATAAAGAGAAGCAAGTCGAACTTGTTGGTTAAGGCTGCATTGCTTGGTGAGGTGCTCCAGTACTACGACTTGGGAAAGCAACTTCTGAGTATTGTCAAATATGGATACAATGGAATTGCGGACATGATGAGATGGAACCGGTTTATTGATTCTATTCTTCCATGTGAAAACGACAAGTCGAATGCTCTTGCATTGGTTGACAGGTCAAAAAACGACAGAAACAAACTTGGCTGGAAATATGCGTCATCACTATCGCTATCGGCGATATCGGCTACCATAAATGGCATAATGACATTCAATCCTGCTGCCAAGGCAGCGAAGTTCATCGTTAAGTCTTTAGTGGGGGTAATTTCTGGATTTGTGGAGAATGTCGCAGGCAAAATCTATAATGAGACAAGAGTACAGTCGAAGAATTACTTAAAGAACCGGCGTGGCGAGAAACGCAAGCTAAAATGTAACGAGAAGAAGGATGACGACGATGACGACGATGACGACGATGATGACGACAATCCGCCTTATCCTATCATCACTCCTATCCACGACCCGTCGGGATTCGTCTACGAGGGCGTTTCGTCCAACCGTCTGCCGGGCGTTACCGCTACATGCTACTATAAGGAGACTGTTGAGGACATGTACGGTGACCTCCACGAGAACATCGTTCTTTGGAATGCCGAGGAGTATGCCCAGAAGAATCCGTTGTTCACCGACGAGAACGGCATGTACCAGTGGGATGTGCCGCAGGGACTCTGGCAGGTGAAGTTTGAGAAGGAAGGCTACGCCACAACGCAGTCGGAATGGCTGCCGGTGCCTCCTCCGCAGATGGACGTGAACATCGCCATGGTTCAGAACTCGCAGCCTGAGGTGGTAAATGCAAGGGCTTACGAGGACGGTGTGGAGATAGAGTTCTCCAAGTATATGGATATTGAGAGTCTTAACAAGGATAATGTCTACCTGAAGGTTGTCAGTGAGGGCGTTGAGACTCTTGTTGACGATGCTACTGTTGAGATGATTAATGAGGAGGCTGCCATAGAAGGCAGTGAGACACATTATGCCTCAAAGATGCGTCTTGCAACAGACAAACTTGCCTACTATGACGAGGCTTATGTGGTTGTGTCAAGAAACGTTCGCAGCTATGCCGGCATATGCATGGCGGAAGACTTCCTTCAGAAACTCGACGTGGAGAAGAAGGTGCGCGAGATTCTTGTAGACAAGAACCTTAACGTGGCTTATGGCGGAGAAACTGTCGTGCAGGTGGCGGCACAGCCCGCTGAGGCTGCCGCTGGTAAAACGCTGCTCGTTAGCATGGCGTCGCAACTTATTGCCTCGGCTGATGCGGAGAGCCTGACTCTCGATGCCGACGGACACGCCTCGTTCACCCTCAAGGGAGAGCTTCTTGGCACTACCGCCATCAACTACACGCTCAGTGACATAGGCATGGAGGCAACGACGCTTGTCAATGTTGTTGACCCAGCATTGCTTGTCGCTGTGAAGGCTCCGCGTGCATCGCGCATAAGCGGAACTGCCGTTTACCGTGGACAGACAGTGGCTCTTACGTGTGAGTCGGATGGTGCCACAATCTACTACACTACAGACGGCTCTTGCCCGTGTGAAGAGGCAGGACGTATGAAGTATGAGCGTCCTATCGTCATCAATGATGCCATGACCATCAAGGCAATGGCTGTAGGTGTGCAGGCTGATGAGAGTGAGGTGTGCACGTATGAGTACACCATACGTCAGTCGGACGTGAGACTCAATCTTGCTGCCGGTTGGAACTGGAACTCGCACGACCTTGCCGCTCCTCTTGAAGTCAACGAGCTTGATGGACTTGTGACGCGTATCCTCACACAGACTCAGGAGGCTATAGCCGACGACAACTTAGGACTTGTTGGCAACCTGCACAGCGTTGACGCTGCCGAGGCTATGAAGCTAATGGCTGCCGAGCCTGCCGTGAAGTCGTTTACTGGTGAGCAGTACAACCCTGCTTCGGCGTCAGTATATCTGCGTAAGGGGTGGAACTGGCTTGGCTATCCGGTGAGCACCGAGCTCACTCTTGCCGACGCCCTCTCGATGCTTGAGGCAGAGGAGAACGACTGTATAGAGAACCTGGACGGTGGATTCGCTACCTTTACTGAAGGAGTCTGGACCGGTACCTTGGAGACGTTGCAGCCTGGCAGAGGCTATCTTTACAAGTCGGCTTCCGACAAGACGTTTGTCTATAACACGGTGCCGTCCGTTGCAAGCGCCAAGGCTCTGTATGGCCACAGACTCGACATAAAAGAGGCTCCATGCACCGTCAACAAGCACATGTATCCAAACATGATGCCGATGATAGTAAGTGTTGAAGGTGGCACAGCAATGCCAACAGAAGGCTCAAGCTTCATAGTGGCTATGAGCGGAGGCGAGTGTCGCGGTGTTGTGCGTCTGGATGGAGAGGTGAGCTACCTTTCTGTATACGGTAATGGTGACGAGGCAATGACCTTCGTTGTGGTGGACATGACAAAGGGCGAGACGTATGCCGCAAAGGAGTCGGTTGCTTTCGTGGCAGACATGATAGGCACAGCCAAGAGTCCTTACACGCTCCATCTTTGTGAGCCTACTGGCATCGAAGGTGTTGTTGATGAGGGCAACGCCACTGACGGCATTTATGGTGTCAATGGAGTGCGCATCTCGAAGGTGACACAACCTGGCGTCTACATCATCAAGACTACTGACGGTGACGGCACGACTACAATAAGAAAGCGTGTCGTGAAGTAACCGAATTGTGAAACATAAATCTACGAAACATGAAACATCTAAGAATATTCTGCTCTCTCGTGGGTATTCTCTTCTCATTGGCTATCCTGCATGCGCAGGATAGCCAGTGGAACATGAATCCATACGACTATAAGTATGACATGACGGTATACGCCACGCTTGAGTATGAGGGTACTGCCGTTACCGACTATTCCGACTACGAGATAGGGGCTTTCGTCGGTGACGAGTGTCGTGGAGTGGGGGAGATACAGTCGAAAGACGGACACGAATGGATATATCTCCGCATACGAAGCAATGTGGCATCGGGCGAGATTGTCCAGTTCCGCCTGCACATAAAGAGTGTGGGCGAAACTTACGTTGTCAAGACTGCCAATTCCATTGAATTTGTGTCGCAGGGATTGGTTGGCAAACCAAGCAACCCGATTCTGCTGGAGTGTTATCAGGAATACTCGGTGGAGGTTAAATCGGCTGACGAAGAAATGGGTTCAGCAATCGGTGGTGGTGTATACCGTAAGGGTGCTGAGGCCACGCTTATTGCCGAGCCTGCAACTGGCTACCATTTTGACAAGTGGTCGGATGAGACTACCGACAATCCCTATAAGATTACAGTCGACAGGAATCTCACGCTCACTGCCTATTTTGGAGTAAACCAGTATACGTTGACTTTTGACTCCAATGGTGGCAGCTCAGTGGATCCAATCACCCAAGACTATCATTCGGCAGTTTCTGCACCTTCCGCTCCCGTTCGTGAGGGTTATACCTTCAAGGGATGGGACAAGGAGATACCTGAGTTGATGCCAGCGGAGAACATGACGTTCACGGCACAATGGCAGATTAATTCCTACAAGCTCGTCTATATTGTGGACGGCGAGGAGTATAAGACCGTAGATGTGGAGTATGGCGCTGATATAATTCCCGAGGCAACTCCCGAGAAGGAAGGCTACACGTTCTCCGGCTGGAGCGAGATGCCTGAGACAATGCCGGCTCATGACGTGACGGTGGAAGGCTCTTTCACGGTCAATACTTACAAGCTCGTCTATATTGTGGACGGCGAGGAGTATAAGACCGTAGATGTGGAGT
>CALBYK010000168.1 GCA_937889855.1 uncultured Prevotella sp.
CACGCGCCTCGTATCTCACTACATGGCGACTTGCCAACGAAGCTGATTACTAACTGGGAGATGGGGCGTCCTCGCCCCCGACATATATGAATAGTATCGGGGGCGGGGGCGACCCATCTCCCAGTTAATATAGCAGCATCAGGCCAGCGAACGCAGCCCAACAAATCATGTGTATTGGGTTTATTTTTATTATTCTTGTACCAATAAATGTTGCAGCAAAAATAAACACACTAATCCAAAATTGCCATGGGTTGACTGACAATTGCGAGAAGTTCTCGCGGTTCATCATCAGTAGCGCGGCGGATGCTATGAGTCCCACGACGGCAGGGCGAAGTCCCTGCATTATGCTTTGTACAATTGGTGAAGTTATGTACTTGGCGAACATGCGGCAGATAAGAATCATCAGTATGAATGACGGCAGCATGAGTGCCAATGTAGCCGTTGCGCTGCCGAGCACTCCCAACCAGGAGCTCATTCCTGCATTGTGTGCTGCCGCATATCCGCAATAGGTGGCGGCGTTGATGCCTATCGGTCCTGGTGTCATCTGGCTCAATGCCACGATGTTGGTGAACTCGGCCGACGACATCCATCCTTGGTCGTATACAAGCTCGCTCTGCAGGAGTGTTATCATGCTGTAGCCGCCTCCAAAACTGAACATTCCTATCTTGAAGAATGTAAAAAATAATTTTAAGAATAGCATACGTCGTTTTATTCGGTAGGTTTAACTAAAAGTCCGTACAGATAGCCACACATGCCGGCTGCCACAAGCACATATATGGGATTAACATTGAACAGGCATATCAGCAATGCGCATACGATGGGTATCCAGAAGTTGGTCCAACCTATGCGTGCCGTGCGTGCCATGCTGAACACGGGAGCGGCGATGAGAGCCACGACAGCCGGACGTATGCCGTTGAATATCGACTTCACCACCTCATTGTCCTGAAACGTGTGGAAAAACATAGCCACAAGCAGTATTATAAGAAACGACGGCAACGCAACACCGAGTGTAGCGGCGATGGCTCCCGGCAGCTTGCGGAGCTTGTAGCCCACAAACACGCTTATGTTTACAGCCATTGCGCCAGGACATGTCTGTGCCATGGCAAGCAGGTCGACAAAGTCCTTGCGGCCCATCCACTTTCGCTTGTCCACAATCTCGGACTCTATGGCAGGTATCATGGCGTAGCCGCCGCCGAAGGTGAAGAGTCCGATGCGGAGGAAGATGAGGAATAAGTTGATATACATATTTAAAGGAAAGGCATAAATACGCAACTTGCGTATAGCCCATGCGTTGACATGGACTATACGCAGTTTTACCCTTTCGGGCGCATTGTTTTCTATATTTATTCTCTGGTCGTGTCTTACTTGTGCTCCTCAATCCACTTGCGTGCATTGACAAACGCCTCAATCCACGGAGTGACCTCGTCCTGACGATGGTCGGCAGGATACCAGGCGTTCTGCCACGGGAAGATGGCGCGCTCCAAGTGGGGCATCATTGCCAAGTGGCGGCCGTCGGCAGAGCAGATGCCTGCCACATTGTAGTCGGATCCGTTCGGGTTGCCCGGGTACTCGGCGTAGTTGTAGCGTGCCACGACGTTGTACTTGTCCTCTGCCTCAGGCAATGAGAACTTGCCCTCTCCGTGAGCCACCCAGATGCCGAGCTTGTCGCCGCTGAGTGAACGGAACATCACGCTGTTGTTCTTGGGAATCTCAAGACCGAGGAACGCGCTCTCAAACTTGTGCGAGTCGTTGTGGAGCATGCGTGTGCGCTTCTCGTGGTCGGGGTTGATGAGGTTGAGCTCCACCATAAGCTGGCAACCGTTGCAGATGCCGAGCGACAGAGTGTCCTCGCGGGCGTAGAACTTGTCGAGAGCCTCCTTTGCCTTCGGGTTGAAGAGGAACGCGCCAGCCCAGCCCTTTGCCGAACCAAGAACGTCGCTGTTGGAGAATCCGCCGCAGAACACAATCATGTTCACGTCCTCAAGAGTCTCGCGGCCGCTGATGAGGTCGGTCATCATCACGTCCTTCACGTCGAAGCCGGCGAGATACAATGAGTAAGCCATCTCGCGCTCACCGTTTGTTCCCTTCTCACGGATGATGGCAGCCTTGATGCCCGACGGAGTGCGACGGTCGGCAGAGATGCCGTAGCTGTCGAGCGTACCCTTGAACGACGGGTGGAACTTCATCTCAAGCGGCTGCTTCTTGTAGTTGTCGCGGCGCTTGGCGGCACAACCGTTGAAGCTCTGGTCGCGGTCGAGCAGGTATGAAGTCTTGTACCATGTGTCGCGCAGCGCGTCGATGTCGAAGGTGTGCTGGTAGCCGTCCTTCTTGATGACGATGGTGCGCTCCGACGGTGTGGGATAGCCAATCTTGGCGTAGCCGATGCCGTTCTCCTCCATATACTCCTTGAACTCCTCCTTGTACTTGTCAGACACCTGAACGACAACGCCCGGGTTCTCGGCAAGGAGCATCTTGATGATGTCGTTGCCGGCAAGGTTGTGCAGGTTGACGTGCATACCGCCCTCCTTGTTGGCGAAGCACATCTCGAGCAATGTGGTGATAAGACCACCGGCTGAGATGTCGTGGCCAGCCATAATCCAACCCTTGCCAATCATATCCTGAACAGCATTGAAGCAGTCGGCAAAGTATTCGGGGTTCTTCACTGTCGGAACATCGTCGCCCACGAAGCCGAGGCTCTGTGCGAAGGCGCTGCCGCCAAGGCGCTGCTCGTCGAACGAGAAGTCGATGTGATATATTGATGAGTTCTTGTCGTTTACCAATACAGGCGACACTACCTTGCGGATGTCCGACACCTCGCCGCCGGCACTCACGATGACGGTTCCCGGAGAGATAATCTTCTCGCCGTTAGGATACTGCTGGCTCAATGACAATGAGTCCTTGCCGGTAGGCACGTTCACCTTCAGAGCAAGACAGAACTCGCTCAAAGCCTTTACGGCAGTGTAGAGACGGGCGTCCTCGCCCTTCTGCGAGCGGCACGGCCACATCCAGTTGGCTGAGAGCGACAGACTGTTCATGCCGTCTGCCAACGGAGCCCAAACGATGTTGGTAAGAGCTTCGGCAACTGAAAGTACAGAGCCGGCCTCTGGCGATGCCAGTCCTGCCTGCGGAGCGTGTCCGAGGGCGGTGGCGATGCCCTTCTTGCCACGGTAGTCGAGAGCCACGACGCCGCAGTCGGATAGCGGCAACTGAATCTCGCCTTGGCACTGCTGGCGTGCAATCTTGCCCGTCACGGAGCGGTCAACCTTGTTTGTCAACCAGTCCTTGCAGGCCACAGCCTCAAGCTGGAGCACGCGGCTCACGTACTGGTCGAGCACGTCGTCCTTGCCGTTCTCCGATGTCTCCTCGTGTGTGTATTCAGCGTCGCGGTAGTGACGCTCTACGGTCTCGTCGCGCATGATGGTCTTCGGCGAGTGACCGAACATCTGAGCCACGTCAAGGTCGAACGGTTTCACGCCGTCGCCCTGTACAAAAGAGAAGTGGGCGTCGCCCGTTGTCTCACCTACTACATATAACGGGGCACGCTCGCGCTCGGCAATCTTGCGCACATGGTCGATGTGCTTCTCGTCGATGAGCAAGCCCATGCGTTCCTGGCTCTCGTTGGCGATGATTTCCTTCGAAGACAGCGTCTTGTCGCCGATAGGCAGCTTGGTCATATCAATCTCGCCGCCGCATTCCTCTACAAGCTCAGAGAGGCAGTTGAGGTGGCCAGCCGAACCATGGTCGTGGATGCTGACAACAGGGTTTACATCCTCCTCACACAGAGCGCGCACAAGGTTGTAGGCGCGTTTCTGCATCTCGGGGTTGGCACGCTGCACGGCGTTCAGCTCTATGCCGTTCGAGTAGCGGCCGGTGTCAACCGATGATACGGAACCGCCACCGAGACCGATGCGGTAGTTGTCGCCGCCGACAACGACAACCTTGTTGCCCTTCTGCGGCTCCTTCTTCAGGCAGTCGCGCTTGGTGCCGTAGCCCACGCCGCCGGCAAGCATGATTACCTTGTCGTAGGCATACTTCTCAGCGCCCTCCCGATGCTCGAAGGTGAGCACAGAGCCGGTGATGAGCGGCTGGCCGAACTTGTTGCCGAAGTCGGAGGCACCGTTCGAGGCCTTGATGAGAATCTGCTCCGGAGTCTGGTAGAGCCACTTGCGCACGGGCATGATGTCCTCCCAGTCGCGTGCGTTGCCATCATCGTCCTTCAGACGCGGATATGCGGTCATGTAGACGGCTGTACCTGCGATAGGCCATGAGCCTACACCACCGCCCATACGGTCGCGAATCTCGCCGCCAGTACCTGTGGCAGCGCCGTTGAATGGCTCTACAGTAGTTGGGAAGTTGTGGGTCTCCGCCTTGAGCGAGATTACGCTCTCGATGTCCTTCACCTGGAAGTAGTCGCTTGTCGACTGGTCTTTCGGTGCGAACTGCTCAACGACAGGTCCCTGGGCGAAAGCCACATTGTCCTTGTATGCAGAGAGAATCTTGTTGGGGTTCTCCTTTGTGGTCTGCTTAATCATGGCGAACAGTGATGATTCCATCTCCTTGCCGTCGATGATGAACGTGCCGCCGAAAATCTTGTGGCGGCAGTGCTCGGAGTTGATCTGGGCGAAACCGAAAATCTCGGAGTCGGTGAGCGGGCGTCCAAGCTCCTTCTCAATCTTGTGGAGATACTCTATCTCCTCTGGCGAGAGAGCAAGGCCCTCCTGCTCGTTGTACTCCTCAATGTTCTCCACGTGCTTGATGGGCTCAGGCTGGTGGTTAACGGTGAAGATTGTCTGGTCGAGCCCCTCGTACATACGCTGGAGCATAGGGTCGTGTTCGGCGTCCTTTGAGCTTACGGGGAAATACTCCTCTATACGCGAAATGCCGTGGAGGCTCATGTTCTGAGTTATCTCTACGGCATTCGTACTCCACGGAGTAATCATTTCGCGGCGCGGACCCACAAAGAAGCCCTCGACAGTCTCACCCTCAATCAGAGTGGCACCGCCGTAAAGCCAACACAGTTCATTGATCTCGTCTTGAGAGAGCTTGTGATCCACTTCTGTGGCAATCACGCTCTTGCTTGGAGTCATGAAAAATAGAATCATACTGCTTGTATAATGGTTTTGGAATTTAATCTAAGTGCAAAGTTACTATTTTTTTTAGACAGAAGAACATTTTTGTGACAGATTTATATTATAATCTGTATCAATTGTATTGACTTTCTCTTTTTTTTGTAACTTTGCAGATATCGTAAAAACGACAATAACCTAAAACAAAATACATTGATGAAATTTGAAGTACTGGCATTCAAGGAACTGCTTGGCAAGAGTTTCAACATTCCGAGCTACCAGCGTGGCTACCGCTGGGAGAGGGAAAATGTGGAGGCTCTGCTTAACGACATACAGGAGTTTGCCAATAGCCACAAGCGACCGAACAAGGCTGACGACGGCTTCTATTGTCTACAACCGGTAGTTGTGAAGAAGAACCATAAGCTGTCGGCTGAAGCAGGACACGACGTCTACGATCTGCTCGACGGACAGCAGCGCCTTACAACCCTGTGGCTCATTCTCAATTCGATAAAGTTCAAGACGTTGTGGGATGCGCTTGACAGCAGTCACAAGCCGCTCTATACGCTGCAATACGAATGCAGGGACAATCTGTTCGGCGACGCTGTCGACCCAACTGCCGATCCTTTGAAGAATATAGACCTTTTTTATATGAAAAAGGCTTTCGACACCATAAGCAGTTGGCCGGGCAATCCGCTCGACATTATAAATAAGCTGGTGCCGCAGAACCCTGATGTAGATATCAACAATGTAAGGATAATATGGTATGAGTTCGGACAGGATGCTGATGCCGACGGCGACAGCCAGTCGTCGTCGATAAACGTGTTCTCGCGACTCAACTACGGCAAGATAGCGCTTACCGACACCGAGCTTGTCAAGGCTCTTGTTCTTCAGAGCGACATCTATCCCGAAGACGGCAGCCGCCGAAGCCGCAGTGTGATGCGCGAGCATCTGTTCATGATATCTACAGAATGGGACGACATTGAGAAAGGACTGCACGACGGGCAACTCTGGGGAATGCTCACCCCCGACAGCTACCGTCCAGCTAACCACATGGAGTTGTTGCTGCGTTTTGTAGCTGATGAGATACAGTCGAAGGAGAAATACGAGATAACCGACAACCAGCGGCGCGACTTCCATATCATATCCAAATTCCTTGGTGTCTACGACAACAGCGTGTCTGCCGACCAATATGCCGACAATGTGGACCGCCTGTGGGAGAAGATATGTGATGCCTACAACGCCATACGCAACTGGTATGTAAACGACGAGTTCTACCATCTCGTCGGTTTGCTTGCCCTGATGCAGCCTGGATCCAATCCACTGCCGCTCATAAAGGACATTTACCGCAGCTACACTACCGGAAATTCCGACAAGTCGGCGTTCAAGGATTATCTCAAGGAGCGTGTGGGCGATGCCATACGCATCACCGAGAATACTGACGATGACGACAAGCACCGCCGGCTGCTTGAGCTTGACGAACTGAAGTACGGCGAGCAGAACAACCGCATCATAAAGATTCTTGAGGCGTTTAACGTGTATCAGCATATAGTCAACCGGTTTGTGGACTCACGCTTCAACTTCAAGAAATTCAAGGATTTCAAGGTGACGAGCCTTGAGCACATCCATCCTCAGCACCTCAACTTCAGCGACACGGTGAAATACGATGACGTGAAAGTGTGGTTCGACACGGCACGCTCTATCGTGGAGTCGGACAGCGAATACGACGACAACTCGCCAGTGGCAAGACAGGTCGAGAAACTTGAGACATTGCTTTCCGACAAAGAGCAGTTCAAGAAGGGGCAGGTAAGAGAAATGTGCCAAACGTGCGTGGAGCACATCGACGCCTACTTCGACAAAAAAGCAGGAATGGACAGTGGCCACATGCACACGCTCTACAACATGGCGCTTGTCGACAAAGACACTAATGCCGCGCTCGGCAACAACCTCATCGACACCAAGCGTCGCATTCTACAGGAGCGCGAGAACGAGGGCAATACCTATGTGCCGTTAGGCACACGGTATGCTTTCAACAAGCACTTTTCAAAGACAGTGGCAGACATGAAGTTCTGGTCGAAGAACGACCGCGAGGAGTATTTCAGCCACGTGAGCGATGCTTATCACTATTTCACAGACAAAACAAGCAATAATGGAAAATAACACAAACAACGAGGCACGGCACGACTCTACCGGCGAGAACACCAATTTTATGGAGTTCTTCTCCAGCAACGGCATAGAAATTCCGCTCATACAACGCGACTATGTGCAGGGAAGCGACATGCAGGCGGAGAAGCGCGATGCCTTCATCGACTCGCTGTTTGCCGCACTCGCCGACGATGACAAGCAGTGTGAGCTCGACTTTATATACGGAACCTTCGAACACGGGGCTTTCATACCACTCGACGGACAGCAGCGCCTTACAACACTCTACCTGCTCCACTGGTTCCTGATGAACAAGTGCCGCATCGTGGCGCAGGAGGAATATGCCGAGATAACGGTCGGCTTCAATTTCAATGCCAACCAATTTACCTACAAGACCAGGCGAAGCTCAACGGCGTTCTGCCAAAAACTCGCGGCCTATGCTCCGGATGTGTTCTCGGGAGAGATTTCTGAGGATATAAAGAAACAGACGTGGTTCTCGGAGGACTGGCAACAGGACCCGTCGGTTGTGGCAATGCTCGACATGCTCGACGCGTTGAATAAGAAGGCTGACCAGTTTGCCGATACCGACATCCCGCGTATGCTGCGCCGCCTTTTGTGTACCAAGGCCATTAATTTCGACAAACTCGACATGGAGTCCTACCAGCTCACCGACTCGCTGTATGTGAAGATGAACGCGCGCGGCAAACAACTGACCGAGTTTGAGAACTGGAAGGCAAAGTTCATCCTCTATCTTGAGGAAAACTTCAGCGGAAAGCCCTACTCAAACGCCGAAAGCGACCGTGCGACAGACTTCGGCTCGGTGAATGACTACTTCACACATTCCATCGAGCATGAGTGGACCGACCTGTTCTGGACATATGCCGTCGACGACTACAAGAAACGCAAGGCTGACTACGACTCAAAGAACTCTGACGAGCGTGCCATGTCGCCAGAACCGCCGGGACCGTTGGTGGACGGTTTCTTCATCAATTTCTACTATTATATATACCGTATGCTGTCGTTCCTATCCGCCGCATCCGTCGACAGTAACGACAGCGATGCCGACCATGGAACAGAAGCCACGCGCAAAGAGTTGTTCAAGGTGGAGGGCAACATAGAGTTCCTTTTCGGCGCGCTCGACATGTTTGTCAACATACAGCGCAGCAACAATGGCGGTGTGGCAGGGTTCTTTGATGAACTGTTCTACCTCGACGGGCAAAAGACCGACGGAAGCGTGAGGCTCTTCTCCTCGGAGCGCACCGACCTGTTCCTCACGTGCGTCACTAAGGCTACGGTTGACGAGCAGGTGCTGCTGTTCTGCATCGTGAAATATTGTATGAGACACCGCTGCTATACCGCGACCGACCTGCTGAAGAAGTATGTGCGCGTGTGCCGCAACCTACTTGAGACGATAACGCAGCGTCTTGCCAAGGACATGATGATACACTCAAACGTTCGTCTGTCGCAACTCTCGCGCTATGCCGTTACGATTGACAGTCTTTGCTCGGTTGCCGACATTGCCACGCTGAAGGAGTTTAAGCCAGGCATGGGCGATGTGGCGTCGGTCTACTCGTGGATGCTTAAGTATCCCGATGCCGATGTGTACCGTCTTGAGGATTCGGGCTATACCCACGGCAGCCTGTATGCATTCTCCGACGGTACTGCGCTTGCCGACCAGGTGGCGGCATTTGATGCCTTCAAGAGTGCTTCCGACTTGGAACGCTCGCGTGTGCTGGTGGCTTTTGGCTACAAGGGTGCCGACTTCGGATGGTGCGCCCACGGCTCGCGCCGCTTCTTCGGCTACAAGGACCGTTGGGATTCCATATTCAGATACCGTGACGAGGCCGACCAGCTGCGCGTGGCTTTTGGCGCATTTACTGTTGCCTACAAGCAAAAGCAGAGTGTTGCCGCCGTCATTGCCGACAGGTTGCAGGTTCTGGAGGCTAATGTCGCGGGACTGGCTGGATTTGACGTGTTCGAGTACTACTACCTCAAGTACGACACATTTGCCAACAGCTCGCTCCATTGGATAATGGACGGCAAGCCAAGTGCCGCAGATGTTGACGCGCATCATTTCTTTGCTATATATCCCGACAACTACTATGACATCGTGACTCTGCCGCGATTCAGCAGCAATCCGCTGCTTGGCTACAACACCGAGCCTTACTCGTGTGCCGTGGCGCAATATTTCAGACACAACGATCCGGATGTATATGCGCACTTGTCTTATACGGGCAAGGACCGCAACCGGGCATGCCTGACATTCAACGACAACAACGTGTCGTTTGAGAGCACTGCCGACGGCTGGAGGATAGCGTTTGCTAATGATGAATACTCACAGCAAAAAGGCAGACTGCCATTGGCAACTCTGCGCAAGATTGCTAACGCCAAATGCACCACACGCAAAGCGGACGGCCATTATATAAGTGTTGGTGGCAAGGACAGGATAGAAGAAGCTGTTTACGTTATTGACATTATGTATCATTGACGGCTTGTGTACAGCTTTGCAGCCATCACTCGAAATACTGGATGAGCCTAAAAAAATCCCGTTGCGCGTTCATCAACGAATGCGCAACGGGATTTTTCTATTCTGCTATTCCCATTTCTTTAGCCTTTGCCAAGAGCAGTTGCATGAGCGGTTCGCGCTCATTGGCTACTCGGTTGTCGAGCACGGCATCCTTTAGGTATTGCTTGAGCAGTCCCACCTCGCGGCACGGCTTCATGTTGAACAGTTCCATAATCTCGTTGCCGTCGATGACGGGTTGGAGCAGACGCTTGTAGTCACGCTCCTTCAGGTCGGCGAGTTTCACGCGCACCATGCGGAAGTTCTCGATGAACTGCTTCTTGCGCACCTCGTTCTTCGACGTGATGTCGGCCTCGCACAGCGTCATGAGGTCGTCAATGTCGTCGCCGGCATCGTTCATCAGTCGCCTCACGGCAGAGTCGGTCACTTCCTCGTCGGCGATGGCGATGGGACGCATGTGCAGGTCTACAAGTTTTTCGACGTATTTCATCTTGGCGTCCATTGGCAGTTTCATGCGGCGGAATATGCCCGGAATCATCTTTGCGCCAAGATAGTTGTGATTGTGGAACGTCCAGCCGATGGCAGGCTCCCAGCGTTTTGAGCGTGTCTTGCCTATGTCGTGGAACAGTGCAGCCCAGCGCAGCCACACGTTGTCGCTCTTCTTCGCCACATTGTCCACAACCTCCAGCGTGTGGTAGAAGTTGTTCTTGTGGGCGCGTCCGTTGCGTGTCTCCACGATGTCGAGAGCCGCCAGCTCGGGGATGATGAGCTGCAGCAGTCCGCAGCGTTGCAGCTCCACAAATCCTCGGCTCGGCTGCGATGTCTTCATTATCTTGTTGAGCTCGTCGGCGATGCGCTCGCCGCTCACAATCTTTATGCGCTCGGCATTGCGCGAGAGAGCCTCGAACGTCTCGTCGTCGATGAAGAACTTGAGCTGTGCCGAGAATCTCACGCAGCGCATCATGCGTAGCGGGTCGTCGGAGAATGTTATGTCGGGGTCGAGCGGGGTGCGTATGATGCCGTCCTCCAGGTCGTAGATGCCGTCGAAGGGGTCGACAAGTTCGCCGAAGCGTTCCTTGTTTAGGCATACAGCCATCGCGTTG
>CALBYK010000169.1 GCA_937889855.1 uncultured Prevotella sp.
AACCTGCCGCTT
This sequence comes from uncultured Prevotella sp., assembly GCA_937889855.1. Taxonomy (GTDB): domain Bacteria; phylum Bacteroidota; class Bacteroidia; order Bacteroidales; family Bacteroidaceae; genus Prevotella. The sequence continues at coordinate 13 of CALBYK010000169.1, forward strand.
GCAGAGAAACAACTCTCGCGACTTGTCAACTCATACACCGACTATGAGCGGCTTGCCGATGCCTACTACCACATGTACCTACTGTACATGCGTAAGGGCGACAGCTCGACCGCCAACGAATTTGTGGAAAAACTGAAAAAGGAATATCCCGACAACGAGTGGACAACGCTGCTCAGCGACCCTCACTTCGTTGAGAACGCGCGGTTTGGCGTGGCTGTGGAGGACTCGCTCTATGCTGCCACTTACGACGCGTTCAAGGCATCGCGCTACAAGGAAGTGGCTGCCAACGTGAGCGTGTCGGACGAACGGTTCCCACTGGGAGCCAACCGCGACAAATTTATATTCATTGGCGGACTCAGCAAACTTAATGACGGCGACGCCAAAGCGTGTCTTGACGACATGAAGACCATCGTGGAGAAATATCCGCAAAGTGGAGTGGCCACTATGGCCGGCATGATTGTAAAGGGTGTGAGCGAGGGCAGGCAACTGCATGGAGCCAAGTTTGATCTCACAGGCGTATGGGACCGCCGCACCGTGGTGCTGCGTGACAGCGACTCTACAACCGTAAGACAACTCACGGCCGACCGCAACGTGCCTTTCGTCTACACCATAGTATACGCACCCGACTCCATTGACGAGAACCAGCTGCTGTTCCAGCTCGCACGCTACAACTTCACAAGCTATCTCGTGCGAAACTTCGACATTGCCATCGAGGACGCTGGCGGACTGCACCGCATGACCATAGCAGGGTTCCGCAACTACGACGAGCTCTGCAGTATGCCAGGCAACTCAACAGCCAGGCTAACGTGAAACGGCTTATCGGCAGAAACCGCTCGCTTGTCATCAGCGAGCAAAACCTACAGCTCATAGGCAAACAATACAGCTACGCCGACTACGACAGGTTCTACGCCAAGCATTTCGCTCCTCTCAAGACAAGTGACGAGCCTCTGCTGACAGAGCCTGACGTGGTGGCTCCGGCTCATCAAGACTCCAGCGACAACACGCAGGAGGACGAACCAATGGAAAAGGACACCAATGGCGAAAGCGAGATAATCCCAGACGAGAAGTACGAAAACGACACTATGGATGCCTCAAACGAAGTAATAATGGAGGAGAACACAACTGCAAAACCGGCTGAAAAAAACGAGCCTTCCACCACAAATGAGGTGACTATAGACGATGACAAGTCGGATGCGGAAACTGAAGTAAAGACTGAGAAGAAGACAGAAATGAAGGCAGAACCAGAAGTTAAGCCCATAACAAAGCCAGAGGCCAAGCCTTCGGCAAAACAACTCGAGGACGACTTCTATTTCGGTGACGACCCTACCCCATCACACCCGAAGAACAAGAAAGAGCCAAACGCCACCGACTTCGACAATGACGAGTATTACGATCTTGACGGATTCTAAAAAAAAGTTACTATCATTATGACAACAGGATTTTTGCTTTGGGTGGACGATGAGATTGAACTCCTTCGCGCCCACATCATATTTCTACAAAAGAAAGGATATGAGGTTGTGACCGTGAGTAACGGTACCGACGCCATAGAGGAATGCAGGCAACACACATTCGACCTTATCATGCTCGACGAGATGATGCCTGGACTCACCGGTCTTGAGACCTTACAGAAAATAAAGGAGATACAGCCTGCCACACCTGTGGTGATGGTGACCAAAAGCGAGGAAGAGAACATCATGGATCAGGCCATCGGCTCCAAAATAGCCGACTACCTGATAAAGCCAGTCAACCCAAGCCAAATCCTGCTGTCACTCAAGAAAAACATACACAAGAAACAGATTGTTGCGGAAGTGACACAGACTGGATACCAGCAAAATTTCCAAAATATTGCCATGCAGATAATGGACAGCAAGACGCTCGACGACTGGAAAGAAGTTTACCGCCGCCTTGTACACTGGGAGCTTGAGCTCAGCTCCACCGACTCCAACATGACGGAGATGCTGCAAATGCAGAAGGAGGAAGCCAACAACGGATTTGCCAAGTTCATTAAGCGCAACTATATGGAATGGGTTAAGCCCGAGTCAAAGGAGCGTCCACTAATGAGCCCCGACATCTTCAAGCGCAAGGTGTTTCCTCTGCTCAACAACAAGGAGAAGGTGTTTGTCATCGTCATCGACAACTTCCGCTTTGACCAGTGGCGCGTCCTGTCGGAGGAGATTGGCGACATGTTCGACATCGACGAAGACATGTATATAAGTATCCTGCCTACCGCCACACAGTATGCACGCAATGCCATTTTCTCAGGACTCATGCCAGAGCAGATAGAGAAGATGTTTCCCGAGCTGTGGGTGGACGAGGACGAGGAGGAAGGCAAGAACCTCAACGAGGAGCCTCTCGTTAGGACACAACTCGAACGTTTCCGACGCCACGACTCGTTCTCTTATCACAAAATCAACGACTCAAACGGCGCCGACCGGCTGCTCGAACTGATGAAGAACGACCTCAATATCGTTGTTGTCAACTTCATAGACATGCTCTCACACGCGCGTACTGAGTCGAAGATGGTGCGCGAGCTTGCCAACAACGAGTCGGCATACCGCTCCATAACGCTCTCATGGTTCCGCCATTCGGTTATGGCCGATCTGTTGAAGGCCCTTGCCCAACACAACCGCAAGATAATTCTCACCACTGACCACGGATCCATACGAGCCTCCAAACCTGTGAAGATTATCGGCGACCGCAACACCAACACCAACCTGCGGTATAAACTCGGCAGGAACCTCAATTGCCAGTCGAAAGACGTGTTTGTGATAAAGAATCCTCACGAGGCGCAACTCCCATCGCCAAACATATCCACATCGTATGTATTCGCAACTGGCAACACGTTCTTCGCCTATCCGAACAATTACAACTACTATGTATCCTACTACAAGGACACGTTCCAACATGGCGGCATATCCATGGAGGAAATGCTCATACCGCTAATCACACTGAGCGCAAGAAAGAAATAAAACCAATATATAATTATGGAAATAAGAATCAACTCGTTGGCAGAAATCAATGAGGCTGCCAAGAAATTCATCGAGAACATGGGCAACGGCAAGGTATTCGCCTTCTACGGAAAGATGGGTGCCGGAAAAACAACTTTCATCAAGGCCATATGCGAGCAGCTTGGCGTTGACGACGTAATCACATCGCCTACATTCGCCATCGTCAACGAATACCAGAGCGCGACAACAGGCGACTCCATCTACCACTTCGACTTCTACCGCATAAAAAAGCTTGATGAGGTATATGACATGGGGTACGAGGACTATTTCTTCAGCGGCTCACTCTGCTTCCTCGAATGGCCGGAACTTATCGAGGAGCTGCTGCCAGAGGATGCCACCAAGGTATCAATCGAGGAAACTGAGGACGGCGGACGCGTTGTCAAATTCTGAAAACCAAGAAGATCTAAGAAGCTGTACAAAATTATCTTTACCCATATTTAGAGGGTATGGCATCCCTGCCATACCCTCTAAATCAGAATATTATGCCATGCCCTCCTACATGTTGACACTCATATATAAAGATAATTCTGAGCACATGCTAAAATAAATATTAACGTATAATTATTCGTTAATTACATGACAATTTCATTCCATATCCAGTTCCACCGGGCAATGGTCGCTGCCTAACACCTCAGTGTGTATCGCTGCGGCCGTGATGCTGTCGCGCAGACGTTCCGAAACGATGAAATAGTCAATGCGCCATCCCGCATTCTTCTCACGCGCCTTGAAACGGTACGACCACCATGAGTAGGTTGGGTCGTCGGGATGAAGCGTGCGGAAAGTGTCAATAAATCCGTTTTCAAGGAAACGGGACATCTTCTGGCGTTCTTCATCGGTGAACCCAGCGTTCTTACGGTTGGTCTTAGGGTTCTTGAGGTCAATCTCCTCATGAGCCACATTAAGGTCACCACATAGCACTACCGGTTTCTTGGCATCCAAATCCTTTATATACGCAAGAAAAGCGTCCTCCCATGCCATGCGGTAGTCAAGACGGCGCAGTCCGTCCTGAGAGTTTGGCGTATAGCAGGTCACAAGATAGAACCCTGGCATCTCAAGCGTGATTACGCGTCCCTCGTGGTCGTGCTCGTCAACGCCTATTCCGTAAGATACATTCTGTGGCGTATGACGCGTGTATATAGCCGTTCCCGAATAGCCTTTCTTGTCGGCATAGTTCCAGAACGACTCATAACCGGGAAACTGCAGGTCGAGCTGACCAGCCTGCATCTTTGTCTCCTGAAGACAAAAAAAGTCCGCGTCGAGCGCGCGGAAGGAGTCCTCAAACCCCTTCTGCACACACGCACGCAGACCGTTTACATTCCAAGAAATAAATTTCATGATTGTCTTTTTATTTGCCCAATTCCTATTCTACTTGTCGTTGCATATTATGTAGATACGGCGGAAGTAGGGTGACGTGTAGTCGTACGACTTGCTATTGTCTATCTGTATTGCCCCAAGCACTACGTTGAAGCGGAAGTAGCGCTCAGAGAAGTCGAACCTGCCGCCATAATAGTTGTTATAGAAAAAGAAATAAACCTTATGCAGCTCACCGCCAAAGGCAACCTGCTTCTCAATAGCGTAAGGATTGACATAGAACCCGTATGAAGTAGTGCTCACGACATCCGTTCCCGGTACATAATACTTGCACTTGACGTCCTGCGGTGAGAGCTGGCTGATGGCTGTGCGGAGCTCGCGCAGCGTATTTGCATCAGAGGTGTTGTCACTGGAAGGCACGTTTATGGCAGAGTCGAGACGGTTGATTGGGAAATTGCGTATCACGAGTGATGAGTCCTGGCTTCCCACTCTCCACGACGACTGTGACGGTTCGCCGATAGTGTCGAGCTTTGCCTCTGTACGGTCGTGTCCCTGCAAGAAGAACAACTTACCGCTATATGAGCCCGACATCACACTTTGATAGTACATCTGCTTGTCGTAAGGTATTGAGTAGTCTTCTGTATCAGAATTACATGACGTTAGAGCCGCTGACGACACAAGAACGCTCACGAGGAGCAAGAAAAGAGATTTAAAATTTTTCATTTTGGCTTTTTATTAGTTTTTATTGTTATTACCATTCGTGCGTTGCACTGTATATATAATGCGCACACGCATGAATCATTGCATGGCAATACATTTTTTTTGCGGTTATGTCAAAATTTGCGCGAATCGGAGTTGATGAGGTTCATAAACTCCTGCCTTGTCTTGGCCTGCTCAAAAGCGCCTGAGAAATCGCTTGTCACGGTTGTTGAGCCAAGTTTCTCCACACCGCGCATCTGCATGCACATGTGCTTAGCCTCCACCACAACCATCACGCCGAGCGGATGGAGCGTGTCCTCTATGCACTCGCGTATCTGCTGCGTCAGACGCTCCTGCACCTGAAGCCGGTGCGAGAAGATGTCCACAACACGCGCTATCTTGCTCAGTCCGGTTATGTAGCCGTTGGGTATGTAAGCCACGTGCGCCTTGCCGTAGAACGGCAGCATGTGGTGCTCGCAGAGCGAGAAGACGTCAATGTCCTTCACAATGACCATCTGATTGTAGTCTTCCTTGAATAGGGCGTCAGTCAGCACCTTGTGCGGATCCTGATAGTAACCGCGCGTGAGCACCTGCATAGCCTTTGCCACACGCATCGGGGTCTTCTGCAGACCCTCGCGTTCAGGATTCTCACCAAGCAGCGACAATACCTGCCTGTAGTGTTCCGCGAGGTCATCGAGGCCTTCGCGGTATTCTGGGTTCAAGTTCATTAGTTTTGATATTTTAAATTTGAGTTTCCTAATATGCCACGTTAATCTTTCCGCTAACAATGCACGCCTGCTTGTATCCCATCTTCTTCACCTGACGAAGCACCGCATTAGCCTCCTCGTATGTGCGGAAGTTGCCTACACGGCATATCCAGCGCGGTGAGTAGAAATGAACGTAAACGGGCTGGTTCGGGAAAGCCATCTTGACGGCGTTGCCGGCATTCTGCGCCTTTATCTTGTCATTGCGCGAGTTGCCACCGGCAAACACCTGCACACGATAGCCGTTAACCTTGTAGGAGCGGCGCATCACCTTCTTGCGCATGTCCACTTGCGGAGTCTCAGCCTCTGTGTCCTGGCTTGACTCAACCTTGTGGCTGTCACGCTGCGGTGTGTTGCCAGTCTCATGACGCTGCGGCTGCTCGCGATTAACGGCACGGGCCGAGTCACCATTATGTTGTGGAGTGGAGTGCTTTTGCGGCACCGCCTCCTGGTTGTTCTGCTTTTTGGTTGGAGTGTTGTTTTGTGTTGAGGTTGATGGGGTCTGATGTCTGACCACCGGTTCCTGTGCTCTCGCACTGACATTGGCGCCATTGACCAACTCCTCTATTTCGTGGCTCTGTGTCACCGACACACTTGCCTTGCCTTGCTGTTTCTCCTGCAAGTGCTGCGTATAGGTCTGTGCCTGTGATGCCGCCGTGAGGCCGATCAACAGACATAAGAAGAAAAGACATTTCATTGGCTATGTTTTGTTGAGAGTCGTCTCTTGGTGTTGACTGACAAAAATATATATATATTTATATAATATTACAACAGACGCATAAAATCGAAAATCAGTGAGACCGCGCCACTTCCAGTGCCGCAGCCCCACTGTTCCCGTTTTCAACGATGCTGTGAGATTACTTCTTCCAAGCGTCGATGATGCCCTTGAAGTCAGCGCACTTCAATGAAGCGCCGCCAATCAAGCCACCGTCAATGTTGGGCTTAGAGAAGAGCTCAGGAGCGTTGCTTGCCTTGCAGCTGCCGCCGTAGAGGATAGATGTGTCCTCTGCTGCTTCCTTGCCGTACTTCTCGGCAACGATAGAGCGGATGTAGGCGAGCATTTCCTCTGCCTGGTCAGAAGTAGCGGTCTTGCCGGTACCGATGGCCCAGATTGGCTCGTAAGCGATGATGATGTTCTTCCAAGCCTCTGCGTCGAGATGGAACACTGAACCTGCGAGCTCTGCCTTAACAACCTCGTTCTGCTTCTCAGCCTCGCGCTCCTCAAGAGTCTCGCCGCAGCAGAAGATCACCTTCAGGCCGTGAGCCAATGCGAGGTCTACCTTCTCCTTGAGAATCTCAGCTGTCTCACCGTAGTACTGGCGACGCTCAGAGTGACCGAGGATAACATACTGTGCACCGGTGCTCTTAACCATTTCGGCAGAAACCTCACCAGTGTAAGCGCCCTTCTCCTTGTCAGCGCAGTTCTCGGCACCGAGACCCACTACAGAAGAGTCCAAAACCTCAGCTACAGAAGCGAGGTGGATGAACGGAGTGCAAATCACAACGTCGCAGTTAGGCTTCTCGGCTGCAAGAGCCTCGTTGATTTCCTTTGCGAGGGCAACGCCCTGCTGCAGGTTCAGGTTCATTTTCCAGTTGCCTGCTACAATTTTCTTTCTCATTTTCTTTTTTGATTTAAAGAGTTTAAATATTTTGTTTTCGTCTTCTTTCCGTCTTATCCATTTGGTCCATGCCCACAGGCGGTCTGCCAGGGTGAGTAACAGAAGCGGGAGTATGAACGTCAGCACCACTTCCAGTATGCGCGACACTATGCTGTCCTCCTCTGGCATACGTCCTATTGACAGCTGTCCGAGCGGCTTGTCCAGCTCGTCGGTTTGTGGCAGCCGGTTGTGGCTCCACTTGCCTATTATTGTTCCGTCCTTAAGGAGCAGCAGTCCGGGATTGGAGCGTATGATGGTCTTTAACGTCGTCTCGTCTGACGTGCAGAATGGATATTCCGCTCCTGTGATATCGCGCCAGCGGTCGATGTCACGCTCGGTTGACGCAGTGAGACAGTAGAACGCCACGCCGTTGTCCTGTGCATACTCATATATCTGGTCTATGTCACCGAAATTGCTGTCATTTGCCTTTGCCAGCGAGGGCGATATGAGCAGGAATGTGTAGCCCTTGCGTGACAGCACGGAGTCGGTTATGTCTTCGCCAGTGTCGGCCGATGTCATTGAGAAATCGTGTATAGGTGGCTCATAGCCTTGCTTTGTCACGACGGTGCGCGAGTCGACAAACTCCCATGTTGAGTCGGGATAGTTGTCAAGCGTGAACTCCTTTGTCGTGCCGTTCTTGCGCAATATGAATGTCGTAGCATACTCTGTCTGTGGAGCCCCGTCCGGCACGCTCATCGCCTGCTTGATGTTCACCCCCACGTGATAGGGACGGAAGTCGAATACAGGCAGCGTGTACAGACACCATACGCTTGTGCCGAGAATGTACACAATGGCATAGTTCATCACTATCCACTGGTTTGAGCGCGAGATAAGGCGTGCCATGTCTTTCGGATGCCAGGCAACGGCAGCGGCACATGCCACAAGCACGATATTCTTAAGCAGCGTGGCACCGTTTGAAAGGACGAGCGCGTCCCCGAAGCATCCGCAGTCCTTAACGGGATTGGCTATGTATATCCACACTGTGACGAGCGTCATGACCGACATGAACGCCAGCGCCAGTCTTGACACGAGCCTGCGGCGTATGGCGAAGAGTATGAATATGCCAAGCGCGAACTCTACGGCTGCAAGCGACATTGAGGCAGCGAGCGTTATCCACTGCGGCACCATTCCGGCAAGGCCAAGAGCCGCCAGATAATCGGTTATCTTGTATTGTGTCCCGAGCGGGTCTATTGCCTTGACATAGCCAGAGACGACAAATGTGATGGCGAGCAGAAGACGGGCCGCATTTATAATGAATATTCTTGCCTTTACCTTCATTCTGCCTGTTTAGTCTTCATCGCCCCGAAGCAGGCATAGTTGATAATGTCCATATAGTTGGAGTCAATGCCCTCAGACACGAGGGTGTTTCCGTGGAGGTTTTCTATTTCCTTAACACGCTGTATCTTGGTAAGAATAAAATCGGTGTAGCTGCTCACGCGCATGTCGCGCCATGCCTCGTTGTAGTCGTGGTTTTTGCGGAGCATAAGCTCAAGACATTGTCTTGAATGGATGTCGTACATCTGCATTGCCTCGCCGGGAGTAATGTCAACCGTGTCCACATATCCGCGCTCAAGCTGTATGAGACCAATGATGCCGTAGTTGATAAGCGCCATAAACTCCGGGCGTATGCCTTCGCCTACAAGCGACTCGCCTGTTGTCTCAAGCGAGCGTATGCGCTTTGCCTTGATGAAGAGCTGGTCAGTAAGCGACGATGGACGCAGAATACGCCATGAGGCTCCATAATCATGGAGCTTCTTCTCAAACAGAGTGCGACACTCCTGCATCACACTCCTGAACTGTTCTTCTGTCTTGTGGAATTGTTCCTCTGCTTTTGTCTTGTTCATAAATCGCCACAAAAATACAAATTTCCTGTGATATACACAAGCATAGGCTTAATTTAGTGCTGTTTCTGGCGCATGTGTATCATTCTGACCACACCGCACATCGCCTCGTAGCGTGCCTGCAGTGAGTCACGCTCGACGATGAGCTTATTGCGCTGAAGGCTGCCGGTAGCATGTTCAAGGGCCTCTGTCACTTGCTGCAGCTGCACGTCGGTACGTGCGACGTCTTCTTGCGCCATCCTAAGGGAGGCGTTCTGCCATGTCTTGAGGGCTGCCTTGCGTGCCTCCACTGCCTTGGGATAGCGTTCGCGAAGGAGCGTTATGGAGTCGAGCGTGGCACGGTAGTTTCCACTATTATATAGAGAGTCTATCTTGGCGAGCAGTGGCTGCGCCTTGTCCTCGTCGCTCTGTGCGCACGACGTTAGCAATATGGTTGCAAGGACTGTCAATAAAAGATGTTTCATTATGTCGGCAAAAGTACAACATAATAATGCAACATGCAAGTAAATTCCGAAAAATTAACTTATACGACATACCGCGCCATTGCCCAGCCTATCATGCATCGCCAACTTTGCTTTGTTGACTTGCATCAACAAAAATGTGGTAATATGTAAGTTTCGTCAGAATTGTTTGCGTACACAGTTTACAATTTATACCTTTGCATCGTCCAAAGGACAATAGGATAACAGTTAATTAAGGATTACAAATTAAAAAGGAAAGGTAAAAAGATTATGGTAACTATGTTAGTATTGGCAGTTGTAGCAATCACTGTTGCTCAGGCCATCAATTTAGGCCACAAGATTGACATGAAATAAAAAGGTTTCATGCTTTCCCGGTGACCTTCTTCCATGGTGAAGAAAAGAAATTTGGTAAGTTGTTAAAATATTGACAGCGGATTGGCTACCAAGCTGGTCCGCTGTTTTTTTGTATCCATACACAGCAACTAAAAAAATCCCGTACTACCATCACTGGCCATACGGGATTCTACATTAGCCTTCTGCTGCGCTTAGCAAAACAGTCTAACGTATGAAAAAATTATAGTAAATATTTTCTTATTTCTTACTTGTTCTCTGCGTCGACAGCCTTGATTTTCTGGCACACAAGCTCCAGGTCATCACGGAGTTTCTGCACCTTGCGGTTCATCTCGTCAATAAGGCTGTTGCCTTTCTTGGAGCTGGCGTTGAGGAATCCGAGATTGTTCTCGTAGGTCTGTATCTCCTGACGCAACTGGTCACGGCGACGCTGCAAGCGTCCGCGCTCAGAGTCGAGAGCGTCCTCGCCACGTTTTGCCACATTCTTGAGGCTCGACTTGAAGTCGTCAAGACGGCGGCGCTTGTTGGTGATGTTGAGCGACTTGTACAACTTGTCGAGCACCTCATGATACTCGTCATAGAGCCTGTCCTTCTCCTTGTATGGCACATGTCCAACCTTGTTATATTCATCAACCACAGCCTGAACCTTGTCACGGGTCAGCTCTTCGGCGCTTTCGGCAAGAGTGCGCAGTTTTGCTATGAGTTCGTTCTTCTTCTCAAGGTTGGCGTGCTCTGCGTTGCGCGTGCCGGCGTTGGCGGCGTTGCGAGCCTCAAAAAACTTGTTGCATGCTGCAAGGAATTCGCCCCAAAGCTGGTCGCCGAGCTTCTTTGACACCATGCCGACAGTCTTCCATTCCTTCTGAAGGGCTATGAGCTTGTCGCTTGTCGACTTCCAGTCGGTTGAGCCGGAAAGTTCCTGTGCCTTTGCCACAAGAGCGCGTTTCTTCTCGGCGTTCTCGGCAAATGTCTTCTTAAGCTCCTTGAAGAACTCTGCCTTGCGTCCGAAGAAGTCGTCACAGGCGGCGCGGAAGCGCTCAAAAATCTTCACATTCATCTTCTGTGGAGCGAAGCCGACGGTCTTCCACTCGTTCTGCAGGGCAATGATTTCCTTTGAGCGTTTCTCCCATTCACCGGCAGTCTTGTTCTCCTGCTTGCCAAGCTCCTCCACTTTCTCGCAGAGAGCAGTCTTACGTGCGAGGTTTTCCTCCTCATTGGCGCGTATCTGCTCAAAGTGCTGTTGGTGACGCTTGTTTATGACAGTGGACGCAGCCTTGAAACGCGACCATATCTGTTCACGAAGCTCCTTGGCAACCGGACCTATCTCGCGGTACTGCTGGTGGAGTTCCTGCAACTGGTGGAACGCGCTTATCACGTCCTCCTCGTTGGCGAGGTTTTCGGCAGCCTCACACAACTTTGTCTTGAGTTCAAGGTTCTTCTTGAAGTCATACTCGCGTGCCTCTGTGTTGAGCTTCAGCAAGTCGTAGAACTGCTCCACGTAGAGCTGGTAGTTGCGCCACAGCTCGCTTGCGCGCTCAGCCGGCACAGCCTTGATGTCCTTCCACTGCTGCTGCAGCTCCTTGAATTCGTTATATGATTTGTTGGCCTCGTCCGGCGACGTTGCCATGGCCTTTATCTTTTCTATTATATCGAGTTTCTTCTCGAGGTTGGCCTGTTTCTCGGCCTCCTGCTGCTGGAAGACGCGCTGGCGCTTCTCCTTCACCACAGCCATCTCGGCCTTGAAAGCCTCCTCGTCCTCATCGGGAAGCATCTGGTAGGCTTCGGGGTCGCCCCCGCCGTCGATGTATTCCTTGAGTTTTGCTTCGCGCTCTGCGATGTGCAGTTTGTAGAACACCGTCTTAAGCAGGTCTATCTCGTCCTTGTCGGGATTCTCGTCACTCTCGGCGATTTCCTTCAGGCGTTCGACAACCTCTTTCTTGTTCTTGTACACTTTAACGTTCTCTACTTTCTGAACGTCGTCTGTCTCGGCTACGTTGTCTGCAACCTGCTCCACGTTCTTTTCTTCTTGTGCACCTTGCAACAGGGCGTTTTCTTGAGAGTCCATCATTTAACTGTTTTAAGTTTATGATACGGGTAATTCAAATATACAACACTCACACGCTGCCTGGTTTAGGGTTTGTCTGAGGCTTGCTGGCGGTGTGGTGTTATATCACGTTTTATGGACTGCAAACTTAAATAAAAAAAATTGAAATTCGTCCAAAAAAGCGCTTTTTTTTCATTTTTTTGTTGAATATATGCCTACAACAAGCGTTTGTGGCGAAGTATCACCCATGACAATACGGACACTACAACCGAAATGACTATGGCAACCGGGAAACCCAGAGGGTTGTTCTCCATGCCGTTGATGAGGTTCATTCCGAAGAGTGAGGAAATGAGCGTGGGGAGCATCATCACTATTGACACGGAGGTGAGCGTACGCATAACGGTGTTCATGTTGTTGTTGATTATCGACGAGTAGGTGTCCATCGTAGACTCAAGGATGTCGGAGTAGATGCTTGTCGTCTCGCGCGCCTGCGACATCTCGATGTTGACGTCCTCTATGAGGTCGGCGTCAAGCTCGTCCACCTGGAGCTTGAACTTAAGCTTGGCGAGCAACGTCTCGTTGCCACGGATGGACGTGGTGAAGTAGGTGAGCGAGTCCTGAAGGCGCGACAGGGCGATGAGCGACTCGTTGTTCACGTTGTGGTCGAGATTGTGCTTGGCTTTCTCTATGAGGGTGTTTATCTGCTTTAGACGCTTAAGGTACCACACAGCCGACGAGAGGAACAGACGGAAAATCATGTCAACATAGTCGGTGAATCCCTCGCCCCGCTTCTGGTGATAGGACACGAAGTCAATCATCATGTTGGTCTCATAATAGCACACGGTTATCGTGACGTCGCGCTTGTGGATGATGCCGAGCGGCACAGTCGTGTACGGTGTGCGCGAGCGTATCTCCTTGACGTAAGGTATACGCAGGATGATGAGCATCCAGCCGTCGTCGTACTCATAGCGGGCACGTTCGTCGGCATCGCTGATGTCGGAGAGGAAATAGTCGGGTATGTTGAACTTGTCTTCCAGCAACTGCTGGTCTTCTTCGGTTGGACATGTCACTTGTATCCAGCAGTTGGGCTGCCATTCTTCAATGGTCTTCAGGGTTGAGTTGGTGTTCCAGAATGTTCTCATAAAGATAATCTCCTTGGGTTAAAACAAAGGCAGGGAGACCAGCTGTTACGAGAATGCCGTCCTCCTGCGCTACAAATTGTTATTTTCCGCGTGATAATCGTCCATAATATTGTTATGATTTGATTTTGCGGTGCAAAGTTAAGCAAAATCGTCCACATAGCGTCTATCCCCTACACTTTTATTTCGTGCATGGACGTTTTTTTGCATCTTGCAGCGCCGTTTTTAATATTTCTGCAACATCCGTTACATTGTCTTACGGCCATTGAGGCACCCGCAACAGCCGTGGCGCCTTTGGCTACAATGCTTTCCTAAGAAGCCCGATAGCTTTTTATAACAGACAAAATGGCATTGTTTCGGGATTTTTGTATAATTTTGCAACTGTATATACATAAAACATCGCTAAGACATTGGATTTAAAGAAAACCATAAACGACACACTCAAGGTGAGCCTCTCGCTTATTCTCGGCGGAGTGATTCTATATTGGATGTACCGCGACTTCAATTTCAAGAACGTGGAGCACGTGCTGCTGCACGAGATGAACTGGACATGGATGCTGCTGTCATTCCCATTCGGCATACTGGCGCAGGCGTTCCGTGGCTGGCGTTGGCATCTTACGCTCGAGCCCGTGGGCGAGCATCCGCGCTCCTCGACAAGCGTATACTCCATTTTTCTCTCATACGCCGTAAGCCTTATCGTACCCCGCATCGGCGAGTTCGCACGCTGCGGGGTGCTGAAGAGATATGACGGGGTGTCGTTTCCAAAGGCGCTTGGCACGGTGGTTGTGGAGCGTGCCATCGACTCTGCCCTCGTGCTTGCCATCGCCTTGCTCACTTTTCTGTTCCAAATACGCATCTTCAGCATCTTCTTCAACCACACAGGCACCAACATCGACTCCATCCTCGCCGGATTCTCAACAACCGGCTACATTGTCACCGCCATTTGCGGCATCGCAGTGTGCGTCCTGCTATGGTACATAATGCGCCGGTTCACTATATATAATAAGGTAAAGGCTACCGTCAAGGGTATATGGCAGGGGGTCATGTCCATCCGCAACGTCAAGCAACCTCTGCTTTTCGTCACATTCACACTCTCCATATGGGCATGCTATTTCCTGCACTACTATCTCACGTTCTTCTGTTTCGAGTCGACATCCCATCTCGGCATGGCGTGCGCCCTCGTGACGTTCATCGTGGGAAGCATCGCTGTGATTGTACCAACGCCGAACGGCGCCGGGCCATGGCACTTTGCCGTGAAGACCATGCTCATTCTGTATGGTGTCAGCGACACCGACGCGCTCAACTTCGTGCTCATCGTGCACAGCATACAGACACTTCTTGTCGTGGCGCTCGGCGTGTATGCATGGGCGGCACTGTCGCTCACAAAAAAGCGCAAAGCTTAGAAAAAAGAAATCCGAAAGGCTTAGAAAAGCTTAAGGAAGCTTGGAAAGGCTTATTTTTATAAAACAATATTACTATGAGTGAAATCAGAAACCTAAACCCCGAATGTATTTGGCGCAACTTCGACGCACTGACACAGGTGCCGCGCCCGTCTGGACATCTTGAGAAAGTGCAGCAGTTCCTGCTCGACTTCGCCGCACGCGCCGGTGTGGAGGCGTTCAAGGACGCTGCCGGAAACATTGTCATGCGCAAGCCCGCCACTCCGGGTATGGAAGGCAAGAAGGGCGTCATCCTGCAGGCCCACATGGACATGGTGCCGCAGAAGAGCAAAGAGTCGACCCATAACTTCGAGACCGACCCTATCGAGACTTATATCGACGGTGACTGGGTGCGTGCCAAAGGCACCACACTCGGATCGGACGACGGCCTGGGCGTTGCAGCCATCATGGCTGTAATGGAGGACAAGTCGCTCAAGCACGGACTTGTGGAGGGCCTCATCACCGCTGACGAGGAGACGGGCATGTTCGGAGCCAACGACCTGCCAGACGACGAGCTTCAGGGCGACATTCTGCTCAACCTCGACTCCGAGACATGGGGAAAGTTTGTCATCGGTTCCGCAGGCGGCATAGACATCACAGCTACTCTCGACTACAAGGAGGGGGAGACCGACAAGGACGACGCCGCCGTGAAGGTGACGCTCAAGGGACTGAAGGGCGGCCACTCCGGTCTTGAAATTCACGAGGGACGCGGCAACGCCAACAAGCTCATGGCGCGTTTCGTGCATGAGGCAATCGCCGAATATGGCGCACGCCTCGCCACATGGCACGGAGGCAACATGCGCAACGCCATACCGTTTGAGTGCGAGGTGGTGCTCACACTGCCCAAGGAGAACGTTGACGCGCTCAAGGAGGATGTGGAGGAGTGGCGCAAGCTCTTCAACCACGAGTACCGCACAATTGAGGATGACATACGCTTCTTCGCCGAGGACGTGCCCACTCCGTCGCACGAGACTCCCGAGGAGATTCAGGACAACCTGCTCGACGCCATCTACGGCTGCCACAACGGCGTGCTACGCATGATTCCGGTGTTCCCCACAGTTGTTGAGACATCGTCAAACCTCGCCATCATCAACATCGCCGACGGCCACGCCGCAATAAAGATTCTCGCACGCTCTGCCAACGAGAGCATGAAGGAATATATCGCCACCACGCTTGAGTCTACATTCTCCATGGCCGGCATGAAGGTAGAGATGAGTGGAAGCTACGGCGGATGGGATCCCAATACCGACAGCGAGATTCTACACTTGCTCGAGAAGAACTACCACGCCGGTCTTGAGTGTTCGGTCATTCTCGGCAAGTACCCGCACCTCGACGTAGTGTCACTCGGCCCGACATTGCGCTCGCCGCACACCACATCCGAGCGCTGCCTGATACCAACCGTAGCCCCGTTCTGGGAGCTGCTGAAGAAGACACTGGAGGAAGTGCCTGCCAAGTAATCTGAACTACATTTTTCTTATTGTCAACGGCTGCATTGCAGCCGTTTTCTCGTTATACACGTCGCTCGTCACACGGACAGCCCGCAACGTGCGCACCTTAGGAAAATTCCTAAAGTATTCGTCTTGTGTCGTGTACCACCTGTGGTCAACGATTTCTGCCACCATGCGCGCCCTGAGGTCAATCTCGCGGGCGGAGCGTGGACTGACCACCGACAACATCCTGCCGCCGTCTTTGGTCACTATGGCAAGCACCAGATAGTTGCGTACGGCGAGCGCCGACTGCGGGTCGGAGATTTTATGGTCGCGCATCGACGACGACACGGTCACATTCCATCCGTGCTCGCGGTTGAGGCGCTCCATAATCGAACGGAAAACAGGCCCGTGTGACGACTTGTCACGGATGTGCTTGTATGTAATATAATAATGTATCATCTCGTGGAGCAGCGTCTCCTGATACTCGCGCTCCGTACAGTCGTAATAGGTGCTTATGCGTATAGCGAAGTCGCTGTACGCAACAACACAAACATGCAGTTTGCGCTTGCACGACATTGTGCCGAGGCGCGTGCGTGCCTTCGACAGCGCAAGACTCGGCACAGGCAGCTCACCGCCGAAGTAGTCGTCGTTGAACTGCCTGAACCATGTGCGCAGCAAGTCTACCGTGAGCGTCATTCGGCGCAGTCGGGACAAACAGAGGTGAGATAGGCAGCAACCTTGCCGGACATCACCGTGGCAAGTGCCACCTTGCCTTGCGGGTCGATGACATACACCGAAGGTATCCACTGTATGCCGTATGCCTGTGCCACAGCCGACTCACGCATGTTCTTCAGGTCGCTCACCTGCGTGTAAGGAATGG
>CALBYK010000170.1 GCA_937889855.1 uncultured Prevotella sp.
GTGTCTGATTTGTGCTCTTTCCTTCTATCTGTGCCCGTGGCATGGAGCGTGTTCAGAGACTTGAAGAAGGAGTTGAAATTTTGATGTGCCTGTTTTCACTAAAACATTTTTAAGAAAACAGGCTATCAAAATTTAGAACACTTTTTTACTTTATATAAAAGGTAAACGGCTTACTGTAATTTCTGTTCACGCAAACCGTGGCCTTGCGCTCCGTGAGGTTATAGACCACCGACCATTGCGTGTGGCTTGTAACATCCGTAGGACTCTCTGCCTGGCTCACATCGTCGAGCAGATTCATTGCCCGAGCCTCTGTCAGGCAGTCATTGTTTTGCGTGAGCACAAAATCCATAATATCATAGCGGGTCTTTCCATGTTGCGACTTTACGGGACCTTTGGCAGAACATTCCATTGTTGGCGAAATATAGAAATTGCTCACGCAATGCTTGTCGGTCATCACTTCGAGAGTGTTCGGTTTCACGTCAGGATAACTAAAGCCGGAAATTTTTCCGCTACCGTCGTATATCTCGTCGTCGATAAAGCGTGCATCACGGTGTTCCTCGTCCCAAACATATTCGAGCACGGCATGCCTACCCGTGGCATCAGCCACAAAGAAATGATAATTTCCGTTGTCATCGGGCACATGCAGATCAAACTGCTTCACCATTGTTATAGCCTCGTCCACAGAATGTGCGTTGTCGAGCAGATAGCGCATAAGCACCGTAGTGGTGAGTTTGTTCCGTGCGTTGCTCTGTTGTGTAGGTTTTCCATCAAGATGAAGCACACTGATGGCAAACCCTGCCTCGTTCATGCCGTCCATCAGCAAATACGGAAATCCCATTATATATGAGAGGTCTTGCACTTTTTTCTCGTTGAAATCTTTGACATTATCACTAAAACAATGATACAGGTTCTGGCGATAGCCTATCCAGTAGCCGTCTACAAGCGATATAGACTTGAGCTTGCCAGCAGGAGCCGTGCGTACAAGGGCGGCGGCAATGGGCTCGTTGCCGTGTGAATAGTCAAAGTTGCGTCCCATGATGCGCGAGCCGTCGGGCGTTGTGGCAGCAAAGGCACTGCATCCGGCATCATAGTTGAGCTTTGCTTCAGACTGTGGTGTTGGTGAATCACACAGATATTTCAAAACAAAACCCACGAGTCCGCCATTTGTCGTTATATTGGCCTTCGTCAAGAGGTCGAGCTTATAGTCGGCGGTATAGTCGAGATAGAAGAACCGTCCGTCGTCCAAATCCTGTATGGAGTGAAGCATTCTCAGCTTTGCCGGGTCGCTAACGAGCGATGCCGGTACACTGGTGTATCTCATGCCCTCGGTGCCGTTGGCATCATCGCTGCATGCCGTGAGCGGAGCAATCCCTATGAGGGAGAGGAAAAACAATCTAAAAACTTTTTTCATATCCACAATTCAAATTATCGGTTAATATTTATATTCATAACTATGGTACACATCTGGCGAATTAAGTAGTTTCCACGATATATTCAGTTTGTTGATGCTCTTGTCGTACAGGACGGAGCGGTTGTTGTTCAGCAAATTGATGAGCGTGTTGATACGGTTATCTATCATCGTGCGATCGTTGATTGACACCACTGGCAGGTCGAAAGCAAGTGTCCAGTATTTCGGGAACTGCTTTTCGAGTGTGGTCTGCACGTCGTTGCTATATGGAGTGTAAGACATTATCCACTCTTGAACGTAGCGCGGAGGGGGAGCCAACTGGAAGGTTTGCTTACTATTGCCTGTCTTGGTATTATAGTAGGGATTTGTCTTGAAAAATCCTACTGTATATGCCAGTGTCTGCAGACGCACATAAGTGTCGGTCGTAAAGCTATAAGTGCCGCTGGCACTTGGCATTTTCCATATCCAACTATGACTCACGGTGCAGTCGGTGCGCAGTATCGGTTTTGCCGTGGTGTGTTTCACGGGCGACCCCCAATGTGACGTTGGTCGTGTGCCTGCCGTGTATTCCCATTTCGGGGCATTGCCATTCTGCGAATGAGTCATCTTCAAGTCTGGTATGTCATACGACCAACTTTTTGAAAACGACACTCCGCCACCGATGCCCAGGCTCGGGTCTTTTGAAAATGTCAATGCGCTGTTTAGCGACCAATCGAAGCCATGCGTGTATGTTGAAGAACCGCTGGTACTGTTCACAGGTGAAACCTGTTCTATTTTCACGGTTTTATTGCTAAACGAATGTTCTGTGGAAAATTGATATAGAAATGGTCCGTAAGTGCCATCGCGATACCATTTCTTCTCGTTAGTGGGGCCGCATTCTAATCTGCTATTTTCAAGCGTTACGGTTTCCTTCACGAGATAATAATCGGTCATATTCGTCTTGTCATTGGCATTCCATATATAATATATAAGCGTTACAGGTTCGCTCTTGCCACACATTGCCACATTGAAGGTGCGCCGATATTGCTGCGCATCGATTATGTCCATCAAGTTTGCCTTGTCTATGCCATTTCCGTAACAAGCATTTTGCGTCCTTGTGCCATAAGTTTCTCCCTGTCGGTAATATATTCTGGCTGCAGGTTCAACCATGCCACAAGAGCCTCGGCATGCTGACCGTAAACATAATCGGTGGGCATTTCCGGAGCAGAATCCTTGTTCATGAATGATGACAGAATCTCACCGGTTTCCTCGTCAAACTCCTCTACAAGGGTCTCGCCAGCAGTAACGTCGTCAAGATCGGAAACGACATAAAGATCGGAGCCGCGCAACGCTATGGCATCGCATACCACTCCGTCGGTATCAGCCTCGTCAGCAAACGGCGGCAGCGGATTACCGTTGCTGTCGCTTTCCACATCTACGAACCGGGAGCAGAACGAGGAAGCAAACGGCGGATATATAATGGCAAGGCTTCCTTCTGCCGCCATTTCCCGAAAGACGTTCTTTATGTGTTTCATCCATGACGCTATGCCCTCCTTCGTGGGCTCTACATACACGATGTTTCCCCCACGGAGATACAGATTTATTATCTTCCTCATATCGGCATCAGCAAGCGAACGCGCACGGGCATCGGTAAACGCCACAGTAGTCACGGCATCGTCAAGCGATGAAGTTTTGTTGGATATCCTTCTCAGCAGAGCTTCGGCACTTTGCGGATAGCTATCGCTAAATACATACGTGGGCAAGGCGGTGAAGAGCTTGGGCGTATCGACAGTAACGAGCTCAGTCTCTTCTGTTTCAATCACGGGTGACTTTATTTCATCGTCGTCGCTGCATGCTACAAGCGACAGTGCAACGGATACGCATAGCAATACCTGAGGTATACTTGCAAGCGTAATTAATCTCTTGAATAATTTAAAGGTTCTCATATCATTTAGTTTTTTCGTGTTTCATTACGGCAATGATTATATACCAGTACCATTTGTTTCGGAAGCAAAATTAGCGGATATAGAAAAACGGCACAAACGGCGGGACCCTCAAATTTAGTCAAAATGCCATCTATCGCTGTTTTTTTTTCCTTAAAAATAGGCAAGAAGCTCTTTTTTTTATACATTTGCAATAACAAAAACAAAGACTTACTATGAATAGAGCATACAATAAATACAGACATTTTGGGAAATCCTTTTGCAGATTTCTGAAGCAACACATTCCAGAGGAAAAGGTATTTCTCGACCGCCGCCGAC
>CALBYK010000171.1 GCA_937889855.1 uncultured Prevotella sp.
TCATCGCCAAGTATGTGCCTATTGCCGAGAACGGAAAGCCGCATGTGCCGCAGCCAAGACCTAAGACGATGTGGCTCAGCGGACTTGAGATGCTTGACGTCACGCCTGACGTGCGCTTTGTCAACGTCGGCGAACGCTGTAATGTGGCTGGCTCGCGCAAGTTTCTCAGGCTTATAAAGGAGAAGAACTATGACGAGGCGGTGAGTATAGCACGAAAGCAAGTGGCAGACGGCGCGTTGGTGATTGATGTAAACATGGACGACGGTCTGCTCGACGCGAAGGCAGAGATGGTTAACTTCCTCAACATCGTTGCTTCAGAGCCCGACATCGCAAAGGTGCCTATTATGATAGACTCCTCAAAGTGGGACGTCATTACCGCCGGACTGCAATGTGTGCAGGGCAAGTGCATCGTCAATTCCATATCGCTCAAGGAAGGCGAGGAGGTGTTTCTCAGCCATGCGCGTGATGTGATGCGCTACGGTGCCGCCGTGGTGGTGATGTGCTTTGACGAGATAGGACAGGCGACGACTTACGAGCGACGCATTGAGATTGCTGGCCGTGCCTACAAATTGCTCACCGAGAAGGTGGGCATGAACCCGCTCGACATCATCTTTGACCCTAACGTGCTTGCCATCGCTACGGGTATGGAGGAGCACGACAATTATGCGGTTGACTTTATACGTGCCGTCGAATGGATTAAGACCAACCTGCCCGGGGCTCATGTGAGTGGTGGCGTGAGCAACCTCTCGTTCTCGTTCCGCGGCAACAACTATATTCGCGAGGCAATGCACTCGGTGTTTCTCTATCATGCCATAGCCAAGGGCATGGACTTCGGCATTGTCAATCCTGCAACGAAGGTGACGTACAACGACATCCCCGCTGACCAGCTCAAGGTTATTGAGGATGTTGTGCTCAACCGCTACAAGGACGCTTCCGAGAAACTCATCGACCTTGCCGACGAGATAAAACAGCAGCAGGAGGCTATGAAGAATGGCACGGCAGCCGCGTCCGCAACGACTGCCGCCGCTCCTGAATGGCGCAAGGAGGATGTGGCTAAACGTCTTGCAATAGCCTTGCAGAAAGGCGTTGGCGACTATATGGAGGAGGACATCAATGAGGCTCTGAAGATATATCCCAAGGCTGTGGACATTATCGAAGGACCTCTTATGGACGGCATGAACACCGTTGGCGAACTGTTCGGTTGCGGAAAGATGTTCCTTCCGCAGGTTGTCAAGACAGCCCGCACGATGAAGAAGGCTGTGGCTATACTCCAGCCTTATATAGAGGCCGACAAGAAGGAGGGCGGGTCTACCGCCGGGAAGATTCTCATGGCAACGGTGAAGGGCGACGTGCACGATATTGGCAAGAATATTGTTGATGTGGTGATGTCGTGCAACAACTACGAGGTGATTGACCTCGGCGTGATGGTGCCTGCCGAGCAGATTCTCAAGAAGGCCGTTGAGGAGAAGGTTGACATGGTGGGACTGAGCGGTCTTATCACGCCGAGCCTTGAGGAAATGGTGCATGTGGCTACCGAGTTTGAGAAGGCTGGCCTGCGATTGCCTATTATGGTGGGTGGCGCTACCACTTCTGAGATGCACGTTGCTCTGAAGATTGCGCCAATATACAGTGGCATTGTCGTGTGGGTGAAGGACGCTGCGCAGAATCCTATTGTTGCACAGAAGGTGATGAGCAAGACCGAGCGGCCTAAGTTTGAGACCGAACTGCGCGAGCGTTATGCGCGTCTGCGTGAGGAGTATGCTGCACACCAGAAGAAATTAGCGTCGCTGGATGAGGCGAGGAAGAATAAGCTGGAGCTGTTTTAGCGATAAAAGATACAAGACATATAATTATAGCACGAAGCAAATAACAGGCAAATAAAAAGTAGATAACAAGCAACAAAGATGTCTCTGCCCACTTTGCATCTTACTCTCCTACCTAAGGGGAGGGCAGCAGCCGCCATACGGCGAGGGGTGGAGCTTTTTAAAATATTAATTAGTTATGGTATTCAGAAGAAAGAAAGTATGGCACTGCCTTCCTGGACAGGAGCCTACGGAGCTTGACAAAAAAGTGATGTATTGGGAGAACAAGGGAAAGGAGGTGCCGTCGCGCGACCTTATTAAGACTCCCGAACAGATAGAGGGCATCCGCCGCAGCGGTGTTGTCAACACTGGCGTGCTTGACGAGGTGGCAAAGCAAATTCATGCTGGTATGAGCACTCTTGAGATTGACCAGATTTGCTACGACTATTGCACGTCGCACGGTGCCATTCCTGCTTGCCTCAACTATGAGGGCTTCCCGAAGAGCGTGTGCACAAGCATCAATGAGGTTGTGTGCCACGGCATACCAAAGGAGGAGGACATTCTTCAGGAGGGCGACATCATCAATGTCGACTTCACCACAATTCTTGACGGATATTATGCCGACGCGTCGCGCATGTTCATCATCGGCAAGACAACTCCCGAGAAGGAGCAGCTCGTGCGTGTGGCCAAGGAGTGTCTGGAGGTGGGAGCCGAGGCTGCCGCCAAGCCTTACTGCTTTGTGGGTGACATAGGCCATGCCATCCAGAAACATGCGGAGAAGTATCACTATGGTGTGGTGCGTGACCTTTGCGGGCACGGAGTGGGACTGCAGTTCCATGAGGAGCCGG
>CALBYK010000172.1 GCA_937889855.1 uncultured Prevotella sp.
CTCGCCTTCTCGGAGTCGGCGCTGCAGGATGCCGACGTGCTGCTCTACGTCACCGACGTGGTGGAGAATCCAGAGAAGAATATGGACTTCCTCGACAAGGTGAAGAAGATGACCATCCCCGTGCTTCTGCTCATCAACAAGATTGACCAAAGCGACCAGAAGACGCTCGGCGACACTGTGGAGCGCTGGCACAAGCTGCTGCCCGATGCCGAGATTCTGCCTATCTCTGCAAAGAACAAGTTCGGTGTGGACATGCTCATGAAGCGCATCAAGGAACTGCTGCCCGACTCGCCGCCGTTCTTCGACAAGGACCAGCTCACGGACAAGCCCGCACGCTTCTTCGTGTCGGAGATAATACGCGAGAAGATACTGCTCTATTACGACAAGGAGATTCCTTACTCGGTGGAGGTGAAGGTGGAGTCGTTCAAGGAAACCGACCGCAACATTGATATCCACGCCGTAATCTACGTGGAGCGCGACTCGCAGAAGGGCATCATCATCGGCCACCAGGGCGTGGCGCTGAAGAAGATGTCTACCGAGGCACGTAAGTCGCTAGAGAAGTTTTTCGGCAAGAGCGTCTACCTGCACACCTTCGTAAAGGTGGACAAGGACTGGCGCAGCTCGCAGCGCGAGCTCGACAATTTCGGGTACAACCCAGAGTAAAGGAGGTACGGCCTCTGAGCCGTACCACGCTGCCATCATTGCGCTTATTGCAAGCAGCATGACAATTTGCTTGGCAGTATTTATTGCGTGGTACGGCTCGGAGGCCGTACCTCCTATATATAGCCCTGAATGGAAACAGAGGGCACACTCTCGTCAAGGTGGCGAGGGCCGGAGCCAAGGTCAGCTTCGGAAAATCATTAACTCGGATGCACAGACCACATCCAAGACCCTTCCGTTGATGGGAGGGCAAATGACTTACAAAACAAGAAATGGCTAATTTAGTAGCAATCGTGGGACGCCCCAACGTGGGCAAGTCCACACTCTTCAACCGTCTGACCAAGACACGTCAGGCTATCGTGAGCGACACCGCCGGCACCACGCGCGACCGCCAGTATGGCAAGTGCGAGTGGAACGGACGCGAATTCTCCGTCGTCGACACCGGCGGATGGGTGGTCAACAGCGACGACATCTTCGAGGATGCCATCCGCAAGCAGGTCATCGTAGCCACGGAGGAGGCCGATCTCGTACTCTTCCTCGTCGACGTGCAGACGGGTCTGACCGACTGGGACCAGGACGTGGCACAGATTCTGCGCCGCACGAAGCTCCCCGTAATCCTCGTCGCCAACAAGACCGACAACAACGACCAGATATACGATGCTGCCGAGTTCTACTCGCTGGGTCTTGGCGAGCCGCAGTGCATCTCGTCTGCCACGGGCAGCGGCACGGGCGACCTCTTGGACCTCGTGCTCACGAAGCTCAAGCCCGACACCAAGGAAGAGGTGGAGGACGGCATTCCGCGCTTCGCCGTAGTGGGACGTCCTAACGCCGGCAAGAGCAGCATTATCAACGCTTTCATCGGCGAGGACCGCAACATCGTGACCGAGATTGCCGGCACCACGCGCGACTCCATCTACACGCGCTTCGACAAGTTCGGCTTCGACTTCTATCTTGTCGACACCGCCGGCATACGCCGCAAGAACAAGGTGTCGGAGGACTTGGAGTTCTACTCAGTGATGCGCTCCATCCGCGCCATCGAGAACAGCGACGTGTGCATCCTCATGCTCGACGCCACGCGCGGCATCGAGGCGCAGGACATGAACATCTTCCAGCTCATACAGCGCAACAACAAGTCGCTCGTGGTGGTGGTGAACAAGTGGGACCTCGTGGAGAACAAGGATCAGGCAGTGATAAAGACCTTCGAGAACGCCATACGCAACCGCATGGCTCCGTTTGTCGACTTCCCGATAATCTTCGCCTCTGCACTCACCAAGCAGCGCATCTTCAAGGTGCTCGAGACCGCCAAGCAGGTGTATCTCAACCGCAAGGCACACGTGGGCACATCGAAGCTCAATGAGGTGATGCTCCCGCTCATCGAGGCTTATCCGCCACCATCAACCAAGGGCAAGTATATCAAGATAAAGTACTGCACGCAGTTGCCCAACACGCAGATACCGTCTTTCGTGTTCTACGCCAACCTGCCGCAGTATATCAAGGAGCCTTACCGCCGCTTCCTTGAGAACAAGATTCGCGAGAACTGGTCGATGCACGGATGTCCGATCAACGTGTTTATCAGACAGAAATAACGTGGGCAGTAAAGAAGTATTTGCATAAAAAGCAGAACTTTTGTTCTGCTGGCATAGAAAAAAACGTGAAATATTTCATAAAATCACTTTTTTTTGTAAATTTGCAAATACGATTAAAAACTATTGAAAATTAAGTTTGCAAATATTAGGAGGGTATGGCATCCTTGCCATACCCACTAAATAACCTATAAATATTGTAACAACAATCATTAAACCAATTAATTGGAAGAAACTATGAAGAAAACAATGAAGAAATTTTTCTCTTTCAAGAATGTGGCGCTTGCCGGTATGGCTATGGCTGCTGTTCTCTCGTCGTGCAGTTCTGACGACGATACAGTGAATGTGAATGTAGACAGCGAGGTTGCCAAGAGTGGTGTCGCTGCAGTGGAATACGACGGCGTATACAATGTTGATGTGAAGAGCAACGGCAAGTGGACGGCATCAGTTCCAGAGGACTGCGACTGGGTGGGCTTGTATAACACCGAAGGTGAAGGCAACGGAAAACTTGCTATTCTTGTTGACCGCAATACTACTGGAATAGACCGCAGTGCCACCATCAGTCTCTCTACAGGTGACGAAACGAAGACATTTGTACTGTCACAGACAGCTGGTGAAGGTGCGAATGATGCCGAATACATAAATCTTGCAAGCGGTAAGTATCTTGGTTGTGGCTTTAAACTTGCAGAGTATGTGAATGCAGACGGCAAGTTTGTCAAAAATAATGTATTAGGAAATGCAGTAATAAAAGGCACTCGTGTGGTAAATGCAGCAGGAGTTAATACTTTGATGCAGAGTGATCCGGTGACATATTCCACACTGTTAGAGACCACTCCAGTCTCAATACTTGAATACCAGTCTGTCAACGCCGACTCAATTGTCCAAAAGCAGGACGAATTGGGTGTGCATATTGATGTACATATAGGTTATGGACTGATGAAGTTTGGCATCGAAGGCGATTATCATGGAAAGGAGCATGTGACGAGTGGTGCATTGAAGCTGCGCTTTGCTTCTAATTATCCAACGTTAGAATCATCGCTTGACTATCCTTCATTGGTATCAGCTTATACAGAATACTTGGAAGACAAAAAAGAAAAAGGTGTATGTGGTGGCGTGTTTTCTGTCGTTTATTCCAAGGATTTGGAAAGATTAGTAGCAGCTTGTAAGAGTGGTGATCAAGATAAGAAAAAAAGGCAAATTATTAAATTTGTAAATAGTTATGGTACAGGTGTAATCAGTTCATCGACGCTTGGCGGAATGTTGGCATTGCAATTGGATGTGGATTCGGCTACTATTGTGGAAAAAATGTCGCTTGACAGTGCAAAAATCTCTACAACGATAAAGTCAGGTTTGTTCTCTCTTGACGCCAATGTAAAGGCTTCTTATAGTGATAGCGCTGCAATGTGTCTGCAACACTCGGCCTTTATACTTAAAGCAGTTGGTGGCGATAAAGATAAAGCAACCGAAATCTTGTCGAGTATGAGAGCCAGTTCGGGATTGGATGCAAAGGCGCTTAGTGATAACATTTCCAAAAGTATAGAGGAGTGGGCAAAATCTATAACGATAGATAAAAATTTGAGCAAAAACAACTCTGAAATGATTGATTTACAGGTTACACCTATATGGAACTTCATTGGAGATGCCGATACTTCTGAGGATGTGCGTAAATACATACTGGAAAAATATGCTAATACACCATTTGCTGAGACATACGAGTGGGAGTAGACTCTATTTTCAGTGAAGTCTGGGCTGTATGAATAATAAGAAAAAATTATGCATGGCAAGTTTTATAAAACAATCGCCATAGTCATTCTTTTCCTGTCATTGACTGGATGTAGCGACTTGTCGTGCGATGAGTCTATACATGGCAGCGCTGACACAGCGGAGAACGTGATAAAGATAGGCGGCGAGGAGGGTCTTGTTACCATCCCCGCCGCTGTCGGTATTAAGGCTGTTGGAGTGAATGACAATGGTTTCCTAACCATTAGCGGTGATGGAAAACTCTATTGCGAGCGCAACGATGGCGGTACGGTGCGCCGTGAAGTAGTCGATATTGAGTGTGCCGATGGCTCCACACGACAGATGGTGTGTGAGCAGTCGCCAGCCACTCGCTCGGCAGGTAGCACACTGCGGCAGTTCTACCGCCACTATGGCATTGGCTATTCTTATGATGCCGTGAACGGTCAGTATTGCAACCTTGCCGACTTTCGTTGTCAAGTGCTCAACCGTGCCGTGCTTGACAGTGTGCAGAATGTTGCCAAGGTTGATTTACTCAATGTAAATCGCAAGATGGAACTGACGGCTGAAAGCAATGTCTATACATCGGTGACCGAATACATAGCCCATTGTAACTTTGACGCATCAGTTTCAGGCAGTATAGTGTTTGTTTCGGGCAGTGCGTCGAAAACGTGTTCCATCTTCGAGGACGGAATAAAGGATACATATCTCCTGCACGACCGCATCTCCTATGATGCCGCTGAGTATGTTCTCTATTATCTCGATGTGCGCGAATATGCCAAGAAATATCCCAAGTTGCTCACGAGCAGCTTCCGCGCCGCTATCGACAAGTTGCGTGCTTCCAACGACATGAAGGCAGTGGACGACTTTATTTATACCTATGGCACCCATGTCGTGACGTATGCCAAGCTCGGCGCTGCCATGACGCTCGACGTGCAGGTGGATGCCATAAAGTTCGAGTCAAAGGAGTCGGAGGAAGCTCTCTCGCAGGCTGCCATTGCGACGCTCTTCAAGGAAGCCAGTTCCACGGCAAGCTACGAGAAGAACTACAAAGTGCTGCGCGATTCGCGCTGCTCGTTTGATGTAGTAGGCGGCGACGTGTCGCTCTTCGACCAGTTGGCTGGTGTGTCGTCTTTCGACAACAAGGATCTCCCTTCCGATCTTGAGTCGAAATGGCTCAAGTCGATTAAATTCGACGACGACGACATTACCAACTCCAACGTGGAGCTTGTCGACATGACGGTTGTGCCGATATGGGATTTTATTCCCGACGAGCAGATTGCCCAGCGCGTTGAGGCGCGCGTCACGGGCAATATGGCATTGGCAATGGACCAGGTGGGCAACCGCAACTTCATCAACACCTCGTTCAGCGCGCATCCCAAATCGGTATATTGCAGCGTGGGCGGGTCGGCGTATTCGCAGTATGCCAATCCCGAAACGGTCAATATCATAGCTGCCAACCGCCCAGTGGCTACTGTCTGCCACGAGTATGTGCCCGAGATAAGCAAGACGGAGAAGGTGTATGTGGCTTATCCGATATACGAGGGTCGCGTGAAACTCACAAGCGGACTGTGCATATATGGAGGCAAGGCGTATGATGTGGACTTCCGTTATGGACAGTTCAGTGTGAAGGAACGTGACGACTACACTCCCGACGGCTCCGAATGCATATATATGTCGTGCGGGGTGCTTACCACAAAGAAGTATTCCGAACTCGAATATGTCGAGTCGCACGCCGTACTGGGATGTGAGCTTCCAGGCTTCGTCGGCACCGACGGCTCGGTCGATGTCTCCGACGTATGTGCTGTAAAGAAGCACTTCGGCAATTTCTATCTCGACACAAAGAAAAGTTATGACAATCTGCCGAACTGGAATTACTCCACCGACAATCCTGCCGAAGCGCAGTATTATCCCGACTACTTCAGAAACGACGAGTATGCCAACCGTATGGTGCGCTCAGGAGTATACGTATACAAGTACAACCCAACGGAAATAGCCTATTGACACATGACAAATAAAGCATATATGATACTGGCTGCGCTCACTTCGCTGCTGCTCCTGCTTACAGGTTGTGGCAGCGACGAGCCGATAACGCCCGACACCGGCACGCTCAGGCTTGAGTGCAACCAAAGCGAACTGGCGTCGTCGGCACGCTACCACACGCTGCGCATCAGCGGCGCGCCCTTTGGCGATGGCGTGGCATACACCGTCGCCACCGATGCCGGATGGTTGAGGCTTGAGGGCGACTCGCTGCCGCACGACGGTGTTGTGGAACTGTGGGCTGAAGCCAACCCCAACACGTCGCGCCGCACCGCCACACTCACCGTGGCGCGTGCTGACAACCCGGCGGTCAGCGGTATGCTCCAGCTCGTGCAGCGTGGTGATGGCGAGGATGGCGACAACGGTCTGCTCTCCGACCCGCTCTCCGACTTCCGTCTGGGCTGGGGCTTGAACGCCTTCGACGAGTATCAAAGCTCGTCGAGCGTGCGTGGCCGTGTGATCGACCTCGATCGCCTCGCTTCGTTTGACACCGAGGACGGATTCCAGAGTGTGCAGGAGGTGGTGCGTGCCCGCGTGGGCATGACCGTCGACGCCGCCACATCGTTGAGCGAGATGTCGTCAATACTGACTCAGCGCTTCGACCACTCTGTCAGTTTCCTCGGCATGAGTAAAACGATAAACCGTTTCAAGGAAGTGTGTAACAAAGAAATAGGTGAGCAATACTGTTCCTACGCCCGTATGTCGAAAGTGGTGGCAACGCGCAGTGTCGATGCCGGTGCTCTCGACTATATCGTAGGTAACTGTCCTGCCGACAAGCTGCCGCTCACCGACAACTTCCGCAAGGTGTACGACGAGATATGCTCGCCCGGATGCACCGACATCGACAACAAGATACAGGCTATGCTCGACGAGTATGGCACGCACATCATTATCGAGGCGAGCGTTGGCGGAATGATTGACTATGTGGCGACATTCAATCGTATGCAGACATCGCATGTGGAGACCGTAGCCGAGGAACAGTCGATGCACGTGTTCGGCAAGAAGTCGGGCAGCGTGTCGAAGGAAGTGCGCGAGAGCCTCACGAGCGACCTGTCACGCAGTGGCTCTGTGGAGGTGAAGGGCGGCGACAGCACGCTACGCAAGAAGATAGAGGAGCGCGTAAAGACGTTAAGCCAGTTCGACTCCATCCCGTCCGACCTTACGCAGGCATGGATGTCGTCGATAGTCTACCACAGGGGCAACCGCAACACTCTCGATCTCATCGACTTCAGGGTTGTGCCTATCTGGAACCTTTTCTCCGACCAGTCGATAGCCCAGAAGGTGATGCTCCATGTGGTGCAGATGCAGGAGCAGAGCAACAACCGTCTGCCCGACAAGGACCTTGGCACCGACTGTTACGATATAGACATCACTGGCGGCAACTTCGCCTTCGACAATAGCGACAATCGTGCCACGTCGCTCGTGAAGGTCTTGTATGTCAGCGGAGTGCCCACGCTGGAGATATGCCAGGAATACGTGCCGAAGATACGCTCCGACCGCCGCATAACGGTGATATACCCTATATATAACGGTATGGCAAACCACTCGCAGGGACTCTTTCCCGGCGACGGCGAGGGCAATCGCCCGGCGTCGCTTGCTTTCCATGGCAGCGACGCGTATGTGATGCCCATTGACGGCAAGGGTAGCTATGACAAGTTGGACAGGGTATACTACATACACGGCAACCTCTATGCCGTGTCTTATGGGTCGGTGGTGCATAAGCCCAACAACATAACGGTAAAACCGTATTATCTGCAGCTTTCCAAGCAGTATCCGGTGGTGAAGATAGGCGACGGCTATTGGACGCGCTGCAACATAGCGGAGACGACAATGGGATTCGGCTATCCGGTAAATCCCAAGAATCCTAACTCAAAGTACCACCTCAAGGAGTTCTACGACTCCTCACGTGATGTGCTTTATGCTTGTGTGTTCTATGGCAACTCTCCGCAGTTTCTCGCCCGGAACAGAGATGTGTATGGCTACGACGTGAACGAAACTTACGGCAAGCGCACAAAGTGGTGTCTGCCTAAGGAGGACGACGTGCAGAACCTAAAGAAATATCTCGGCAACGACCCGCGCATTATGTTCCAGGGACAGGCGTCGGGATTTGAGGCCGACTTTGCCGGGAGCTATGGTCTCTGGGACGACTTGCAGTGTACAACCTACTCGGCATATGGAATGCACTATATTGGCAAGTGCTGCTTCATACCGTGCAAAAACAGTGAGAATGCGGAAACCGGTAAGGTGCTGATATTGACCGACAACTATGAGCTGAAGATTGCCGACATAACAGTCACGCAGGACAACAACTACCCGTTGCGACTTTTCCGAACATCGTGCTGGGTATATCCAAATATTAAATAATAAATAAAGTATCAACAATATGAACAAAATAAGAATATATATGCGCCTTTTGCCTATTGCCTTCTTGGTTATAGTGTTGGCTGGGTTTGCCTCATGTAGCGACGACAACGGTGGTAATGGCGAAGAGGAACAGCGCAAGGAAGAGATTGCCCATAAGGCAGCTATGGACACGCTCTTCTATGAGACGGTGGTCAACAACATTGTCAGCGGACAGTTGCAGGCCGACGGTTCATACAAGACAGTGCCTAATTTCGGTCAGGTGCTCCATTCGGAGCTTCCCGATGTGTATTATATAGTAGCCGACGACGAGCAGGCGGCTGCTAAGTATTTCACGGAGAATATGGTGCCGCAAGATGCCGTCGATTCCATACGCCATAATGCCGACGGCTCTATGACTCTGCCCACGGTGTGTGGCGCGCTCACTTACCGCCCGTCAGTCGACGGACATGTGGCTGTGGTTGATGTCAGCCTTGAGGATGTAGTCGGCTATGTGCGCCAATTTGTGTTCCTGACGAAATCGGAATGGCCATACAATGGCGAAGATTCGCCTTTCCAGTTGTGCCAGGTATTGCGGTGTCTGAACAACGACAGGTATTATGTCTGTGCGAAAGAGTGGGATGGTGGCGGCAGTGGCAGGCTTGTTACGCTTGACGGTGGATGGGACTATGATAGCTATAAAGACTGGTCCACAGAAAACATGGGTTTTGGTGATAAGAAACTCGTCGTGTATAAGAATTGCTCGGATAAAGTGGCGCTTAAATATCTCGGATATATGTGCCAGTATAGGCACGAAGAACTGGAAGGTGTTGTCAAGCAGCTCACAACAGCCGTCGGTGCATATGCAGTGGAGAAGAACCCAACGCTCGCTTTCTTGAAAAATATGAGTGGTAGTGGCAATTATTCTAAAGAATTACAAATTGGTACTCCGTCAGTCTCATGGGAGTGGCGTTTTTTTAAGTGGAATCATTACGACTTGGCTATTCCATACTATTACATATCCAAGAATTCATATTATGCAAGTACATTTTATGTGGATTGTGATAAGTATAAGATAGACATGATGAGTAGAGTTATAAATCGTATGTATTATAATAATATTGCCAGAAGCAGCGCGCTGTTTTTTAATAATAGATATAGTATTGTGGAGGATGCTTCAGATGGTGGAGTGATATATGTGATTAACGGTATAAAGTTCAAGTTGATAGCGCAGTAGACTACGATAATATAAAAATAATTTCAACCGACAGTTTATGAGAGCATTGCACAGAATCGGCAGTATCGTCTGCCTTCTACTTTTGTCGCTCCTCGTCGTGTCGTGCCACGACAATGACGACCCGGAGCCTGATCCAGCGGCGGAATATATGTCCGTCACGATAATATCCGCCACCAACGGTTTGGGCGACATGACTTATAACGACGACATAATGAAGGAATTCATGTCGTTTGCCTGGGACCATGAGTATGAGGATGTAGAGAGCCACGTGGTGGCCCCCACGACTAAGGAGCAGGGAGCTGCTGCCTTCCGCTATTGGCTGGCCGCTGCCACAAAGCCTGCCAAGCCAAAGCGTCTGCTCGTGCTTGCCAGCTCAGAGTATGAGGCTATGCTCGACACTGCGCATATCAATCTTGCCGAGGGCAACGAGATATTGCTGCTGGAGTCGCGGCGTGACGATATGCCCGAAGGTGTCACCTGCCTCGATGTCAATCTCTATGGAGTAAGCTATATGGTGGGTCGCACGCTTATGACGCAGGAACGAAAGCGTGTCGTGGCAGTGCTTGCCTGTCCAGGTGACAAGAAGCTGCAGGAAGGACTTGACGGACTGCGCGACGGAATAGCCGACGGCAGTCCCGACGAGGGCACTCTCGACGTGAAGTATCTTGCAGACGATGCTTCGGGCTTTGCCATGGCCGACAGTGCGCGTGTTATGGCTAACTCTTTTAGAAAAGCAAGAGACTATGATTGGGTGTATCCGCAGTGCGGAGGGTCGGCATTGGGATTTTATAGTGAACTTTTGGGACTACCGAGTCCTATAGGTATGGATGTCGATTGCAGTGAATTGGGCCGCAATATCCCTTTCTCGGCATACAGAAAAGTAGGACAGGTTCTTCACGATGTCCTCACTCGCTGGGCCAACGGCGAGACGCTTCCGCGCAACATCTCTTATGGTCTTGCCGATGGCTACACGGGTATCTGCAACAATTCAAACAAATATAAAGACTGGTTTTCAATAGCCTCGCAGTTCACCGACGAGGCCATAAACAAGGAGAAAGCCTACGTGAATGAAAAACATTGAAGGAGGAAATCAAGATGAAGAAACTGTTGTATATAATGTCGCATATTGCAGTGGTCGCATGTGTTGCCTTGATGGTTGTGGCTTGCAGCGACCACGATGATGGCGGAGGTTCAGTCAAGCAGAAAACCAATACCTACAAGATAGCTTTGGTATTGCCGGAAAATGAAGCCGGAGAGATGTTGGCTTCGGTTATGATGTTCGGGAAGAACTGTCTTCTCTCTCAAGAAGGCATGAGTCAGATTGTGGTCTTTGACCCAGAGGTTGTGACCTACAATGACAATGACAATGGCTGGTTCGACAAGGTGCGGGAGTTGGCTGCCGATACCGTCTACAAGGCCATTGTAGGTCCATTCGACTCGGAAAAAGCCAAACTGGTGGCGCAGGAGTGCGCAAAGACAGGCAAGACCCTGTTGCTGCCCACCGTCACATCAGCGGAACTCCAGCGTATGTATGCAGGCAAAGGCTATGTGTGGTGTCTGTCCGAACCCGACATCGCACAGAGCGAAGTGATGCTCACTCATGCGTTAAAGACTGGTTGCGACTGTGTGCAGCTTGTTGTCGGCAATTCGACTTACGGTCAGACATTTCTCGACTGGACGGCATTCCAGGCGCAGGAACTCGGGTTGAAGATGCTTGGTACTTCCACTTACGACAACACTGAGCAACTGGCCGATATAGTAAAGAATATGGAGAGCCAGATTGTGGAAGCCAATAATTACGGTGGCCATTCCCCAGCTATTATTTTTGTGCCGTCAAAGCCCGAAGATATGGCAACATTCGATAATGCTTTGTCAACTTGGGAGAGCTTTATACAATATGCGTGTGAATTTATATGCAGCGACAATGCCTGCTCGGATGCCACGGAGGAGCTTCTGGAGAAGTCGGAGAACGACTATACCTGCTTTACATTGTCGGCTTCGCCGTCGTCGGGGTTCAATCAGGCTTACGATGGCGGTTATGGTGGACTGCCCAAGAGCGGAGCGGCACAGTTCTACGACTCCATGCTGCTGCTCTATTATGGTCTGGTGAATATGGAGGTGCATGGAGGCACGCTCAACGATGCCCTCAAGCGCGTGGTCGATGCGCGCAGCAGCAACAATATAGGCTATTCGTGGATGCGCGATGATGTGTGGGAAGCTACTATGTCCATGCGTGCCGGAGGCAGTCCTGACATCGACGGCGCCACTGGCAAACTGGAGTTTGATGCCAAGAAATACACCACCGTGCTACATTCCACCTATGCCGAGTGGAACTTCCATGATGGCAAGTTCCATCATGTTGGCTATGTGTCTACCGACGGTAGCAACCGCACCTCTTCTACGTCGGCCGTGTGGGATTTGAAAAGCACTTTCCAGAGCTTCGACACTGACATCAGCCTCACATATCCGAAGACAGACAAAAAGTGGGCACTCGTCGTCGCCACGTCGACAAAGTGGAGCGACTACCGTCACCAGGCGGATGCCTTCGATATGTATCAGATGCTCAAACGCCACGGCTTCGACGACGACCACATCGTGCTCATCGCCAGCGACGGCTATGCCTACAACAGTCAGAACCCCACGCCGGGCGAGATACGCGTGCGTCGTGGCGGACCGAATGTCTACTCGAAGGGCGCCATCGACTATGATATAGACAAGATA
>CALBYK010000173.1 GCA_937889855.1 uncultured Prevotella sp.
TTGAGTTTCCGTTGCTTCTCGAAAGCGGATGCAAAGGTATGACTTTTATCCGTATTACCAAAACTTTCCAAGAAAAATATTGACTATTTGCTATTAATTTAACTTTTGTTTACAATATCTTGTTAAAATCATACACATATACATTATTTATATAAGTACTTTTACATACACAATATCATAAAAAGGGAGCGCCGCCAAGCGACACTCCCCTAACTAATAAGTCAAAACAAAGTTCTTATTATTTAACAACAATCTTCTGTGAGCGAATAACGCTACCCTTTTGCATCTTCACAAGATAAACACCATTAGCCAAAGAAGCGGTGCTCAAAGATGTCGGAGCAACGAGATAGTTAACGGCTGCACCATTAACGTCGTAGATCCATGCCTTGTCTACATTCTGGAAGTTGAGCTGGCCATTGGCAACGTCAACTGCAGAAACCTCACCCTTTACAGTGTTAACGCCTGACTCGCCACCGTTAAGGCCCTCTGGCTCATCAGCAACACCCTGGTCGTGGATATCGACAGGAGCAGGACGCTGTGGGTTGTCACCCGAGATCTCTACACTGAAGTCCATAGAGAAGCCCTTGTTGTGGAGGCCGGTCGGGAGGAAGTCGCCTGCAAACCAAGCGTCAGAGAACACGATGCGCAAGCGGCTCTTACCAGTAACAGCATCCTCAGGCACTGTGAATGTGCACTCAATACCCTCTGTTTCAAACTCAGGAGTAGCTGCGCGGAGCTTGCCTGCGAAGAACAGACGCTCACCGTTCGCCGGATCTTCAGCTATATCCGAAGGATTAAAAGTATGGTCACCGTTGAGGTCAATCCAACCGCCAGCGAAGCAATAGCGCAGACCGTCGGTCTTCCTCTGGCCATTGTACTCAGCGTTGGTTGTGTCGAAGCACTTGAGCTTGAGCGTAACAGTCTGTCCCTGCTTAACCTTGAGCACGAGATCGGTCTGGTCGTCATACTGAGTGCCGTCAAGCACAGGATGGTCGGTATGGTAGTCGAGGTTCTGGTCGGCACCTGTAGTGGTTACGTCGGTCACATAACGCTGCTGACGTGCGATGTCGGCACCGTCGCAGTTGGGGTTCATCTGGCTGATGCCATAAGAGTCGTCCTTCTTTGAAGGAAGGTCGGCCTGGTTGCCGCGTGCCACATGTACCCACTGCACCTTTGAATAGGTCTTCAAGTCGGTAGACACCGAGCGTACACCGATATACGGATCGTCGTCGGCACCCTCGAATGTGATGTCGCTGATAAGGTCGGCCCAAGATGTGGTGCGTCCAATCTCAGACACCTTGCCCTGCTCGCCGTTCTTGTAAAGCACCTCAAAATGGTCGATGTTAGCCTCGTCGTTGTAGACAAGTCCCCAGTCGGCACGCTTCTGTGCCTGTGCGTCAACATCCCAGAACACCTTGGCTGTAAGAGTTGTCTTGGTTTCGTCCTTTACCTCAACAGTAACGTCCTTCACCTCAGCTGGAGTGGCCTTAACAGCATCGTTGATTTCGAGTTTGCCCACATAGAGTTTGTAGGCATCGTCATTGCCCTTCACGCGCAGACCAATGTTCTTGATAACATCACTCTGTGAGAGTCCGGCAATACTAACCTGCTTCTCTTCCCATGTAGCGCCGTTGATGTCGCCTACTGGAGCCTCGACCCATGAGCCGTCAGCCTTCTGCACGATGACGTAGAGGTTGGATGCGTTAGTGCCCTGCTTGCCGTTCTTCACAGCGACCTTGGCGTATGCGTTGCCGGCAGACACGTTAAGGTCGGTCTTGTAGAGCACGATATCAGAGCCAGTAGAAGTTGCCTTGCCCTGAAGGAGCAGAGACGAGCCGCCCGTGTACTGGTCGAGGTGTGTGAACGAGGCATCAATGTCGTTGTTGACAGTCTGTGTGCCCGGATTGACGATGAGCCAGCGGTATGTCGGCACGATGTCCTGGTTTGCCATATTGTACCAAGAGCCGGCGGTCTTCTTTCCCTTGTAAGAATAGCGGTCGCCGTTGCCAAGGTTGAAGTTTGTGGCGAACGGGAGGTTGCCCGAGATACTTGAGCGCTCAGGAATCCAGGTGGCTAGGCCAGCGTATGTAGATAGCGGCTTCTTTTCGCCGTCCTGTTCCCAGTTGTTGCCAGTGTCGCTGATTGCCGGACGGTCGAGCGGGTTGCGGTTGCCGCCTGACATTGCACGCTCGAGCAGGTACTGGTAGTTGTCCTGTCGTGAATAGGCGTCGTCACCGTTGTTATATGACCAGAACCGGCTTGATGCATGCTCGCCCCATAGACAGATACCAACCTGCTTGGCATACTCGTCCTCGTTTAGACGGCTCCATCCACGGTCCATGCTGACAATCCACACACCAGCATACAAGCCGTCAGTTGTACCCATCGCGTTGATGGCAGCCTGTGCCGACGACGACATGCTGTAAGAGAAGTCGCTTGCCGAATAGTTGAGCATGCAGTCGTGCGTGCGCCCGTTCTCGTTGCCGAAAAGTCCTGCCGCGTTCCATGCACTCAATGCAGACGAGCTTGTGTAGATACCGGTATGGAAATTGTTGAATCCATGCTTCTCGGCCGACTTATGGAGAGCCTGGTGGAAAGCCACTACATC
Source organism: uncultured Prevotella sp. (assembly GCA_937889855.1). GTDB lineage: Bacteria > Bacteroidota > Bacteroidia > Bacteroidales > Bacteroidaceae > Prevotella. Next base: position 2,609 of record CALBYK010000173.1, read on the forward strand.
CTCATCGTTGTAGCCTGAATCCTCCCAGTTGTAGTTGATGCCGTCGAAGCCGAAGTACATGAGGCAGTTGATGATTGGCTCGACATACTTGAACGTGCCGTCCTCGTTCTTGGCGGAGAGGAACGACATCCAGTTTTCGGCGCCTACTCCGCCAGGATTGCCTGTGGTGTCAAAGAACTTGATGCCACTATAGATGTCGGAGCCGTTCTTGTGCGCTGCATCCGTCCATGCAGCAGGAGCCGAGAAGAAGCCGTGGTTCCACGAGCCGAAAATGTTGGTGTAGTTCCACATAGAGAACACATCGCTGTCAAACTTAGACGAAGGCTGGCCCACAGAGCCATCCTTGCCCTGGTCCATCGGGAGGTTCATCCAGAGGTTGCGCTTCTCGTATGTGTCGGAGATAAGGCGGTTGGCACGGTCAAGGATGCCCTTGTTGCGCACGTGCGAGCGTATGAAGGCGATGTCGCTCTTCTGTATGCCTGCGGCGGCAAACTCCGCGTCGGTAGGATAGTTGCGGCCGTCCATGAAGGCGTTGTAGAAGAGCTTGATTAGGGTTTCGTCATTGAAACCGCTGAAATCATAGATTGCTGACGCTGTAGTGTCGTCGGCAGCCATTGCCTGCGCACCTGGCCATGCCGCCATAAACGCCATGGCAAGTGAAGGAAGAAGTACTTTTTTGTTCATACTTGTTAGATTTGTTGATTAGTAAAATAGGGTTAGTTGGTAAATTTTTATTTAATTACATTGCGTAATGTCCTTGTCTCATGCGGGCATGGCAGGGATGCCATGCCCGTTGTGCCAATTGGCTATATGCCTGCATGTCAGAAGTTAGGGCCCACGATGTCCCACCATAGACGTGTTGCCTGCATGTCGGAACCACCAAGAGCCGGCATTCCGGTATTCTGCAGGTCCTCCACGGTCTGCGGGTCGTCTGCCGACCACGGCATGCGACGTATGATGTTGTTCTCGCCCTGCGAGCCGTCCGCGTTCACGTCGTCCTCAAGGCTGCCGTCGCTATCCTCCACGTTGAGCACGGGGAACAGCTTTGGATAGCCGGTACGGCGTAGGTCGACCCATGCCTCATAGCTGTAAGGGAACGAGGCGATGTATTTCTGAGTGATTATCATCTCGAGCTTCTGCTCCAGGCTAAGGCCTTCGTCCCACTTCACGCCAATGGTTGTTACGCTCGGCTGGTCGGGAGTGTTACCCGTCGGGTCAACATATGTATAAGCCTTAGGCTGAGCCACTTGCATGTAGTTGTCGACAAGCTTGGCATAGTCGGTTGAGGTGCCGAACATGCGGTCCTCAAGTCCTGCGTTGCGTATGCCTTCCTCATAAAACTGCCTTGCCGTACCCCCCATGTTCCATCCACGGAGCGCGCCCTCGGCGCGGAGGAAGCACACCTCCGAGAGCTTCATCAGATACAACGGCGGCATGTACTTGCCGAAGGCTGTGGTTGCGATGGTGCTCATTCCGATGTATGGGTTGGTGCCGATACTCTGTCCGATGCCCGGTGTTGTGCCGCCTCGCATACCGATGACGTCGGTATTGGCAGCGGTTGTGGCAGGAGCCGACGAGCCAGCGTCATTGCCGGTCTTTATAATAGGGTCACTGTTCTGCGTGAATAAATACTTCATATACGGGTGGTCAAGACTCTTGAGCAGACTCACGAACGATGCGTTCAGACGGATGTCGCCCCACTGCGATATCTGCACTACGGGATGTGTGAACCCGAAGAACGAGGGATATACAGCCACCTCATTCTCAGTGTCTTCTATAACGCCGTCAGCCACGGCCTCCTCTGCCCATGCCTTGGCTGTGGACGGCTCCACCTTGGAGATGTGTATTGCCATGCGCAGCTTCAGCGAGTTGGCGAAGCGCACCCACTTGTCGAGCGTCTGGTAGTTGCCTCTCGGCTGCTCGTTAAGGCATATATAGCTGTCGATGTTCTTTGACACAATTTTCTTGTACCACGCCTCTCGCTGGTCGTAGTGCTTGAGACACTTCACGATGGTGTCGATGTTCTCCTTGGCTGAGTAGTAGATTGTGCGCAGGTCCTGATAGGTGAACGGCGAGGTTTCCTTGTTGGCCTTATAGTCGCTGTAAGGCAGCGGTCCGTAGATGTCACTCACCTCAAGTGCCGAGTAGTTGAACAGCAGCAGGTAGAGAGCCTTCATCTCCGGTATGGTGTCGAGCTTGCCGTTGTTGAGAATCGGCGCGAACGCGTTCTTGGCGATGCTGTAGCATCCCTTCGGTCCGCCGTTGAACTCCTTGCTCACGGCATATGTTGACGTGAGGGTGCCCGCCATGAAGTCGGAATGGGGGACGGTGAAGTACTGGGCGTAGTTGTCTGGCCCGAGCGAGTACTGGTACTGGTAGGAATGGGCCTCTGGCACACCGCCCTCCTTGCCGCCACGCATGGCGTAGATGCCGGTGAGAGCCTGCGAGAAGCTGGTGCGCAGGTCGGTGTTTATCTTGGTCACCTCCTCCTGCGTATACTCCTTCATGTAGTCGATATGGTCGGCGTTGCCCTTTACAATGGTAGGAGTCTCGATAACCTCGTTCTTCTGGAACTCGTCCGAAGGGTTGTCGTAGTCGAGGCACGACTGCATACCTACCGCCACAAACGCCAATGCTATATAGAGCGAGAAATTATTCTTTTTCATTGTGATGTTCGTTTTTGGAAGATTTGTTAGAAGTTAGCGGTCAGCGAGAAGCCGAACGAGCGTGACGAAGGCATGTTGAACACCTCGAAGGCACCAAGTCCGTTGGCCGTTGAGAGCGACACGTCAGGATCGACCGGCGCGTCCTTGTAGATGAAGAACAGGTTGCGGGCGATGAACGAGAGCGAGAGGTTCTTGTTGGCTCCGAAGAGGTCGCGGAAGGTGTAACCCATCGACAACTCACGCAGGCGGAAGTTGGTTCCGCTGTAGAGATAGCGCTCGATGTCCTGCGGGGTTGTTCCGCCAACCGACTTGTAGTAGGCCTCTACTGGCACAACGCGTCCGCTGCCGTCGTCGAGCCTTATGCCAAGCACGTTGCTGCCATACTTGCTGTCGGCAAACACCTTGTTGGCCTCGGCATACTCACGCGCGTCGGCACTGCGCTGCGACAGTCCCCATCCGTCAAGGTACGACTCGGTAAGCGAGAGCACCTTTCCGCCGATGCGTCCGTTGATGAGGAACGAGAGCGTGAAGTCCTTGTAGCTGAACGTGTTAGACCAGCCCATCTGCCAGTCGGCGTTCATATTGCCAACATACTTGCCATACTTCTTGCCCGACTCGGTGTTCATCTGCACACCGCCCTCGGACGTAAGTTTGTACCATCCTTCCTTGGCGGTGCCGTTCTTCACGTCGCGGTCGTCGGCAGTGTAGCGTGACAGTTCTGTGACGTACATGTCGCCGAAGGAGCCGCCCTCCTTGTAGAGCACGCGCACGCCGCCGAGGTCGGTAGCTATGATGTTCTCCTTACCCGTCTTGGTGTCGTATGCCGTACGGAGAATCTTATTGTTGTTGTATGATATGTTGTAGGATGTCTTCCAGCGCATACCGAACGGCATCTTGAAGTCGTAGCCCACAGTGGCCTCGATGCCCTGGTTGCGTATCTTGGCAGAGTTCATCGGGATAGACTTGCCCGAGGCGTTGGTGCCCACGAGATAGAGGTTGGACATGGTGGCGTTGTAGTAGGTGACGTCGAAGCTCAGGCAGTTGTTGAGGAAGAGCATCTCCAGGCCGGTCTCGAAGGAGGCGGTCTTCTCAGGACGTGGGTTCTCGAAGCTTGCCCACTGCGAAACGGTCGTGGCGCCAGTGCCGTAGTTGACAGAAGCCTTGGCGTACACCTGGTTAGGGATGGAGTTGCCCACCTCCGAGTAGGACACGCGGTACTTCATGTAGTTCATCCATTCTGGCAGCTTAGCCAAGGAGCTGATGATGGCATTGGCACCGAATCCGAAATATCCATAGTTGTCGGGCGTACCACGGTCCTTGAACTGGCGAAACGCACGGTACCAGTCGCGGCGGTAGGAGCCGTCCACATACACGGCGTCCTTCCATCCCACCTGAGCTGTGACGAGCGCGCCCTTGTCCCAGTTGTGCGACTCGCTCTGCGATGTCGCGCCGCGGCTTCCTGCCGATGTGGAGAACCAGTTCACCACGTCGGAGAGCTGCTGCTGCTTCGGGTCGATATAAGTGGCGGTGGCGTCGGTGTTCTTGCTCTGTGTCTTGGTGGTGTGTCCCACCCATCCGGCAGATGCCGACACGTCCCAGTCACCAAACGTCTTGTTGTAGTTGAGCATGTAGTCGGTGTAAATCTCCGTGCCCTTGGAGTAGCCCCAGAAGTAGCGTCCGTAGTCGTTCATTCCTGCCGGCAGCCAAGTTGTGGCATACTGCCCGCCGTTGTTCTCGTATTTGGAGAAGTCGATGCCAAGACGCGCCTGGAAGCTGAGTCCGTCGTATATGTCGAGGTTGCCCGACACGTTGCCGAAGAAGCGGTCCTCGCGCTGCTCGCCGAAGTTCTTGTGCATGAGCCAGTAGGGGTTGTTCTGTCCAGCCTCCTGGTATGCCCAGGTCTGCATCGGTCCTGAGAGGGCTGCGCGTTGTTGCTCGCGTGCATAGTGGCCGTCGGCCTGGCGCACGTATATGTCCTGGAGCTCCGAGTTCCACTTGCCGTCCTGGGCGTAGTTGTTGCGGTAGTAGTCGAAGTCGATGTTGCGGGCCATGGTGTAGGCATGGTATATGGGGTTGAGCGCCACACCGCCGCCGGGGCGGTTCTTCGTCTTGGTCTGGATGTAGTTCATCGTGACGTTCACGTCGAGGCGGTCGTAAAGCTTGAGCGACTGCCGGAACGAGAGAGTGTGGCGGTTGTACGAGTTGTTCTCGAGCATTCCCTTGGCGTGCGAGTTGCCGTAGGAGAAGTAGGTGTTCATCTTGTCCGTGCCGCCTGAGAGGGCAATGGAGTTGTTGGTGGTGACACCTGTCTTGTAGAAGTCGTCGAGGTCGTTCTTAGCCTTGTTGCGCAGGTGAACCTGGTTGACGGCGCCATTGAACTTATCGTTGCTCAGCGCCACGTCAAGCAGCAGCTGGTCATCACGGAGGCTCGACACGCGGTCGCCCCAGCTGTAGATGTCAATCTTTCCTGCCTCGTGGTTTACCTTGGCACCGTACGTGTTCTGTATGTCGGGAGTGGTGAGCACGTTGTCGAAAGTGATGTTGGACGAAACGTTCACGCCTATCCTTCCCTCGCGTCCCTTCTTGGTGGTAATCATGAGCACACCGTTAGCAGCCACCGAGCCGTAGAGCGCGGCGGCGTTGGCACCCTTGAGCACGTTTATCGACTCAATGTCGTCAGGATTGATCATGGAGAGGGCGTCGCTGCCTTCCGACTGCGACGAGTAGGTCATGTTGGTTGCGCTCGTCACCTGGCCTCTTGTGGTGTTGCTCATTGGCACACCGTCCACGACGATGAGCGGGGTGCTGGAGCCGAGGATTGACTTGTTGCCGCGCAGAAGAATCTTCGACGCGCCGCCGGCGCCGCCGGCACTCGGTGTGATGGTCACGCCCGACACCTTGCCCTCAAGCGAGTTGGCAACGTTGGGGTCCTGCACCTTGTTGAGGTCGGAGCTCTTGAGCTGCTGCGTAGAGTAAGTGAGCGACGCCTCCTTGCGCTTGATGCCCATGGCCGTCACCACCACTTCCTTGAGCACACTGCTCTCGTCCTTCAGCACGACATTCACGGCTGAGCGGCCGCCCAATGAAACTTCCTGGGGCGTGTAGCCAATGTAAGAAAACACAAGGGTTGAGTTCTTGTCCTTGACGTTAATCGAATAGTTGCCGTCAATGTCGGTAACAACGCCCAGTCCTTGGGCTCCCTTAACGACCACGCTGACGCCAATAAGCGGCTCACCACTGCCATCGGTCACAGTGCCTTTCACGACACTGCCCTGCTGCTGTGCCAGGGCGTTGGGAGAAGGGGATGCCGAAGCATTATGCACCGGTAGGCCAACAGCCATAAGAGCAATGGCGGAATTCAGCAAGATGGCTTTTCTTCCGTTAGAAATCTTGTTCATTTGCGACGATTGTTTGTTTTAGTAACTGTTTGTTTATTAGGAACAGGTAGATATTTGTTTGATTTGAGTTGACTCAGATTACATGGTAAACGTAAAGTCATATCGTATAAAGAGCATTTTAAGCGAAACGTGCATTGGCATGCTTAGCATATTTGGCTCAAGCCATTACTAATACGCACATTATATGCCCTCTTTTGTGTGGTAGTTGATAATTTTTCTTAATTCTGCTGCAAAGCAATAAAAAAAAACACACATGGGCAACTTTTTTGATATAAATCATTTTGTAATTAATACAATTTAACAAAAAAACTGCCATTATAAAAATATTGAGCGAATATCCGGGATGTAGACTGGCTGTTGCTCGACACTATTAATTGGCTCCTCGGACATTTAGAGTAACACAACGCCTTATTACAATTGGCATTTGGTGAAGAGAGACGATTTTAAAGGCTCATCCGGTATTTCGAGTGACTAAATTTCATTTCCATTCCTATAATTGGCATTATGGGAATACTTTACATCACTCGAAATACCGGATAATAAAAAAAGGCAACATTACAGGATTGCTTCACCACCCTATAATGTTGCCTTTCGTCCAAGAAAGTAGGGACGCCCGGGCTCGAACCGGGGACCTCTGCAATGTGACTGCAGCGCTCTAAACCAGCTGGGCTACGCCCCTATGTTTCTTGTAAGCTTCGGCGAAAGTACTGCTTTTTTATGAAACAGCCAAATTTTCAAAGAGTTTTTTATTGCGAAAAAAGTACAAATACATCACAAATAGCCATAACCGATAGTCATACAGACAGTTAGCGAGTGACACTTTTTCGCAATAACACCGACATCCATCACCTTATTTGTCACTTTTTCCTCACATTATCCTCACCTTAGCCATCATCACAAAAGCGTAAAAGATACGACAGACAAAAAAAACATCGAGAAAAACTTGCAATTGCGTAGCGCAATATTGTATCTTTGCAAAACCAAAAGAAAAGCACTCAACACAAAAAACAAACAAACATGAGAAACAACGAACTCCTAAGGGCTGCCATATCAGGCAGCGAGATTCCAAAAAACTGGCTGTACTGCTTCAACTCACAATGCCAACAACGTGAAAGATGCGTGCGATACATCTCGGGCACCGTACCACCCAACGACCGCACTTGGGGACAGGCTGTCTTTCCAGCCTCCAGCGACAACCATACATGCCCACACTTCAAACTGCTAAGACTGATATGCACGGCATGGGGATTCGACAAACTCTTCGATGAGGTAAAGGTCAAGGATGCCCCGAAAATAAGAAAACTCATGAAAGACATGCTCGGAGGCAACGGCTCCTACTACAGATTCATGCACGGCGAGCGACGGCTCACACCCGAGCAGCAAGCGTCGGTCAAAAGGCTCTTCAGCCAATTCGGCTACAACGATGCCGACTTTGACTTCTTCCGCGAGGAGATTGACTTCACATAGACATTACCAAATCACGGCAGACGCATTACAACATACAGGTAATGACTATACCAAAGTAAGGTAGCACGACTACAACAGCCCTGTAACACTGAAAAAAACAAAAAAATAAATACATCATGAAAGACACAAATCCCATTGACGCTATGATTGACTTCATCACCGAACGCTACTCACTGCGCTACAACACCCTCACGACATGTGCCGAATACCGCCAGACAGGCGACGGAACAGACGCATACCGGCCACTCGACACACGCACCCGAAAGCGCATAACACTGGAAGTACAGCGCAACGGCATAGAGGTGAGCCAGAACGACATAGCCAACTATATCGACTCCGACTACATACGCTCCTACAACCCTATCGACACATATCTTGACACATGCGAGGGCATATGGGACGGAAAGGACCATATAGCCGAGCTTGCCGCGACGGTGCCTACAGACACGCCCATGTGGAAAGAATGGTTCACAACATGGTTCATTGCCATGGTAGACCAATGGCGCCACCGCCCTACCCGACTCTACGGAAACAGCGTCGCACCGCTGCTCATATCACCGCAGGGCTACAACAAGAGCACATTCTGCCGCCGCCTCCTGCCCAAGGAACTGGCATGGGGCTACACCGACAACCTTGCCGTCAGCGAGAGGCGCCAAATGCTTAACGCCATGTCGCAGCAGCTACTTATCAACCTCGACGAGTTCAACCAAATTTCGGCACGACTTCAGCAGGGATTCCTGAAGAACATCATGCAACTGCCGACAGTGAAGCTAAAACGCCCCTACGGGACACGACTTGAGGACCTTCCACGCACAGCGTCGTTCATAGCTACAAGCAACATGACCGACATTCTAAGCGACCCGTCGGGCAACCGACGATTCATCGGGGTGGAGCTGACGGCACCCATCGACATCAGCAACATACCCGACCACCGCCAACTGTATGCACAGGCTCTGCAAATGCTGCGCAACGGGCAGCGCAGCTGGTTTGACAAAAAGGAGACAGAGAGAATAATGGAGTGGAACCAACGGTTCGAGACTCGAGAACCTATAGAGCAATACTTCCGGATGTTTTTCACTCCTGCCAGACTCTCCGAAACGACAGGCAAGGAAACAGAGGAAGAAAACACAACGAAGGCAGAATGGCTTAGTGCGGCAGAGATATTCGACACGCTGAAAAGCAAGGTTGGCTCATCGCTGAAAGTGTCGAGTCTAATGAACTTTGGACGCAAACTGTCCAACATGCCCGACCTGGAAAGACGCAGGTTCAATACAGGCATGCGCTATCTCGTGAAACACATAGAACGGCAACAGTGACGGCACATGCAAGGACAGTGAGGCTTCGAGTGATGGTTCTCGGCCAACGCGACAAGAAACGTCACTTCTCATATAATTGACTATCAAGAGGTTACAACACAAAAAGCTGTTTTGTGACGGTTTTACACTTCTTTTCAACTCATGCCGAGCATACAACGAAAAAAGGTCTGGCAGAACCCTCAAGTTCCGTCAGACCTTCCTTGTATTGAGATAAAGTCGATAAAATCGAATTATTCAGCCTTAGCCTCTTCTGTAGCCTCTGTTGCAGGAGCCTCAGTAGCAGGAGCCTCAGTAGTAGCCTCTGCAGCTGTAGACTTGCGGCTACGGCGAGTCTTCTTGCCAGCCTTGGCAGTCTTAGCCATGTTCTCGTCGAAGTCAACGAGCTCGATGAATGCAACCTGAGCAGCGTCACCCTTACGAGTGCCGAGCTTGATAACGCGAGTATAGCCACCAGGACGGTCGCCCACCTTCTCAGCAACAGTGCTGAAAAGCTCCTTGATGGCATACTTGTTCTGGAGGTAGCTGAACACTACACGACGAGAGTTTGTGCTGTCGTCCTTGCAACGTGTGATCAGCGGCTCTACATACATCTTCAAGGCCTTAGCCTTGGCGAGGGTCGTAGTGATTCTTTTGTGCATAATCAGCGAAACGGCCATGTTAGCGAGCATGGAGCTACGGTGAGATGCAGTACGGCCCAGGTGGTTGAATTTCTTATTGTGTCTCATTTGTTTTATTCTTTATCTAATTTGTATTGAGAAATGTCAGTTCCAAACGACAGATTCAGACTCTCGAGCAAATCATCAAGCTCTGAAAGCGATTTCTTACCGAAGT
>CALBYK010000174.1 GCA_937889855.1 uncultured Prevotella sp.
CTCAACCTTGTCTTGTTCTTGTTCTCATCTATTCTTCAGGACCCGTATATTGCCCTATGAAAAGGATTGCACCAGAATTTCGCTCAGTTATGGTATAGATGAACGGTCTGTTGGCATGGAATGCCACATGGCGTGGCTCTTCCGTGGACAATGCCGACATCACCATTACTCCTGCTGTTACAGCGGCTGCCTTAGTGCCTTCCTCACTCACCTCAATCTTTGCCTTCTGAATCATTGCAGACACAAACATCGGTGTTGCTGACATGTTGCTGAAATCGGCCTTGCCGGAGATGAATATTGACGGCGCGCCAAGTTCAGAAATAGGCTTGTTAAGCTGGCTCTTTGTGCTTGTCTTAAAGCGCGGCAGTTTTAGGTCGACTATACATTCTTCCATGTTATGACTCATTTTGTCAAACTTGTCGGCATTGAGTCCGTTCATGACATCGGTGGTCGACTTGCCATTGTTTGGCAGAATTACAGTCATTGTGTATGTTCCGTTGCCGTATGGCAAGCTTACCGCCGCGTAGTCATCGTTACTTGTATAATAGAACTTTTCATTCTGATGCATCATCTTTACACGCTTCACGACGCGTGTGTAACCTTGGAAACGCTCCTCCTCGGTGTCGTTCTTGTCAAACTGGCTCTTCCATGTGCCATTGAAATAAATAGCGTTCATAAGAACGGCAAGCGCGTTGTTGTCAAGTTGGTCAACGATTTTAGGTATCATTCCTTCAGTCTTCTTTGAGCACCATGTGTTTATAGTTTCCAAGGCTGAAGGTGATGCGAAGTCAAGGCTCTCCACGTCTGCATCATACATGCTCGTCATATCTGTCTTGTATGTTTCCTTGAGACTTATAGTCTTGTTCACTGCAATGCAGTTTGCAATGTTAATAGTGGTTTGCTTGTCCCATTTGGCTGCCATGTTGATGAAGGACTTGTAGGCCTCGTTTAGAGTCAGTATAGAGACGCCTTCCATGCCGAGACATTTCATTATCTCTTCTTGTGTGTTGCCGTTTGCCCCGTTTGCGAGCATGCCCATAAGGTAGGCTACGCTCACAGGCGACACAACCTTTGAGTCCATGCCTACTTGTGTGCGGAAGAGATTTATGGCAAACGTGTTGCTTTGGCCGATGATTTTGCGCTCGTTGTCTGACATAATCAGAAAATTACGGTCTGCTTCGCTGCCGTTAATGATAGTTGTAGGTTGCATGAGGCTATCACTTTTCTTAATCTTGTAGCTTGAAGAGCATGAGGCAAGAGCCGATATTGCAAGACTGGCAAATATGGCTGTCTTAAATTTGTCTTTTTTATTTTTCATACATTTGTCTTTTTTGGGTTCTTTGTTGAAATAAATGGTTGTCGGCATGAAATATTGCATGCAGTCATACTAATATTAACTGTTCTTAACCCTTATTCCTCAAGATTTGACAAACTGCTTATAAATCTGTTTATAAAGTTGGACGATGCTTCTATTGGAGCAAAGAAGAAGTATTTCAGAC
>CALBYK010000175.1 GCA_937889855.1 uncultured Prevotella sp.
TCTTCAGGTTCATCTTTATCCTCCGCATCATCTGCTCGCTCAGGTTGTTCGACAGTTTGCCAGTTTCATATAACTTGACTACCTAAGACATTCGGTCGATGTACATCGGCATGCTCATATCGTTTGAGCTATAGAAGTGGACTCGGTCACACTCATGATAAATTGCTATTCAAGAACTCCTTGCTTTTATCTTTTAGCAAGGACAACAAAGACGAAACACGATGCCAATCTATTGAAGGGTCATTCATATCCTTAGGATTCATCCTCCCTTGCAATGATATAGCAGACAAGAAATCCTGCATTCTAGAAGAATTATTATATCCAACTAAGTTGAAAGTGTAAAACTCCTTCTCAAAAATGACAGAGAATGCAGTGGCATGAAAAGAACTTGCCACAACACATGCCGCATTGGTTATCAATGCCAAGAATTCAAGAGGACCAGCATCGTTGACATTTACATCCGCATATATATGCTCTGAGAAATCATTGATGGAAACTATCTTCAGATTGTGGCTCGCAGCATAGTTCTTGGCAAATCCTATCATTTTATCATCATTGCCAAGAAAATCATAAACCAAAAGGTAATTATTAGGTTTCAAGCCATACAATTTCCCTTTTACTGCAAGTCTCGACCATTCATCTTTGCTCAACAAGAAAACAGGGTCTAACACAACAGATATGTTTTCTATCCCCAAGCCACTTAATATTTCAGCACCTGTCCTCTCTCTTACAGAAACTGCGTCTAATTGTTCAACCTTTGTCTTGACGAAACCACTCCACCCCTCAGCAATCGCATTTGTTGCCAAACTTGCTGCGTATGAGACTCGTTTCACACTTTTATCTCCGAAATCAAGATAATAGCCAGGTTCTTTACCATTCTCACTGAAAGTGTTCCAAATCTGATCACTTCCCGCTACATATACATCAGCCACTGGAGGATTATTCCTCAACTCATCAGAATTATAATAGCATACTGGAGTAAGACGATAATATTGCTTTTCAAATGCTTCAAATGCAGTCTTGCGCCCCCAAGTTTTAAACATTCCACCTTTGTATGCTTTGTAGGGGCACCATAAATATTTCAGAAAGGGAAGAATTCTTATAATTTCAGCAGCTCTACCGATAGCATTTTTGGACATCCAAAAAGGGTTATATCTATCACAATGGAACCAAGGATTAAAGTCTATAATTTCCACATCATGTCCCAGCGATTCCAAATAGTGCTGCAAGGCATATGCTTGAAGACTTGCGCCATAGTTATAGACATGCTGGCAGGTTATTGTCTTTACCATCATTTCGTGAATCTCCTTATTATATTTTTTACTGTTCTTATAGGATGCTTGACACGATTGATATGTCTCTGCCGCCTATAGTAAGACGCCAATATGTCGAACGCAGATTCTATCGACTGTGATTTACACCTCAAAGACTCTTGTATTTTGTCATATATAGGAATCTCTTTCGGACAGGTCTTCATTTGCCCCTCTGCCACAATATCAAATGTATGTTCTATTAGCTCACAATTACATTGCTTAAGTATCGGTACTGTTTCAAAAAGTGTGTCTGGACAGAGGTCCATCAACTTCTAAGATTCTGCAAATATATCAATATTTCTGTCAAGGCGGGCTAGCCCGCCTTGACTTTTTCAGTCGGGGAAGAGCGTCTTGTCGCAGTCCATCCTCGGGAGCTGCCTTCCGTAACTGTCCTTGTCCATCGCCGTCTTTCCCATAAGTGTCAGCACGGACTCGTCGTTGGGCATCGCCCCGCGCATCCTCGTCACACGGCGGAAGTCCTTCTGAAGGCGCTCTATCCAGTTAGTCGTGTATATCATCGACTGTATGCGGCTGTCGTAGTCCAGGTAGGTGAAGTAGTCCATGTAATAGGGCTCGTCCCTCATCGCCTTGAAACACCGGTATGAGGCTCCCCACTTGTCACAGAGCTCCTGCCATCTACCCCAGGCGTCATCGCGCGTGTAGCTCCTGTCACCGGTGCGGAACACGTCTCGCAGGTCGTCCGCCAGGGACATCTTGTCCCCGTGCCGCACCTTGCCGAGAAGATTGCGCTTCAGGTGCGTCGTGCACCTCTGCAGCGGCACATTGGGGAAGGGGTCACCCACGGCCGTGTCAAGACCCTTGAGGCCGTCCGCCACTATCAGCCCTATCTTCTCGACACCACGTCCCTTGATCTTCTTCAGCATCTCACCCCAGCCGGAGGCGCTCTCCTCCGGGTTGTTGTATATGCCCAGAACCTCGCGGGTCTTGTCCTCCTTCACGGCCATAATCACATAGAAGGCCTCCGCGGAACAGCTCCTCGCTCGCCTGACCTTGATGAACACGCAGTCGATGAAGACTATCGGATAATATCGCTCAAGCGGCCTGTCAAGCCATTTGGACACATCTTCCCGCATATACTGGATCATCCTCGATATGCTAGACTTGCTGTAGTGCTCTCCGTATATCTCGTCGAAGACATCGCCCACCTGAGACTGAGTCAGTCCCTTTGAGTACAGCGCACCGGCAAGGCGGTCGCATTCCTCCTCCTGGTTCTTCAGGAATGCAAGGATGCGCGGATGGAAGTTGCCGTAACGGTCTCTGGGTATCCTGAACTCCAGCTTGCGCCCCTGTCCGTATGTATGCCCCAGACGGTAGCCGTTGCCTTTGTTGCCCTCTCCAGCGGTCCGCAGATATTCGCCTCTCTCGGCTACCATCATGCTCTCCAGCATTATCTCCAACAGGTCGTGCAATCCATTTTCTCGCTCCGAGTGCTTGCACATTATCTCGGAAATTTGTTCCTTTGTGAACTCCATGGTCAAT
>CALBYK010000176.1 GCA_937889855.1 uncultured Prevotella sp.
GTGTCAGGGTTGATGCTTATGCCGCCGAAGGAGCATGCTTCAGCGCAGTCGCCACACCCGAGACATCCGTATCCGCATGCCGTGTCGCCCATGCCGCATGCGTTCATCGCCTTGCATGTATGCATGCCGTCGTATACGGCTATGGCCTGTCTCTTGGCGCAGTCGCCTTGGCAGCGCACTGTTGCAATGCGCGGCACGCCACCTTCCACAGTCATCCCGAGGATGGAGGCCACCTTCTTCATCGTGTCGTTTCCGCCGACTGGGCACGACAGTCCTTCAATCGACCCCTTGTCGGCAGCCTTGACGAGAGCGTCTGCCATACCTGAGCATCCTGCAAAGCCGCATCCTCCGCAATTGGCTTGTGGCAGCACAGCAGCCACCTCGCCTATGCGCGGGTCTTGCTCTACGGCAAAACGCTTTGAGCACACATACAGTACTACGGCTGCGACGAGCGCGATGACACCGAGAACGATGAGTGCCGTTAAAATGTAATTCATAATTGTTATTCGGTTTCTTTGGTTATTCTTTTATTCTTCTACTCGCCGGCAAGATGTATAGCGAAATGTCTGTTGACGGTGTTCCGCAACATATATATAATAAGGTAATAGGCAACAAGTGCGCCTATGGCGGCTAACGCGGCCCTTTCGTCCTTCGCGCCAAGCGCGTGCAGGCAAAGAAGCGTGGCTGTAAAAATGACAAGTGGCAGGCCGAACCCCAAGAACAATGCCAGCCGGCCTGTCTTTGCCGGTATCTCGATGTGCACATGGTCGCCTGGCTTGTGGCTGGCAAGCCGTTTGTCAACTATGTCAACATGGAATGTCTTGCCACGTGTGGCATGGCAGCCAGCGCTTGCCTCGCATGAGCTGCAGGCCGATGACCGTGTGGTGCGTATGCGTGCCCTGTCGCCATGTATGCTCTCTATTATTCCGCATTGGCGTATGTTGTTTTTCATCTTTATTCAGTTCGTTCTTATTGCTGGGAATGGAAGTCTCGGCAATGTTGTTCGACAATAACTATGCTGCAAAAGTAATATTAATATGTGGTAATGGCAAATAAATGGTTAATATTTTTGCCGCAATTGTTTGCTCTGTAAATAAAAAAGCGTACATTTGCAGCAAATTCTTAAACACATAAGTGAAATGATGAAACCTACTGAACAGACAACACAACAGATTGAGCGTTTTCTTAAGAAGATAGCCCAGAAGTTTCCGAAAGATGAAGACACGTCCATTGTGACCGACATACATGTGCGTGTGTCACAGGGAAGCGGTGAGATGGTGGCTTTCGATGATGACGACAAGGAGATTACGCGTTGTGTCGTCGAGCAATGGATTGGCGACAACGATGAGGACTTCTATGACGGTGTTGAGCGCATCCTGCAAAAGACACTTGGTGACTGTGCCGACATAGCCGGCAGTCTCGGCATACTCAAGCCTTATAGCTTTGTTCTTGAAAACGATGACAAGGAGACGGTAGGTGAGCTGTTCATTGCCGATGACGACACGGTTATTATTGGCAAGGACCTTATGGAAGGGCTTGACAACGACCTCGACTCATTCCTTGACAAACTGTTGAAGGAGTAGGCCGTGGATATGGCTGGCCAGTGACCACATCCTCAAGCGGTTTTACTCTTGCTTGCTTATATAAAAATTCTCAGTTAGCCGGCTATACCATTCCGATCTCGACCCGTCAGCGTCCATAAGACATTGTTCTGTTGTCTCCATTCCACGGCAACAATGAGAATGGCGGAACGCGACGAGATAGCGTTTGGCTTGCTTGCGTGGTGTGGTGCGTATGGCACAGCGGCGTGACATGGCGAGTCCGGAAAGGTAGGCCTCTGCCGTGAACGCCGTAAGGCAGTCGGATGGAATTATGGCGCTGAACTCTCCGTTGTCGTCCAACAGACGGCTCACGGCGGAAAACAGGTCGCGGTATGAGAGGGAGTCGGTGTGGCGTGCCGTCGACCGTTGCGAGTCGGGATTCTTCAGGCTGTCGGTGAAGAACGGCGGGTTTGACACGATTGCGTCAAACTTCCCTTCATGCCCGAACGACTGTATGTCGGTTTCCACAACTTTGATATTTTCCGCAAATGGCGAAGCCGCCACGTTCTCGCGAGCCTGTATAGCCGCCTCTCTGTCTATTTCTACAGCTGTTACGTTTGCCCCGTTGTTGCGCTGCGCCATCATCAGCGCCACGACACCTGTGCCTGTGCCGATGTCGAGAATATCCCGTCCGCCATTAGCCCAGGCTCCGAGCAGCACACCGTCGGTGCCTACCTTCATGGCGCAGCGGTCCTGCACAATCGTGAACTTGCGGAAAGTGAAACTATTGCTTGGCATTTATAAATTGAGTTTCTTTTGTATGGCCTTGCTCCACGCCTGGAATTTGCGTGTGCTCTTGCTGATGTCCTCGCTAATGTCGTTTATCTCGTTGAACAGTTCTGCTGCGGCGTTCTGTAATGCGTTGGGCTGCCGGTCGTTTCGGTCGGCAAACGGGTTTACGATTATTTTTATGCCTTTAGGCTTCAACTCAACGTCAATGTCCTCGCCGCTCATCACAGGGTCGCCGTCATAATGTATCACGCCAGGCGCGCTGCGGTGGATGCGCAGCTTCTTGCAGCGGAATGTCTTGATTTTCGAGCTCTTGTCGAGCGTCTTGTTGAACATGTCGATGCTTATCTGCGGGGCCTCAAGCAGGTTGAACGGCTCCATTATTATCACGTCCATCAGCCCGTCGCTCATGGAGGCCTGTGGCGCTATGTAGGCATTGTTGCCGTATTGTGAGGCGTTGGCGCACGATATGAGGAAAGCCTTGTAGCGTGCTGTGCCGTTCTCGTCTTCTATGACATAAGTCTCGGGCTTGTACTTGAGCCCTTCCTTGAGCACATTCTCTACATACGTGATAGGCCCGCGTTTGCCCGCCTCGGCAAACTTCTTGCTCACAAATGCGTCAAATCCCATGCCGCACGTGCAGAAGAAAGGATAGCCGTTGATTATGCCATAGTCGAGGTCGCGTATCTCGCAGTTGTTTATAACCTCTATGGCCTTGCGTGCGTTGATGGGCAGAAGCAGGTGGCGTGCCAAGCCGTTGCCCGAGCCGCAGGGGATGATGCCAAGAGCCGTGTTGGAGTGGACGATGGCGCGTGCCACCTCGTTGACGGTGCCGTCACCGCCAACAGCCACGGCGATGTCAATGCCTTGGTCCTTGGCGCTGGCGGCTATCTCGGATGCGTGTCCAGCATATTGTGTCACGGCAATTTCATAGTCAAATTTATCCTTGTCGAGTGTGGAGGCAATAATCTCCGGTATTGTCGCCTTGTCGGATGTGCCTGACTTCAGGTTGATTATGAAAACAGCTTTTTTCTTCATAGATAATTATGTGCAATATGATGAATGTAGATTACAAAGTTACGAATTTTAAGCATGATAGGGCATAATCTTTATTTAAAAATCCGAAAAATACACATTTCTTAGAAAAAACACATTTATATTGGTTTTTATTTGTAACTTTGCAACTTGGAAATAACAGTATTGGGTTTTATACCTATTTAAATATAAAAATGGGACAATTACAAGAGAAATACAAAAGCTATCGCCTCCCGCAGAAATACATGGCAGAAGGCGTGTATCCCTATTTTCGTGAGATAACGAGCAAGCAGGGCACAGAAGTTGAGATGGGCGGACATAAGGTCCTTATGTTCGGTTCAAACGCCTATACGGGCCTTACTGGTGACCAGCGCATCATTGATGCTGCCAAGGCCGCTCTTGACAAGTACGGCTCTGGCTGTGCGGGAAGCCGCTTCCTTAATGGCACGCTCGACTTGCATGTGAAGCTTGAGAAGGAACTTGCCGAGTATATTGGCAAGGACGAGACGCTTTGCTTCTCGACGGGTTTCTTTGTTAACAGCGGTGTGCTTGCTGTTGTTGTCGGTCGTGGCGACTATATCATCTGCGACGACCGTGACCACGCGAGTATCGTTGACGGGCGCCGTCTGTCGTTCGCCACACAGCTGCACTACAAGCACAACGACATGGACGACCTTGAGCGCGTTCTCAAGAACTTGCCTCACGAGGCTATAAAGCTCATCGTTGTTGACGGTGTGTTCTCTATGGAGGGCGATTTGGCCAACTTGCCTAAGATAGTAGAGCTCAAGCACAAGTACAACTGCTCTATCATGGTAGACGAGGCTCATGGCTTGGGCGTGTTCGGCAAGCAGGGCCGTGGTGTTTGCGACTACTTCGGGCTTACTGACGAGGTGGATCTCATCATGGGCACCTTCTCTAAGTCGATGGCAAGTATCGGCGGATTCATTGCAGGCGACAAGGACACAATCAACTATCTGCGTCACACCTGCCGCACCTACATCTTCAGCGCGTCAAACACTCCTGCCGCAACGGCAGCCGCTCTTGAGGCTCTGCACATCATCCAGAATGAGCCAGAGCGCATCGAGAAGCTGTGGAAGGTGACCAATTATGCTCTTCGCCGTTTCAAGGAGGAGGGCTTCGAGATTGGCGAGACCCAGAGTCCTATCATTCCTCTCTATGTGCATGATGTTGACAAGACATTCCATGCCACTGCCAAGGCTTTCGAGTATGGCGTGTTCATCAACCCGGTTATTCCTCCGGCTTGCGCGCCTCAGGACACTCTCGTCCGCTTCGCGCTTATGGCTACTCATACCGAGGAGCAGGTGGAGCGTGGCGTGCAGATTCTGAAGCGTGTGTTCAAGGAGCTTGACATCATCAAGGACTAAACTGAAAGTCAATAATAAAAAAAATGGCTCACAAGATAAAGTGTGTAAACTTGTCTTGTGAGCCATTTTTTTGCTGCTATTTTTGAGAGTGTTTGTAGGAGGGTATGGCATCCTACTATTTTTTCACAATTACTTATTTCTTTATATAGCAATATTGCCTTACTATCGCCCCGTTGTCATCGGCAAGGAATTTTGTGAATCCCGATTTTGGAGCGGCTTCGCCTGCTTCGGGATTGAAAATTTTGGCTTTGTCGATTACTTTATGTCCGTTCACGTATACGGTCACGGTGTTGCCCCTTACGCTCACGTTGGCTGTTGCCCAGTCGGTGCAGGCACTGAACTTGTGCCAGGCATTGTCACCTGTGACCATCACTCCGCGGCTGCGGTCGAATGTTAGTGCTGGCATTGAGCGCAAGCTAAGAGTGAGTTGTCCGTCGGCAAGCCAGTCGAAGGCGAGGTCGTAGTCGGAAAGCTCGTCGTGTATAATCCAGAATCCGCGTTTCTCCATGCGTGTCGTCTCGGTATGGGCGAAGTTGTATCCGCCGTTGGCGTGCCAGTTGTCGATGGCTGCAAGCGTCTGGTCTATGCGTGTGTCCGCTCCTTCCTCGTCATAGTGTCTGATGTACGACTGTTTGGCATTGTAGAGCAGGCGGCTTGCCAGTGGACCGTTGTTGAAGTCGGGGTTGGCGCTTATGATGTCGGTTGAGGCCACCGCCAGGGCGTCGGCGAGGTTTGGCTTGCCGTAGTATTTGCTTATGTAGGCGAGTGCCTGCACCGTTTGGGTTTCCCCGAGGGCGATGATGAGCCGTTGGCGCAGGTTGTCGTCGGTCGTCAGCTCGTCGGCATGTCGCAGCAGCAGATAGCGCAGCTCGTTGGTTGAGGATGTAGCTGGCTTGTCGGCAATCTTAAGAAAACGCGCTATTATGTCGTTTCGGCTTGTGGTGTCGCTGTTGTCGGCGAGTTGCAATAAAAGCTCCATGGCTTTCTCCGGATTGTTGTTTATGATGATGCTGTTGGTCTTGTCAGGAGCCTTTCCGGCTTTGTCGTCAACAATCCTCTCGAGCGTGCTGGTCCAGAATGGCTGTGCCGCTGGTTTTGGTTTTGGCGAGGCTGCAACGGTGGCAGCCGGTTTCTTGCCGGCGTGTATGTCGAGAATCTCCTGCACCTTGGCTTTAATTCCGGGTTGGCTGGCTGCTGCCTCCGCGATGTTGTTGTCTATGCCGCTCATGCCTACAAGGATGCGTTGTGCGGTTGGCGCGAGCTCTGGCATCTCGAGATACATGGCGATGTGCTGTGCGTCGGCTGGCTTGGCGCAACGTGCGAGCTGTTCAAGGACATGCAGTTGCACTTCGGGTTCATAGCTGCGGTCGAGAGCCTTCTTTAGTCCGGTGCGTACAACGTCTGTATATTTGCGTCCGGTCTCGGTTTGGCTGTAGTCCACGATGGCGTCAATGAGTTTGAGGCATGTCCTTGGCTGTATGGCGTCGTCTATATTGCTCATTCTGCTCAACATCTCCACGCTTGTCTCGGCGTTGTTGGCGAGAGAGTCGAGGATGTCGAGGGTGGGCATGCGTCCGGTTATGGCCATTTGCTTTGCTGCTTCCGATGCAAATCGCTCGACAGTGCGGCGGCTTGTCTGCGCATGTGTCATTGTTGTGGATGTCAAGAAAATGATAAGGGTGATGATATGTTTCAGCATTGTTGTTGATGGTTGTTTGGAATTTGTGATTTTATATATACGAACAAAGCGGAAATTCCATGTGGAATTTCCGCTTTGTCAAGAGAGGTA
>CALBYK010000177.1 GCA_937889855.1 uncultured Prevotella sp.
CTTGCCAAGACCGAGGAGATAAGCCGCCGAATGACTAAGAAAGAGGTGTTCGACGAGCTTATGAAGCAAAAGGAAGTGAGGGCGTTTGTGGAGTCGATGGGACTGGAGCTGTCGTAGAGTCAGCGCGACTCTACGATGTCATACCACGCCACGGAGCACAGCACAAGGATTGTCAGCACCACCTGCAATGAGGTTGTTGGGGAGAGATTGATGTGTAGTGATGCCAGTTCCAGCGACTCTGGCGTGATGTGTGGAATATAGTCGGCAAGTGACGAGGCGAGGGAGGCGAGCGTGTCGTAAATGCAAGAGCGCATGATACTGACACCGCCTGTGACAAAAAACGCCACAACGCTTGCAATGGTAAGCGCAGCCGACCATAAATAATATACAAGGCGCTGTCGCGCAGGCACTTCTTCCTGGACGCGCAGCATGACATGGCTGGAGAATCCGTTGTCGGCCAGCTGCATATGCATACTGTGGGCGAAGAACTGGCTGAGCAGTTCTTCGTCCACTTTCTCATTATTGCTTATTAAATTCTTTCCGTTGTTCATAGCCATTATCTTTTAGTAGAGTGAATGTAAGGTCAGCTATGTGCCTGCTGTCTCAATAGCCGTTGTTCTTCAGAAATGTGGTGAGCTTCTCTTTCCCCCTGAACAGGTGTGACTTCACGGTGCCGACAGCCATTCCGGTTATCTCGGCAATCTTGTCTATCGGGTAGCCGTCGACAAGTTGCAGGGTGACGCATGTGCGTTCCTTGTCGCCGAGCCGGCGGAGCGCGTCATAGACGTCAATCTTGGTGTTGGCACTCGCGTGTTCGGTGTTGTGCCGAGTGGCTTCCAAGGATGAGAGGTCGTCGGTAGGGTGAAGTCGCCGGTGGTAGTCGTAGAGCACGTTGCACGCTATGCGGTAGAGCCATGTGGAGAAGGCCGCCTTGCCTTGAAACTTTGCTATGTTGACATATGCCTTTATGAAGGTGTCCTGCGCGAGGTCGTCGCTCAGCTGCCTGTCTCCCAGTGTCTGGTGTAGAAAGAACCGCCTTATGGGTGACTGGTATTTCACGACAAGGCGGTTGAAAGCTGCCCGGTCGTGAAATATAGCCACCTGTGACACAAGAGAGATATCGTTAGTTTCCTTCATTTATGCTTGTTGTTGTAAGGTCTTCGCAAAGCCACTGCCACGACAGGTTTTTATTTGCCTTTATTGTCGTCTTCTTTGCTCTTTTCTTCAAATACCGAGTCGGTGATGTCACTGCTGATGTTGTCGAAATTACCTAAACCGTCATCCTTACCCTTCTTCTTTCTATTTCCGAACTGGCTGTTATAGTTGTATCTCACCATGAACATTTGTCCGGCTCCAAGACATGCCACGAGTCCGCCTATACCGATAAGCTCATTCGTTCCGAGGAACCCCATCAATATCATCAGTCCTAAGCCAATCGACACGTTCCTAACACCACGACGCCACATGTAATCCGGCGACTTGCGGCTTAGTGGCATCTCCTCGTCGGTGAGCGGCATGCCTTGCTCGATGGCTTTCTCGGCAAGGCGCACACGGTCGTTATGGCGGCGTATGATGTAGCGTATGATGAGTAACACCACGATGAGCGGCGCGAACAGGAACAGGAGCAGCGTGATGATGATGACAATGGCTATCGTCACACCGGCTGCACCTGACGAGAATACGTTAATGAGCCATGCCACAGGGTCTTTGGACTTCTTGACAATTGCATTGTCGTCGGATGTACTGTCGTAGCCGCTGTTTGATGTTGTGTCGTCTGCCACGTACGACGTGTCGGAGTAGGCCTCTATGCCTTCGTCTTCAACATTGTCTTTGTTTTTGGGGGCGCTTGCCTGGGATGTCTGGTTATTGCTGCCTGTGGACGACTTGCCCACAACGGTTGTGCGCGGTGTGTGGCGATGACGCTGGGCACTGAGGGGAACTGTGCTGCAGAGTGTGAGAAGCACAGCCATGGAAAGGAGTAACTTTTTCATTGATATGTTTTTTGCTTGTACTTGTTTTTATGGGTTTGACGAAGTACAGAGGGGAAAAGTTGCAGGCAAGACAATTTTTTTGTTTGACATGAAGACGTGTGTTTGGATAGCCCGTCTTCATGTCTTCCTTTCTAAGAAATGATTTGGACGTCATCTGTTGCCATGGCATCAAAGTAGCGGTCGCCTTCCCAGTAGACCATTGGCGCCATTGACTCGTTAAGTTTGTCGTAGTTGCAGTGTGAGGGCATGTTTCTTAGTTCCTCAAGTTTGTCGTCCAGTTCCTCCTTTGATTTTGCGAAAACGATGTTCCAGTAGTAGCGATTCTCCGTGGCGTAGTCTTCAGAGTCGAAGCAAGGGTAGCGCTCGGAGTCCTCGCCGACGAACACCCCGTCTTTCGGTTCGCCATGTACGGCATAGCCTATAGCCTCGCGTATGTCCTTGAACGTAGCACCAAGGACTTGAAATTTAGCTGTGTTCTTTATTTTCTTCATATAGTATAACTGTGATTATAGATTTTTTCCTTTTGCGTCATATTTATCGGCATCGTGAATGACTTGCCACAACCTTGATTGCCTCGCGAGCATGACGTCATCAACATCGTTTCCCCGTGCATGATGTCCGCCCATGTGCCATCTGATGGCCCTTCGCTCGTTTTCGGTGAGAGTCAGTCCACATTGCTGCAACAGTTTTACCGAGCGATAGCCATGTCCGTGTATGTGTATGTGACGATGGTGGATGTTTCCGTCCGTATCATAGCGGTATTTGCCCGCTTTGCATACATCGTGCAGAAGACCGGCAATAATGATGCTGTCCTTTGGCAGGTCATCGGCATTGGCGGCTGCTGTAGTGTAAACCCCAAGGCAATGCTGTGCCAACCCTCCTCGCCAATTGTGATGGCGGTGGAGAGATGATGGGACAATAAAGAAGCCGCAGTCCTCAAGATACTTGATTACGTTGTCGATCCCGTCGCGATGGGTGCTTTTTAATAGAGAGATAATAAGCTGCTTGTTCTTGTCAATATCGCAGTTCGTCAAAGTATGTGTCATATAAGTGTAGTTTATCTATTTCCGGCTTATCAACCTTCCGTTGTCCAGTCGGTGATGTTGTGTGTCTCGGTGTCGAAGTTGATGCCAACCTTGGTGACCGGCAGTCCGCTCAGTGCGAATTGGCTGGCATAGTTCTTAAGCGTTATCTGTCTGATGGCGGTCTGCGCGTTGCGGTTGACCCTGGTCGGTTGTCCGGTCGAGATACTGCGGCAGCAG
>CALBYK010000178.1 GCA_937889855.1 uncultured Prevotella sp.
CTGGTCGAGCACCACGTTGCGGCGGTCGCGCGAGCGGTCGGGATAGCGCACGGGATTGAACAGCGACGGGTTCTTGCACAGTCCGATGAGCGTTGCCGACTCGTCTATGGTCAGGTCCTTGGGCTCCTTGTTAAAGTAGGTGTTGGCTGCGGTCTTGATGCCGACGGCATTGTGGAGAAAGTCAAAATAATTAAGGTACAGGGCTATTATCTCCTCCTTCGTGTAGTTGCGCTCCAACTTCACTGCAATCACCCACTCTATCGGTTTCTGCAGCATGCGCTGCAGCGTGCTCTTGGCAGTCTCCGAATACAGCTGCTTGGCAAGCTGCTGGGTTATGGTGGAGCCGCCGCCTGCCGAAGCCTGCCCCATGAGCCCGCGCTTCACTATGGCACGGCCGAGGGCTATGAAGTCAACACCCGAATGGTCGTAGAAACGCACGTCCTCGGTGGCGACAAGAGCCTGCACAAGGTATGGCGACAGACTGCTGTACGGGATACAGATGCGGTTCTCGCGGTTGAAGTTCCACGTTCCTATAACCTTGCCGTCCGAGCTGTAAACCTGCGTGGCAAAGCGGTTGATGGGGTTCTGGAGGTCCTCAACGGGCGGCATGTAGCCTATCCAGCCATTCCATATAGCCGTGAAGCCAAGCGCGCACAATACGGACACTGCTGCCAGTGTGCCCCACAGAAAGTGTATGAATTTCTTCCTCATATTATCATTGTTGTTTTTTGATTTTCTTCATTATCGTACTTGACGGCAACTTGCCCAAAAGCTCAAACTTTTACAAAGGTAAGGTAAAAATCTGAAATTGAAGAAAAAGAGGGAATAAAAGCAGAAAAAATGAGCCTCATGTGAAAAAATATGCTTACCTTAGCAACGAATAAGGAATAACCATAAATTCTAACAAAACAAATGAGACACGATTTTGTAACAATCGCCGACCTTTCCAAGGAGAAGATAATGTATCTCCTTGAAATGGCAAAGGAAATGGAAAAGCACCCCAACCGGGAGCTTTTGAAAGGCAAAGTGGTAGCGACCCTTTTCTTCGAGCCGTCCACACGTACACGTCTGAGCTTCGAGACAGCAGCCAACAGGCTGGGGGCACGCGTCATCGGATTCTCTGACGCCAAGGCAACAAGCGTATCAAAGGGAGAGACGCTT
>CALBYK010000179.1 GCA_937889855.1 uncultured Prevotella sp.
CCTGCGTGTAAGGAATGGCGAGCTTCTCCACCCCACTCTTCCACGACTCTATCTTCTTGTCGAACGACACGCCCACAAACTCCACCCCTTTCTGGTGGAACTTCTGGTACATAGCCACAACATTAGGCGCGTCCTTGCGGCAGTCGGGACACCATGAAGCCCAAAAGTCGAGCACCACATACTTGCCGCGCAGACTCTTCAGCGAGAACGGTTTGCCGTCGATGGTCTTCAGCGCTATCTCCGGAGCCTCAACTCCCGTCTTAAGAAGTGTTGTGGCATACTTGGCGTCGAGATCGGCAGCCTGCTGCTGGCTTGACGCCACATTGCCGCCCTCAACCTTGTCCTGTGCCGACACCACGCTTGCCGCCATTGCCATTACAGCAAAGAGCAAAGCACTTTTAAACATATTCCTCATATTCTCATCTTATTTGTTTCGTTAAAGTAGAAATGGGGACAAACACACTTACGTCCCCTACCCGATTACAAAATTAAGCAAAAAGCTGCAATCTACAGACATGCTGTAGTTAAAGATAATTAAGCCACACAGCAGCACAAGAAAATCCACGACTACAGCAAAGCCTTCTATTCTTAATACTTGAAGTTTCGGATTTAGTGAATTGGCTGCGCTCGGCGCAGCCAATTCACTAAATCCGAAACTTGAGTTAATACTTAATATTCAGTCTTTTCAGTGTTCGCTGTCCACATACGGAACGCCCCCATAGCCTCAGCTCCGAGTATGCGTGCCATCGTTTTGTGCCGCTTTGCCGGAGGCAATGCGATTTCCTGATATATAAAGTCGTCGTCGAATCCTATGCCAGCGGCATCCTTGCGGTCATTAGCATAGAATATGCGGTCAAGATGTGCCCAATATATCGCCCCCAAGCACATTGGGCAAGGCTCACACGATGTGTATATGTCGCATCCTGCTAGGTCGAATGTTCCAAGATTCCGTGTCGCCAGACGTATGCAATTCACCTCTGCATGTGCCGTAGGGTCGTTATCAAGTGTCACACTGTTGGACGCTTCGGCAACCAACTCACCGCCTCTGACAATCACGGCCCCAAAAGGACCGCCTCCGTTACGGACACTGTTTTCAGAGAGAGCTATCGCACGCCGCATGAAGAAGTCGTTCTTCGACTCTTCACTGGCAAAGACATCAGGAACCGGTTGTACTAAAATGGAATTTTTCATATAAATGTTTCAGTTTCTTTTTTTTTATTTTTACGAGATAAAATGTATCACATCTGTCACTTCATGGCAAGAAACGGCACGCACTTGTGCCAGAAAACTCGCTATGAGCTATTACCCAAAGGCCTGGTAATGACGCTACAAAGGCTTGGTAATGACGCTACAAGAGCTTGGCAATGACGCTACAAGGACTTTGTAAGCCTTCTTCCAATGCTCTGTAATGCAGACAGCCTTTATTCCTCTGTCTGCGTCCTCGGCCAATTGACGAGAAACAGCTTCTCGGTGGCTCGCGTGAAGGCGGTGTAGAGCCAGTGTATGTAGTCGGGGGTGAGCATCTCGTCGGTCATGTAGCCCTGGTCCACATACACGTGCGCCCACTGTCCGCCCTGCGCCTTGTGGCAAGTCACGGCATAGGCGTATTTTATCTGCAGGGCGTTGTAGTAGGGGTCTTCCCTGAGTTTCTTGTAGCGCTCGGGCTTGGTGCGCACGTCGGCATAGTCAAGCATCACTTGCCCGAAGAGACGCTCGCTTTGCTCGCGCGTAAGAGCGGGAGCCTCGGTTGAGAGCGAGTCGGTGAGGGCGGTAACCTGCAACTCGTAGTTGTCGTAGTCGGGGAATTGCAGCCAAAGGTCGACGAAGTGGAAGCCGTAGAGGTCGCGGCGGTTGCGCACGCGCTGTATGACGGCACGGTCGCCGTTGGCAATGAACGATGGCAAATTACCATTAACCTGCGCCGTGTCGGGCACGCGCCCTGCACCACCTTTGGCTATACCTGCGGCTCCCTTGTTGGCTTTCTCCGTCCAATAATAGTTGTTCTTCACTATCATTAGCCAGTCGCCAGACGTGAGTTCCTCCTCGCGCCACAGCACCTGGTTGCGTATGCCCTGGTTGTAGATATTGGCACGCTTGTTTGAACGCGTCACCACCATCGTCTCGTCCATGCCCACCTGCGAGTAGCTTGTTGACAGCGACTCTATAAGCTCGTCGCCCGGCACACACACGATGTCGGCAAAGCCCCGGAAGCGAATCTTCGGCAATTCCGTTGCCTCGTCATGAGTTATCATCTGCCTTATCACTGTGGCATTGTAGAGGATGCCCGACTCCTGGCTTTGGCGCAGCACCTCCTTCAGGTCGCAGTCGTAAACCTTCAACCCAAAGCCCTCAATGAAGTCGGAGCAGAGCGCGGGCGACTCCTCCTCGCCCACCGGCGGCAGCTGTGCCTTGTCGCCAATGAGCATGAGCCGGCAGTTGCGTCCCGAATAGACAAACTGCACAAGGTCGTCGAGCAAGCAGCCCGTGCCGAACACCGCGCCGGGCAGTCCCTCGTTGGCAACCATCGACGCCTCGTCCACCATGAAGAGCGTGTCGGCCATCATGTTAGGAGCCAGCGAGAACGCACCCTCCATCGACTTCTGCCTGTATATGCGGCGGTGTATGGTGGAGGCAGGTGTGCCGGAGTTGACAGAGAACACCTTGGCGGCACGGCCCGTAGGCGCAAGCAGCACTACATGCTGCTTGAGCCCGCGCATAGTGCGCACTATGGCACCAGAGAGCGATGTCTTGCCTGTGCCTGCCGAGCCACGAAGTATCATCACCGCACGGTCGTCGCTGTCGGTGATGAACTCGGCAAAAGTTATGAGTGCGTGGTTTTGCTCGAGCGTCGGCTCAAAGCCGAAACTCTGCCTTATCTGATATATTAGTTCGTCTTGCAACACTTTTTCTCTGATTGTTTTTTTATATCCTTTGGTATATCCTCAACCCGAACACCGGCGCGAGCGCATACACATGCTCCATTATCTCGGCGAGATGATGCTCGTAGGACTTCCACTCCTTCTGCTTGAGAAAGAAGTATATTTCTATAGGCAGCCCGTTGGGCGTAGGCTCCAGCTGCCGCACGAAGAAAGTTAGTCCCGACACCACGTCGTCTCGCCCCGACAGCCAGCGTTCCACGTACCTGCGGAAGAGCGTCAGGTTTACCGCCTCGCCACGCATCTCCTCTTTCCGGAGAAGTCCCGAGTCGGCAAGTTGCCGTTTAAGCCCGCCGTCGGCTACGGCTATTGAGCGGAAGTCGATGTACAGAGCGCGCTTGACTCGCCGTCCCTCGCCTTCGCGCATGCCCTGCCAGTTTTGGAACGAGTCCTCGATGAGTTTCTGCGGTGGCACGGTGACGATGGTCTGGTCAAAATTGCGCACCTTCACGGTGGACAACGTTATGTCCTCCACTATGCCGTTCACCCCTGCCTTGTCCATTGTTATCCAGTCGCCCTTACGCACCATGTTGTTGCTCGTCAGGCGTATGCCGGCCACGAGCCCTGTTATGGAGTCCTTGAACACGAGCATGAGCACAGCCGACGTGGCGCCGAGTCCGGCGAGCAGCGTCAGCGGACTACGGTCGATGACGATGGATATGATGACGATGATGCCGAGGAAGAGCACCACGATCTTAAGCACTCCGCAAAACGAGTGGAAGTATTGCTGGGCAGCCGTGCGGTGCTCCTTGTCGGAGTCGAACAGCTTGAACGACGCTATGAATGAGACGGCAAGGCGCATCATGGCAACGGTAATGTATATGGCCGTTGCCTTGACAATAAGGTCTTGCGCCAATGGATAAGCGGCAAACAGCGGTGGCATCAGCTTCCACACAATGACAGCCGGGACCACATTACAAGCCGAGCGCAGCACCTGGGTATTGAGCAGATAGTCGTCCCACGCGACCTCTGTCTTGCGCGTTATGCGCACGATTACCGGCGACAGCACCTTCAGGCAGAACATGTAGACAAGCCATGCAAGGAGTGCCACCGCAAGACTGAGGGCGAGAAGCGTGACGGTGGTAAGAAGGTCGCCCTTGAGGGATGTCGAGGCGAGAAGGTGCTCGACAAGAGATGATATATTCTTCATAATGCTTGGAGGCGTTGAGTTCCTGCCCAACGCTTATATTGACAGTGTGCTGAGCTCTCGCCCAGCACCTCCTATGGTTGGCAAAGTACGGTGCATACACGGTCCTGGAAGGCGCGTCCGTTGCTGCGGTGCATCACCCCCTGGTTGATGATGGAGAAGGCAAGACGGTGGCCATTGGCAGCCGT
Source organism: uncultured Prevotella sp. (assembly GCA_937889855.1). Classification (GTDB taxonomy): domain Bacteria; phylum Bacteroidota; class Bacteroidia; order Bacteroidales; family Bacteroidaceae; genus Prevotella. Next base: position 4,272 of record CALBYK010000179.1, read on the forward strand.
GCAGTAGCCGGCAAGTGAAGAGATGCCCGTGACGGTGCCCGTCTTGGCGAACACGTTGCCTTGGGTGAACGTGCCGCGCATGCGCGATCGTAGAGTGCCGTCAACGCCTGCCTCGGGCAGGGCGGGATGCAGGTGCAGGTAGATGTTGCTGTTCTGAAAGGCGTAGCGAAGGAGACGCACCTCAAGCTCGGCGGACACATAGTTGTAGAGCGAGAGCCCGGAGCCGTCGGCAATGCTGTAGCGGCGCGGGTTGAGCCCCACCTTGCTTACAAGCCGTTCCACGACTGCGGCGGAATTTCTTGCCGTTGACGGACGGTTGCCGGCAGAGGCTCCAAGTTGGTAGAACATCGATTCGGCATAGAGGTTGTCGCTCTCCTTGAGCATCCTCATCAGTATCTGGTCGATGGAGTGGAAACGGCTCGTTATGCAATAGGCATCCTCAGGCCGGCGTGCCTCGCCCAAGGATGCGTCCACCACGATGCCGGCCTCACGCAGCTCGTCGGCAAACCGCTTCACGAAGACGTTCTTGCGGCTTATGAGCAATGGCGAGAGCACGGGGTTGTCATCGTCCCAGCACCAGCCGTTGCCCAGCGAGTCGCGGTCCTTCATCGACTTGTCGGCATATATGTTGCCGCGTATGGTGTCTACCCCCATCTTGCGTATGCCCTCCACAAAGGCCCGCATGTCATCGTTGTTGAAACGCGGGTCAAAGCCACCGACGCAATAGACGTTGCCCCGTAGCGTGCGGTCGCTCACCTCACCCGTATAACACAGCTCGGTCTTGAAACGGTAGCTGCCGCCGAGCTTGTCGATGGCGGTTATGGCTGTTATAACCTTCATCGTTGACGCCGGACGCATAAGCTGCCGCTCGTTGTGGGCATAGAGCACAGAGTCGGCGTCGAGGTCGTAAACCATGAGCGCCACCTGTGACGTGCTGAACATGTCGTTCTGAAGCAATTGGTCTATGTGCATGCGCACGGTCTGGGGCCATGGCAACGACCGCTGGCCGACGGAGAATGTGTCAACCACGAGCGAGTCTTGTCCTGTAGGCTCGTCGTCAATTTCTATTGTCTCCTGCGCGTGTACCGTACCAAAGGCAAACAGCAACGCTGCCAACAATGCATATATATGATGTGTAATGCTTGATTTCATTTTTGTCTGCGTTTTATCTCCTTAATAAAGCCTGTCGTGTCGGCAGGCTGCACCGAGGTGACATGTCCCATGCCATACTCTATGATGACGTGGGGCGCCACGAGCAACGCTCCACGCACCGGGCGCACTGCCACTATCTCGTCGATGTTTATGACAAGTGGCCTCGCCAGACGGCCACGTAATATGGCGAGGTGGTTGTCTTGGGTCATCACATACTCGGAATGTATCATCCTGTCGACGGCAGCTGCACCAAGCATCAGGCAGACAAGGCCGAAGACCGGAGTAAGTCCGGTGCGGTTGAGGAAGCACAACAGCGCGCATGCCGCGAGAGTCAGCAGCGTAGCAAGTGCCTGCACGGATATCTTATGTTGGAATGTACGGTTCATCATTGGAAGTGCCGGGGTCCGGCACGTTATTGAATTGTTGTTATCGCTTTTATACTCGCGTTGTGTCAAGCTACCGCCCGACACCTCCCAAAGCTTGCCACAGACGGTCGTTTGGCACGGGAGCCTCAGCCACTATCGTCTCCTTCGACACGGGGTGGACAAACTCCACGCGGCGCGACATGAGCGAGATGCTGCCGTCAGGGTTGCTGCGCGGCGAGCCATACTTCAGGTCGCCCTTGATTGGACAACCCATATGGGCAAGCTGGCAGCGTATCTGGTGGTGGCGCCCGGTCATGAGGCTCACTTCGAGAAGCATGTAGTTGTCAGACACAGAGCGCACCTTATACTTAAGCACAGCCTTCTTGGAGCCTGGCACCTCACGTTCATGGGCATAGCTTTTGTTCTGCCGCTCGTTGCGCGTGAGCCAGTCGGTGAGCGTCGCCTCGGGAGCTATGTCGCGGCGCTTGACGACAGCCCAGTAGGTCTTGTGCACGTCGCCCGTGCGGAACATGTCGTTAAGGCGCGAGAGAGCCTTCGATGTCTTGGCAAAGACAACGAGTCCGCTCACGGGCCGGTCCAGGCGGTGGACGACACCGAGAAACACGTTGCCCGGCTTGTTGTACTTTTCCTTTATATACTGTTTCACCGTTTCTGAGAGCGGAGTGTCGCCGGTCTTGTCGCCCTGCACTATCTCGCCGCTCTCTTTATTGACTATAATGATGTGGTTGTCCTCGTAGACTACGTTCATAACGTGTTGTGTTTGTTTATTGATATATATAAACGACAATAGAGACAACAGAGACAACATTGGGCTGTGCCCTTTGTCTCCATTGTCTCTATCGCCGTTTAATGTGTATATGCCGTGCACACGTTACATGTTCATGCCACCGTCAATCTGGATAACCTGACCGCTCACGTAGCTTGCCATGTCGGATGCGAGGAAGCAGCACACGTTGGCGATGTCCTCAGGCTTGCCGCCGCGACGGAGAGGAATCTTCTTCATCCAGTCCTTGCGTATCTCCTCAGGAAGCTGTGCTGTCATGGCTGTCTCGATGAAGCCAGGGGCTACAGCGTTGGCGCGGACACCCTTAGGACCGAGCTCCTGGGCGATTGACTTTGCGAGGGCAATCATACCAGCCTTTGACGCGGCATAGTTGCACTGGCCGGCGTTGCCGTGAACGCCTACAACAGAAGCCATGTTGATGATGGAGCCGCTGCGCTGGCGGAGCATAATCGGCGAGCAAGCGTGAATGAAGTTGAATGCCGACTTGAGGTTGACGTTCAGCACTGCGTCCCACTGAGCCTCCGACATGCGGAGCATAAGTCCGTCCTTTGTGATGCCGGCGTTGTTGACAAGGATGTCAACAGAGCCGAAGTCGGCGTGAATCTGCTTCACCACCTTGTCGGTTTCCTCAAAGTTGGCAGCGTTGCCTGCATAAGCGCGGCAGGTTACGCCGAGAGCCTCAATCTCCTTGCGGGTGGCCTCAAGACCAGCCGCCATGTCGTCGTTGAGCACGAGGTCTGTGAATGCGATGTTTGCGCCTTCCTGGGCGAATTTCATTGCGACAGCTTTTCCGATGCCGCGGGCTGCACCAGTGATGATGGCAGTCTTACCTGTTAATAATCCCATTGTTTCTTTTTATTATTAATTAATAAGTTTACTTATTTCGTCATTTCTTGGTTTATTCTCTTTCCGAGCGCTCCATACACCACCTTTGCCACAAGCGGCTTTGAGGCCTCCTCGGTCATGCCGTGGCCTATGCGTCCGTATATGAACGGCACTTCCAGCCCCTTGATGCAATAATGGGTGATGTCCGCCACAAGGTCCACGTTGTCGATGTCAAACTCTCCATCGGCCTTGCCTTCGTTGTAGACCTTGCGGAACAGCTCTATCTCGTCCTCGTCAAACTTCTTGCGCACCTTCTCCACCATCCATATATTGCGGAAAAACTCGGCACGAAGGTTGCCGTTGCGCACCACCGTCTCGCGTATCATGCTCAGATGGGTGTAGATGAGTTCTATGATTTTATCCTGCGGACGCATCTTCATTGCCGCTACCTCGTCGAGCTTGTCAGACAGACGCTCCAACTCCGACTCTATCACAGCAGAATAGACATCCTCCTTGCGGTTGAAGTAAGTGTAGAGTGTGCGGCGCCCCTTTCCCGACGCCACCGCAATGTCGTTCATTGTAGTATTGGCGATGCCGTTCTTGGCAAACAGCTGGCGTGCCACATCAACGAGTTTTTGTCGAGTCTTGGATATTGACATAGATATTTATACCTTGGTTTTCTTTATTTTCTTGTTACCTTATTTTATATATTCAGTGTTTATGCAAATTGACTTGCACACACAAAAACGCGTGTGCAAAATTACGTCAATAATTCCACACACGCAAATAATTCAACTATATTTTACCCAATCTCTCCTTTTTTCAACCTTACTTAACATTGGGCTATTTCTTTATCTTTCCATACACAAGACGTGCCAGGCCATAGACATAGCGGCGGAAGCCGGGCCTGTAGGCGAGCGTGCGGTCAAACCAGCCGAGATGCTTGCCCGCCGTGCGCACAACCATTCCAACATACACCATGGCGAACAGCGTGCCTATGCCTACAATATACCATTGCCACGCACCGAAGAACACATAACAGAACACCACTGCCAGCGCAACCAAACCCGTATCAACACAAATCTTGACCTTTGGAAACTCCATTCCCGTCACCGCGCTTATGGCAACCGGAAATCCCTCACCCGGCATCGTCACCGACCCGCAGCGCACCTCAAAGGCTATGCCCAAGCCCAATATGGTGCAGCCTGCCACCTGGCTGACAATCTTTTCCAATAGCGCAGCGGGCGCAAGCCATGTGGTGAGCAGCATGTTCACATCGATGAGAGAGCCGAACACAAAGCCCACAAGCAGCTGGAACAGCTGCACCGCCTCAAACCGCCGCCTCAGCACGCATATCTGCCCTACAACAAGCAGGCCGTTCATTATATATGTATATTGTCCGATGGTAAGCGCCGGCACTCCAAGCCCAAGCTTGCCGGCTGTCTCAAAAACATAAGGCAACGTGGATATAACACTCGACCCGAGCATCGAGCGCACGCACACGGTCACGCCGAGGGTCATAACATAAAGCGAAACAAACAGCAAAACGTGCTGCCAAAGAAATGATATTATCCTGTCTTTTTTACTCATAGTGACTGCAAAATTACTATTTTTTTCCGAGCTCCGTTACACTTGGTTTCAGGAAACATTTGCTACTGTCGTTATTATATGCACATAATCGGTGTAGACTTCCGTCACATTGAACTATTGTACACAACCGGTTATTTATAGGACTGCAAATCAGCAAGAGTAAAATTCCGTGTAATGAAACTCCTGCGTACTTGCGACAATATTGTGGCTAAACATTAGCCTCAATATATGATATAAATCAATTAAATACACTAAACCCCAAAAATCTAACAAAAAAAGTGCAAAAACGTTTGCTCGTTTCACCAAAAACTACTACCTTTGCACTCGCAATTAAGAAATACAGCAATCGCTAACAATTCAAAATTGCAGATTTTTATGGTTAATATCGCGGAGTGGAGCAGTTGGTAGCTCGCCAGGCTCATAACCTGGAGGTCGCATGTTCGAGTCCTGCCTCCGCAACAAAGAATGGTCGAATTTCCTTTACATAAAGGGATTTCGACCTTTATTCGTTATAGGCCGTTGCGGAGAGTCGGACGCTATTCGGACGGTTTTTGTTTAATGGCATTGGTTGTCTTCAGACGAACAATGTAAAAAAATGTACACTTCTGCTAAAAATTTCTTATCTACAAGAGATATAGTAGGTTATACCCTTCCACGGCTACATGAAGGGAAAAACTGCTATATTGACTTCTATGCATACGACCCTACTATTGACGGGCTCAGACGCAAGAAATATATGCTCGACAGATATAAAAAGAGTGAGCGCAGACACATCGCTACCGTACTCATGACCAACATCACCCAAAAGTTGACTGCCGGCTGGAACCCGTTTATCAACAATGACAAGGGACGCGGCTACACGAAATGGGAAACAGTGGTGCAACGCTATATCGACTACACCAAGGTAGCGGAGAAGAAAGGTATCCTGAAGAGCAAGACTGCGGTGGACTATCGCAGTCGTTTGTCGGGTGTTCTGTCCTACATAGAGGAGGCAAAGATACCAATAAAGTATGTAAACCAATTTGACAAGACTTTTGCCGTTGATTTTTTGGACTATATTGTGCTCGACAAGGAACGCTCACCCAAAACACGCAACAACTACCGCACATGGCTGTCAACATTCGCTACATGGCTTGTGGACCGACAGTACATCAAGGAAAACTGCATAGAAACTATTCACATGATGAAGGAGAACGAAAAGTTCCGTGACGAAATGAAGCCCGAAGATCTGCGCCGGCTGAAGGAATACACGCGCGAGAAATGCCCACCATTTTATCTTGCCTGCCTTATGGAATACTACACATTCATTAGACCTGAAGAACTCAGACACATTAAAATTGGCGACATATCAATCAAAGACCAAACTGTTTTTATTCCGCCAGAAGTAGCAAAGAGTCGCAAAGGGCAGACCGTTGCACTCAATGATACGCTGCTGAGGATAATGATTGAACAGGGTGTGTTTGACTACCCTTCACAAAACTACCTGTTCGGGAAGGGAATAAGACCAGGTGAGGAACAGATTCCAATCAACAGATTTAGGCAGGAATGGATGAAGGTGAGGAAAGCTCTTGCTTTCCCTACCTCATACCAATTTTATTCGCTGAAGGACTCCGGCATTCGCGACCTTGCCAACGCCGAGGGCATTGTGGTGGCACGCGATCAAGCGCGACATACAGACATATCAGTGACAAACAAGTACCTGAAGAGATCAAAAGTGGCGCATGAGGAGACTAAGCACTTTGTCGGGGAACTATAATATCTCGTAGAAGTAGCCAGTCTTCAGGCGGCTGATGCCCTCGCCCGACACTTCAAGCTCCACCTTCTGACAAATGAAGCGACGGTTGTGGAAGATATAGATTTTGGAGGGGTCGGGTATGTCGTCGGTGAGGAACTTGATGCACTGGAGGTTGTGTGAGTCGATATCGAGGGACGCGCCAGTGTTGTGTGGAAGACTGTCGAGAGAGAGCGAGACGGTCTCCCCTCGCCCGGTAAGCGCGGGATACATGCGGTAGTCGGTCAGAGCGATGGGACAGCGAAGAAGAGTGTCCTCATTGCCGAAGGTGCCGCGCGTGACGACATTGCCGGTACCAAGGTTACGCACATACATGCCCTGGAACATCAGACGCATGGTGTCGGTGGTGGTCTCCTCTGACGTGGTCTCCTCGGCACCCTGCATGGCATCCTGCACACTGATGTAATACTCGCCGTCGTCGTCTTGCGACATATTGTCGAGCGACGAGTCGCCGGCATTGGACATTGACGGCATCGCCACTGTGATGTTTGGCATAAGGTCGGCGACGTGCAGGAAGTCTTTGCCGGACCATCGCTTGCGCTGAACCATGGCGACGGGTATAATCTTCAGGTCAACGGCATCGTCGCTCTCCTTGTCGCGCATGATGGGGTTGAACAAGCCGCACATGGTGCGCTGCTCGGTAACCTTTTCATCACCGGAGGCGGGGACACCTCCGCTCCCAGTAAGCATCGCCCATATATAATAGGTGTTGCCGACCTTGAAGATTGTCTGCCGGCGCTCCTTGGTTGTCATAGCCTGGGCTGCCGTGGTCATGGCATCGGCTGTATCGAACGACTTGACGGGATAAGTGCGGAGCATGGACAGAGGAATGTACTCGCGCCAGTCGCGCCCAGTGGAGTCATCGAACTGGTACTCGACATTGGAGGTGGCAAGATTGGATAGGCCGTCTTCGTCGTACTCCGATGTATACTCCGAAAGGCACTCGTAGGTGACGGCACCGTTGCCCGCCAGTTCATTGACGGAAGTGATGTCGACAGTCTTTGCCACCTCGTCGAATACAATGGAGGCATTGAACAGCTTGCGGAACTCGTCGAGGAAGGTATATACCGACCAGTGCGGCAAGGCGTTCTTGATGTGGCATGAGCGGCGTGCAGAGGCGATGTAGAGTCGGGTCCACGGCTCACGGTTGAAGTCGTTGCAGCGTATGGTGTAGCCCTCAGACTGGAGGACATGGCGAAGGACGTAGAGCAAGTTGGGCTGCACGGCAAGAAACTGCATGCAAGCCATCTTGCCAGTGGGGTAACTGATGCCGCCGACAGTGAGTTTCTTGAAGTTGGCGGCGTAGAGGTAGTTGGACGTGCAGTCGTTGGTCTCGTCGTAGACGGGATAGAAGGCTGCCACACCCGGTTCGCCGACAAAGATGCCGTTGGTGAGGTCGACCATAACGAGCGACGGCTGTTTGGAGGCATCTACATAGGTCATGCCCATCTGGGCGTAGCGCTTGGCATCGATGCCGGAGACAATCTGCACGGGAGGATATTCGAGCTCGTCGATGAAGTGGCTCTCGAAGTTGGAGTTGTATTTGATGCGCGACTTGCCGCCGACTATCTGCAGCTTGACTGTGGTGTCGGAGACGGAAGTGACGGTTCCCTTGCCGGATATGAAAAGACGATTGTCAGCGTAGAGCTTGCAGTCGTCGAAGGCGGCAACGCGCTTGTGCACGTCGAAGCGGTGGATGCCGCCGAAGAGCAACTGGTTGGCGTGGACGGACATGGGGAAAGAGATGTCGTAGGTGTAGGAACCGGAGTCTTGGATGTACTGGTTGGCGTAGGTGACCTTTATCTTGTCGGCGGTGGAGGGGTAGCCCACCTTGTTGTTGATGGTACAATGTAACATGGAAAGATGGAAAGATGGAAAGATGGAAAGATGGAAAGATGGAAAGATGGAGGATTAGGCTCTTGACTGGAGCTTGTGGAAGCGGTCGAGGTTGCGGGCGATACCGCGCTCTCCGTCGATGTAGCACTCGGCATGGATGCCTTCGGCGAGGATTGAGGACAGGCGGTCGATGACGTCGCGGGCATCGGAGAGAGTGGCGTTGATGGCGGAGTTGTCGGTGGTGACATTGACCGTAGGGGCAGATACAACCGTAGCCCCAGTCTGGCCGAGTGAGCGCGATATGTCAGCAGCGGTGAGCGACGACACGGTGTTGTTGCGCTGTGCCTCGTCGATAAGGCGCAGAGCCGGGAGCACCTGGGGATTGTTGACGGCACGGTGGTTTGCCACGAACTCGCCCTCATGCACCACGCCAGCCTCACGGCGGTAGCTTGTGCCGCCAGTGAAGCCTCCCTCGTAGTAGCCAGCCTCCTGCGCCTTCTGCTGCTTCTTGATGGCAGCCACCTGAATAAGGCCGGCGGCAGTGGCTATGCCTGCGGCAATAGGGGCAAGCACCATGTTGGCAGGATAAGGCACACCCTGCATGGCGGAGCTGTAGGCGGCGATGGCAGAGATGGCGGTCTGCGCTATTGCTTGGGCAATCTGCATGGCAGCCTGCTTGCGTGCATACTTGGTCTTAATCTTTGCCACCTCTTTCTCCTTCTGTTCTTCGAGTTTCTTGGTCTTGGCGGTGTTGTTGCCAGCGGCAGAGATGAGTTTCTCATACTTCTTCTCGGTGACGTTGACCTCATAGTCGGACTGTGCCGAGTAATACGACGACATGGCACTCATGAGCGGCGAGACGGCGTCCATTGCGGCCTGCATCTTCGACACGATGCCATTGCACATATCGGCGGTAGCGTCGCCCATAGCTGCCATAGCCTCCTCGTGCGAGACAAGCCCCTCCTGCTCCATCGACTTGATGTTGGCGAGGGTAGACTTGTAGATGTCGATATCGGAAGTGACGAGCGAGGAGATGCCCTGCCCCGTAGGATGGTCGTTGGAATACTGTGCCTTGGCATTGTTGGATGCCGTGTTGTATGCCGACTGCGCATTGGCTCGGAACTGCTCGCCACGGGAATTCTTGAGGTTGTCGGCAGACTCCTGCTCGGCGTAGTGAAGGCGAATCTGCTTGAGCATCTGCTGGTACTCCTCCTCCTTGAGAAGTTTCTGCTTATACAACCATTCCAAGCCATTGAGCGCGATTTGCTGTTCTTTTTCGACAGACTGCTTGCCCCATTGCTCGCGGTAATGCTGGAGCAAGTCGTTGTTGCGCTGCTCACGCTCAAGTTTATGCTCAGACTGACGCTGGTCAATTTCCGTCTGAAGGTCGAGCCACTCCTGCGAGTCCTTCTTGTAGAGATTTTGGCGTTGCTTGAGCATATCAATTTCGTTAAGATACAGAGCCTCGTTAAGTGCCTCTTCGTTGAGGTAGAGATCTTTGCGCTCGCCCTGCTGCTCATATGCCATCCGAAGTTGCATGGCAATGCTTGAGTGCCGACGCTGAATCTCCTCGTCATCAAGACGCTGCAAGTCGCTCTGATACTGTTTTTCGAGGTCGGTTTTCTTCTTTATGAGAGTCTGCGCCTCGTTGGAGTCCTTGCCATACAGTTTAATCTGCTCGTCAATGCCACGGCTCTTAATCTCGTATTGCTGCTTCATAAAGTCACGGTATGCAAGATTTTCGTCGGCATACCGGCGGTAGTTTTCGACAAGCTCGGCATCGGTTATAGCCTGCTGCGCCTTGACAGCCGCCTTGAGATCCTTGTTTTTCTGCGCCTCCTGACGCTTGCGCTCCGCCTCCGCCTTGCGGGCGGCGACGGCAGCCTTTCGCTCGGCAGCAGCCTCCGCCTTCTTGTCTGCCTCAGACTTGTAGTCACCTGAAGAATTGTCAGACGACTGCCCCGACCCAGCCAAAGCCTCATTAGCCTTGCGGATATTTTGAAGACTCTCAGCCTCTTTCTTCTGAACCTCACGGTATTGCCGTAGCCACTCCTCCTGCTTTTGCTGAATGGCAAGAATGTCGGCGTCGTGGTTGCGCACATAGTTGGTGACATTGCCACGGCTATAACCCTCACGCTCGATATACGTCTGAGTATTCCAACCATCCTTGAAGCCTTGCAGTCCATGCCGGAACTGACCATGGTCGAAACCCTGCGAGAGAGAGTTGTAGCCCTTCTCGGCATAATGAGCAATATTGTTGCCGAGAGCCTGGAACTGCGAGCGGAAATTCTGCACCATACGCCCCCACCAACTATTCATATACTCGTCGTCGACATCCTGCTTCTGCCGCTCCAGCTCCTCAACCTTGGACAGATATACACGCGCCTTAGCCTGGGCGAGAATGGAGTCGGTAAGGTTGTCGACAGCCTTGCGTGCATTGGTGGAATAGATATTCTCAAGCGAGAGATTGTCGAGATAGCCCGGATATTGCTCCTTCAGTTTTTTGAGAGCCTCACGCCGGGCATCATCTGAAGCAGTCTTGTCCTGCACGAGTTTGACGAGAGACGACAGCTCGGCAATGTCGGAGCGGCACTGCGATGCAGCTTCGGCATCGGCCTTGTTGAGCTCGCGCTGTGCCTCGGTAGCCTTGTCGGTCTTGAGAGTGTAAGCCGTGAGCGCGGTAGCCATTGCCACCATAGCGGCAACGGCGGCAGCATAAGGATTGGCAAGGATAACCTTGTTCCACAACTGCTGCGCGGCAGTGGCATAGCTTATCTTGTGGGTACTGGCATCAACTGCTATGTTGTAAGCGTTCTTTGCGGCAGTCTCCAGAGCAGTGACGGCTGCGTTGACTTTGCCCACAGCTTGGTTTTTCAGCTTCACGAGATAGTGTGCCTTCTCTGCGATTACGGCAGCCTTTACCATTAAAGTGTATGTAGTGATGCCGGTAGCAAGGACGAGCAGTGCCTTCCAGTACTTGACGGTAAATGAGGACAGCGTGGAAAGCGACTTGACGAGCAGACTGCCCGTGCTGATGGTGTATTGCACGATGGGCAGCAATCGCTCTCCAAGCTCGACTGTAAGCTCATGGAAGCGGTTCTTTGCCTTCTCCACATCGCCCTGGATGGTATTGTTCTGCGTGTCGAACTCCTCTATTACAGACTTTGCCTCGCGGTAGGCATCGGTAGCAATCTGCTGCCGGTCGCGGATGTCGTCGATTTTGTCGGCCATAGTAGAGAGCACGGCCACGGCGCGCGTGCCGTCGAGCCCCATGTCGCCGAACATCTTGCCAAGCTGGTCGAATCCGCCCTTTGACTTGAGGTTGTCCATAAGCGTGAGCACAGCCCCGTTAATGTCGGTCTTGACAAGATTGGAGAACGTATTGAGGTCAACGCCAGCCATCTTGGCAAAAGTCTTGGTATCGGTGGACATCTTGGTGAGAAGCTGCGAGAAAGCAGTGGAAGCCATCTCGTCTTTTTGCATATTCTCGTCCATGACCGCACCGAACCCCATAATCTGCGCCTGAGTCAGGCCGACCTGCTTGCCGACACCAGCCACACGGGCTGTAAACTCAACGAGATAGCCAGCCGAGGCAGACGAGTTCTGCGCAAGCTCGTTGATGGCAGAGCCAGTGGCGAGCATCGCTCCGCGCAGCCCCAAGCGGTCGTCTTCGCCGAAAGCCATAGCCAGCTTGCCCACCTTGTCGATGGCACCGTCGCCGAGGTCATCGCCAAGCGCCACACTGATTTTGTCGGCGGCGTCGACAAACTCCTCAATGGCATCCTTGGAGGTAATGCCGAGACGACCGGCCGACTCGGCAAGCTGGTTGAGCTGAAGGCGCGACGTGCGTGTGTCAATACGCTTAAAGTCGTCGTTCATCTCCTCCACCTCAGCCATTGACTGCCCCGTGTACTTGCGCACGTTGTTCATCTCCTGGTCCATCTCGGTGAAGCTGTCGACACATTGGCGAATAGTGGCGGAGAGACCGGTGACGGCACCTATAATCTGCGTGATGGCACCCCAATTCTCATTAAGTCCATTGACAACCTTGCCGAACAGGCTGCCAGACACCTTTTGCTCACCATTGACGGCAGCAATCTGCGCCTGAAGCTCCTTGGCTTTCTCCGACAAAGCATCGAAAGCCTCGGTGCCCTGCTTGGCATCGAGAAGCCGCTCGTTGACAATCTTCAGAGAATACTGGAGCTCACGCAGGCTGGAGCCATTGATGTTTTTCAGCGTGCGGTCGATAAGAGTGTTCTCACGCGCGAGGTCGGCAGCCGAGCGTGTGGCGGCAGACAACTCCTGCTCGTATTTGTCGACAGTAAGGTTAGCCTCCTTCTGCGCGTCGTTGATCTCGCGGATGCGTGCCTTGATTTTCTGGAGATTCTCGGCTGTAGACTTGAAGGCATCGGTATCGGGCGAAAGGTTGCCAAGCTCCTCCTGCAGTTTGGATGCAGCGGCAGTAAGCTCGTTGAGCGATGCTCCGCCTATATTGCCGAGCACACGCTGCAAGTTGGCAGTGGCGTGGTTGAGCTGCTGCATCTCCTTCAGGGACTGCACGGTAGAGTCCTTGAGGAAATCCATGCGGTCTTTGCAGTGCTGAAGAATCTGGTTGAGAGCGTTGTAGTCGTCGGGGTTGGTGACCTGCTTCATGGCACGCCGCACCTCACGGGCAGCCTTCTCTATGTCGCCGAGCGAGGCGGTAGAAAGGTTGCTCACGGTGTCGATAGTCTTCGACACGCTGCCGGAGTAAGCCTTCAGCGCGGCTTCGGCAGCCTTAATCTCCTTGTTGAACTTGTTGATGTCTTTGACAGAAGTGGTAGGGTCTTTAAGTGCGTCAGCCTTTTTCTTCTTCAAGTCATCGACCTTCTTCTGAAGGGCATCCATCTCATTCTTGGCCTGTTGGGCGTTGAGAGTGATGATGGTTTGGAAAGTTTGGGTTGTTGCCATAAAAAAAGTGCTACGGATGGTTGATGAAACCAAAGGTAGCACTATTATGGATAGGGTAAAAATACTATAAGTTGATTGCGGCATCGCAGATGATGTCGAACTGCACCATGTATCGCCTGACCTCCGTTATCCAGCGGTC
>CALBYK010000180.1 GCA_937889855.1 uncultured Prevotella sp.
AGCGTTGCTGCTGATGTGCCGAAACAACTCATCGAATTCTATAAGAGCATTCCGCAATGTGACTATAGTGTATATGTGAACGCAAAGGTAAATAGTGGTGTTGCCAATTCGGTGTTGTCGGCTCTACAACCTGTGGTGAAAGGCAAGAGTGAGAAGGATGCAGCCAACTTGCTCATTAATTTTGTGCAGACCGGATTTAAATATGCAACCGACCAAGAGCAATTTGGCTATGAGAAACCGTTCTTCGTAGAAGAGCTTTTCTATTATCCAGCTTGCGACTGTGAGGACCGTGCCGTACTCTATTCTTATTTGGTGCGCAATCTTCTCGGCCTTGATGTCGTTCTCCTTGACTATCCCAACCATATAGCCACGGCTGTGTATTTCAATGAAGATGTGCCAGGCGATTTTGTAAGTGTAGGTGGAAAGAAATATATAGTATGCGATCCTACATACATAGGAGCCCCGATAGGCAAGACAATGCCACAATTCAAGAATGTAGCCGCTAAGGTGCTGAAATATTAACCTCTCCAAGTGTTGCACTAAGAAAGGGTGACACAAAGAGGCCCATTTAAACTAAGATATCCTATATAATAAGAAATCCGACGAGGATGTGTCTACTTTATTGACATTACCTTCGTCGGATTATACGTATTCAATTATGTGGTTAATGTATACTATATACTATAATGTATTAGATGCCTGCTTTATTCTGCTATGCCAGCTTCCTTCCATTTCTTGGCTATTGCCTTAGCGTCGGCTTCAGCAGTTGCAGGGTCAACATCATATTCGGCGAGTAGCAAGTCGCGGAGCGTGTCAGAAGTGAAGTCCTTTCCCTCAACATTCTTCCACAGATAAGCAGAACTCTCGTTCATGCTGATAATCTTTGTGAAGTCAATATTCTCTTTTCCTTCTGCTACAACGATATTCTCGCCGCATACGTTTCTCAGTGTGAAGTTTTTCTTTATTTTCATTTCTTTTATTCCTTATATTTAAGCTAAAGTTTTAGATAATGGTATAGTCTAACGTTTCTTCCCCGTGAGCACACGGTACGCGAACAGCAGATACCGCCTGATCGGAAACAGCCTTGTCCAAACAAAAGAGTAGACGAGCCATTTGCGTCCCGATGTGCTGTCCACAGAGCTTCTCCCTTTTCTGTAGAAGCCTACGGCTATGCCATGCACGTCTTTTCTCTTGCATGTTTCCGTGTTGAAATTTCCGTCACCTCGTAGTGTTATCTCGTCGTCATTGATGCCTATTATGCGGTGTAGCACATATCTCTTTGGCGCGACTTCTGCAAGCACTACGTCGTCAACGCTCAGCTTTGATGGCTTCTTAAGGATAGCCTTGTCGCGCTGGTCCTCAAGAAAAGGGCGCATGCTGAAGCCTTTAAGTCCCAAAGTGACAGAGTGACCTTCGTTTATTAACGCTATTATCTCAGGAATGAGAACCTTGTTCTCAACCTCTATTTTTCTCGCCGCATTTAATGTTGGTGTCATTATTATAGCTTCTATTTTATGGCAATTGCATCATGGCAAACCAATGCAGCCTCCTTGTCAGGTCTGCAATGGAGCACGTTGATGGATGGGGTTGTCTCGATGAGGCTTATTATGGTGTCGTATGTGTTTCGGTATACAACGGTGTCCCATTTCATGGATGAACAAGCTGGCAGCACCTGTGTGAAGGCAATTGTGGGCGACAGTTTCTCCACGCTGTTGGTTTTTGCCCTGTCTATTTTTGTTATGGCTCCTAATGGCGCTTTCACGTTGCGGTAGCAAGGTGTCTTTCCGCTCCACGGGCTTCCATATACGTAGGCCTTGTTGTCGATTACCCTGACAATAGGGTTGTCGTCGTTCATCAAGTCGCATCCTTTTATGTGTTTCATCCATAATGCCGTGTGCGTGCTCTTGCCGGTTCCGCTTTTGGCTATAAAGGCATAGCCATATCCGTTGTTTCTGACGAGTGACGCGTGTATGAGCAGCGTTTTGAAGAAACTACCTCTGAAAGCATACATCATCATCAGTGCGTTGTTCAGTCCAAACTGTCTCATCGCCATGTTGCCGTTCAACGCACATTTGGCCTCGGTAAAGTCGCGGTTGGTCTGCAGCATGCAGCAGCTGCCGCCATGAATGTCCTTGATGATGAACTGGTAGCCTCCGTCTGTTGTAGTGTCGACCGTTGTCGTGCCGTTGCCCGTGTCAAAGGTGTCGACCTGTTCACGCTCGTTATTGTGGCGCGGCATCAGCGAGTCGTCAACTGTAATGGTGAACAAGAGGCTGTTTGCTTTCTGAGGGCATGGCGTGCCGTCCTTAAAAACAAGACGGCCGTCATTGTTCACCTTTACGGCGAAAGGCTCGAATGACGGCAGCAAACTGGCGTTGTTAGTGTCCGATTCGGCAAAAACAACGTCCAACAGATGTTCTGCAATGCAGAATGTATGTTTTGAGCGCATCTATTTCTTTCTTGATTTCTTTGCCTTTTTAGGCGCTTTGGCAGTTTCGCTCATCTCGCTCTCGTTTGGTGAGATAGGTGAGAAAGAAAAGTCGTTGGACGTGATGTATTTAACGTTGTAGCGTCCTCCTGTGGCATATCTTTTTTTCAGAGAAGTGTACTTCTTCTCTATCTCCTTGCGTGTCTTTGCATACAGCGTGACGCATGTCGGGTGGGCGCATCCTTCCTTCTTCATGTAGTCGCGCAACTGGTATGAGTAGTTGTCGCGGCTGTAGAGAAATCCTGTCTTGCTGTCGGTGTAAGAGCCTTCAACAAGCTGTATGTCGGTAAAGTAGACAGTTGAGTCGTTGAACGACGTCACCAGTCCCCACATGTAGACCGGTGTCTTCTTCTGCGCTGCAAACAAAAGCGAAGGCAACAGCATTGCAGCCATCGCTAAATATGTCCTTAATTTCATTCCTTTGTCTTTCTGTTATTCTATTTTTGTAAAAATTATCGTCCAAGATAGGCCTTGAGAACCTTGTTCTTTGTGCTCTGCTTGAGTTTGCGTATGGCTTTTTCCCTTATTTGGCGAACTCGTTCCCTTGTAAGGCCGTATTTCTTTCCTATTTCCTCCATTGTACATTCTGGCTGGTTTATGCCGTAGAATGCCTCTACCACATTTCGCTCGCGCTCGTTGAGCACGTTCAGGGCTGCAGCTATTTCTTCGCGCAACGACTCCATGACAAGCTCGTTGTCGGTAGCCGGCTCTGTGTCGCTCTGCATGAAGTCGAGCATGCTTGTACTGTCGCCGTCCGAGACGGGCGCGTCAACCGACACCTGGTGTGTGTTCACCTTCAGCACGTCTTCAATCTTGTCCTGTGGCATGTCTGTCTGGTCGGCAATCTCGTCAATGCTCGGACGCCGCTCGTTTTCCTGTTCAAACTGGTTGAGTATGCGGTTTATCTTGTTCACGCTTCCAACCTGGTTCAGAGGAAGCCTTACCACACGGCTTTGTTCAGCTATGGCCTGCAGTATGCTTTGTCTTATCCACCATACGGCATAGCTTATGAACTTGAATCCGCGTGTCTCGTCAAATTTCTCGGCAGCTTTGAGCAGTCCGATATTTCCCTCGTTTATGAGGTCGGGCAGGGAGAGCCCCTGGTTTTGGTATTGCTTGGCAACAGAGACAACAAAGCGCAAATTAGCTTTGGTGAGTTTCTCTAACGCCTTGCGGTCACCATTCTTTATACGTCGTGCCAATTCCACTTCCTCTTCCACGGAGATTAGCTCTTCGTGTCCGATTTCCTGTAGATACTTATCGAGAGAGGCGTTTTCCCGATTAGTTATTGATTTTGTGATTTTCAGTTGTCTCATTAAGTGTTGTCTTTTTTGATATTATTTGATTTTTGGTCGGGGCGTATGTAAACTACATTCATCTGCAAATTTAACCAAATATATTGGTTGCTACAAATTTTTTTTTGCTAATTTGAGTTGTTTGCAAAAAAATAACGAGCAGGAGGGTATGGCCTCCTTGCCATGCCCACTCTGCGAGAATAAAGTCTTTTGTAGAGTGAGAACGGCAATGATGCCATACCCTCCTGGTAATATA
>CALBYK010000181.1 GCA_937889855.1 uncultured Prevotella sp.
TGATGTCTCCACCATCCATGCAAGAGCCTCGTCTTGGCACATGGCGAATACACCGTTGTCGACAGCCTGCATGGCGAGGATGAAACGGCGGCTTGTGTCCTTTGGCAGAACTTTTTCGGCTTCTGTGCTCTCAAGGTTGAATTCCATGGCAGTGTCTGTGACATGAAACTCCTCCTCTACATTCGCTGCGAACACATTCCAGTCGGCGCGTACAGTTTCCTTGTCGTCGTTTGGCACGGCAAACACAACAACACCGTCGCGTGGAATTGCGTTGTGGAGCTTGCCTGAGTTGAATGACGCAAGGCGCAGGTGCATCTTGTCCTGCTCCAAGTATAGGAAGCGTGCGAGAATCTTTATGGCGTTGGCGCGTTTCTTGTTGATGTCATCGCCTGAGTGACCTCCCTTGAGCCCCTTCAGCGAAGCCTTGAGGAAGAAGTACTCATCTGGAGCTTGCTCACGCTCAAACGTAAACTTGGCTCTTGTTGTCTTGCCTCCGGCACAGGAGATGAATATTTGTCCCTCATCCTCAGAGTCGAGGTTTATGAGCATTTCGCCCTTCATGAATCCGGCCTTCATGCCCATGGCGCCCGTGAGGCTCGTTTCCTCGTCGCGTGTGAACACACACTCCAATGGTCCGTGCTCAATGTCGTTGCTGTCGAGGATGGCAAGTTCTATCGCGCAGCCAATACCGTCGTCGGCGCCGAGAGTTGTGCCTTTGGCTGTTAGCCACTCGCCGTCAACATAAGTTTGTATGGCATCGGTGTGGAAGTCGAAGTCAACGTCAACGAGCTTGTCGCATACCATATCCATATGGCTCTGCAGGCTCACCATCGGGGCGTTCTCGTGTCCCTTGGTTGCTGGCTTGCGGATAATCACGTTGCCAGTCTCGTCTACTTCATGCTCGAGGCCGCGCTTCTCGGCAAACTTCTCCAAGTACTCAATCATGCGCTCTTCATGCTTTGACGGGCGTGGAATCTTGTTGATTTCAGCAAACTGCTCGAACACGCGAGCAGGTTTCAATTCGCAATTACTCATTTTTTTCTTAATTTCTTTATGTTGAAACAATAATAATCTGAATTTTCAATAATTTATTTTGTCATGCGGGGGATTTGCCTTACCTTTGCACATATATATAAAAGGTATAACCCGACATGTTGGTGCGCATAGCTCCTTCATTTCGATACAAAGTTACGAAAAATGATTAAACTTCTGCTTTTAAGCCTGTTAATTATTGCTATCGCGTTCGCATTGCTTTCAATAAAGCTGCTCCTAAAGCGCGGTGGAAAGTTCTCGTCGCAGCATGTCCACGACAATCCTGGACTGCGCAAGCTCGGCATTCACTGCGTTATGGACCAGGATCGCGAGGCACGCGAGCGCAATGGAGCGTATTGAGAATTGAAAGATAGTAAAACTGGGAACTTGAAAATAAATAAAAATAATGAACAAGAAAAACATTTTCGGTACACTTGCTGTTGCCGCCATGGCAGCAATGGCAATGACCTCTTGCGACAAGTCAAAGTCGCAGGTTGACGACAAGCAGCCAGCTGCCGCGCAGGCTGCTCCCACAGAGACAAAGATTGCGTTCGTGGAGGTAGACAGTATCATGTCGCAATATAAGTTCTGTAAGGACTATTCGCTCATTCTTCAGAAGAAGGGCCAGAACATCCAAAGTACTTTGGCTCAGAAGCAGCAGGCTCTTGAGGCTGCCGCCGCCAATTTCCAGCAGAAGGGACAGCAGAACGCTTACACCCGTGAGCAGGCGCAGCAGATACAGATGTCGCTCCAGAAGCAGAACAACGACCTTCAGGCTCTCAACCAGCGTCTGAGCGGTGAGTTCCAGGCCGAGACAGAGAAGTACAACAACGCCCTGCGCGACTCTATCCAGCACTTCCTCGCCGTATACAACAAGGACAAGAAGTACAGCCTCATTCTTTCCAAGGCTGGCGACAACATCCTCTATGCCGACAAGACACACGACATCACCAACGAGGTGATTGCCGGACTGAACAAGGCATACAAGCAGGCTCCGGTTGCCGAAAAGGCTTCGACAAGCAAGAAGTAAACCGCGTCGGCTTTTGTTTTTTACTCAATAAGAAAAGGTCTGCACCACATGAGCGCTCATGTGGTGCAGACCTTTTCTTATTGGAATTATAATAACGACAAAGGAGAGAGCGTCAAAACACTCTTTCTACCATAACGAATTACTGCCGTTGGCATTGTCGTCTTCCTCATAGTCTATTGCATAATCCATTTTGGTCGACAATACGTCAATATTCTTGTCGGCATCGCCATATATGCCGATGGTGTAGCTTCCTGCCAAAATTGGTGATGACTCTATTTCAATAACCGATATTTCGGGTGTGCTATATGTCTTTTTCATATTCTCTATCGTTTTTTTTATTTTACAATATACTTCTTTCCGTTCTTTACGACAAACCCTTTGGCATTGTCGTCAACACGCATTCCGGCAAGATTGTATGTGCCAGTCTTGGCAGCTGTGTTCTTGTTATGCAGTTCAGTGACGCCAGTTGTTTCGCCATCGTTGAAAGACAAGACGAGTTGTGGAGCGTTCTCGGCTATAGGCAGCGTGATGTAGGCATGACCGGCTTTCACGGTCGGTTCCTCGCCTTCAACTACCCGATAGAAACCTGCGCCCTCGTTTCCATTCTGGAGCACATAGCTGCCGACTGGTGCTGCGACATCCTCATAAGTGCCGGTAAGACAGTTGTCTGTGTAGCTGAACTCTTCGGCATTTGCCACACCGCTGAAGGTATAGACGTTCTGCTCGCTCCTTATAATATATGGAGTGTTTGCGGCAATAGCGTCGACAGACTTCAGTCTAATCACACCGCTGTTGTCATAGGTGTCAGCAGTATACACTCGGGCACCCTCTGGAACTTCAGCGTCAAATGGCAGCATCATAGTGCCAATCTTGGCGGCAGATACGCTGACCGTAGCTATATTAATCGTTACATAAGCACTGGTAAATGTGCCGTCCCAGATTTGGATGTACACATTGCCGTCCGACTGGACATACGTCTTCAGTTCGCCGACCGTCAATGTGAATGTTGTGGTTTCCGCCTCTTTCCATTGTCCTAATGACTTCAGCTCGCTCCAGGAGTTGTCGCGAATCTTGCCCATGCCATAGCCGTACTTGTCTGCTCCGCTGACGGTTCCGACCAAGGAAACGACAGCATTATCGGGATATTTGGTCAGTTCTTCCGATGCAATAGACGCGTTCTCCGTGCCAATACCAGCGCATTCAAGGTTAGCATCTTGTAATGTGAACTCCGGGCCATTGTTCTTA
>CALBYK010000182.1 GCA_937889855.1 uncultured Prevotella sp.
AAGCCTTGACATCGGAACCATCATCAACAAGAAGTCTATCGCGGCAAGCCACATCTACCAAATGATGCTTGACGCCAACGTGCACAACGTGCGATTCCTCATGACTGCCAATGCCGACGTGGCGGAGTTCATACCATCAGAAGGCTCAAAGATAACACGCAAGCCCGTGAAGGACCTTGGACTGCCACAGGGCATGACCATCGGCGGACTCGTGCGCGACGGACATGGATTTCTCGTATCGGGCAACACCATGATTCGTCCCGGCGACTCCGTCATGGTGTTCTGCCACAACATAAACATGAAGAAGATAGAGAAGCTCTTTCTATGATAAACCTCAAACTTATATACAAGATTATAGGGTCGCTGCTCTTCATCGAGACCATGATGCTCTTGGTATGTCTTGGAATATCTGTGTATTACCAGGAGGACGACCTGCTGGCTTTCATCTGCTCCGTGGCAATAACAGCCGGGTCTGGCTTCATGCTGAGATGCCTCGGACGCAACTGCGACAACACGCTGTCCAGACGTGACGCCTATCTTGTCGTGACGCTTACATGGGTGGTTTTCTCTCTGTTCGGCACACTACCGTTCCTCATTGGCGGCTATCTGCACTCGTTCACCGATGCCTTCTTCGAGACAATGTCTGGATTCACCACAACAGGAGCGTCTATAATAGACAATGTGGAAGCGATGCCGCATGGCATTCTCTTCTGGCGATCGTTCACACAATGGATAGGCGGACTTGGAATAGTGTTCTTCACCATAGCCCTGCTTCCGTCACTTGTAGGCGGAAGCGTGAAGGTGTTCGCAGCCGAAGCGACAGGACCAATAAAGACCAAGCTCCACCCCCGGCTGAGCACAAACGCCAAATGGATATGGGTGGTGTATCTGTGCATAACTGTCTTGTGCTTCCTCGCCATGATGCTTGCCGGCATGGACGTGTTCAGCAGCATCAACTACAGTTTCACGACTGCGGCTACCGGAGGATTCGCGACACACAGCGACTACAGCTATCTCACACCGGTGGTACAATATATCGTGACGTTCTTCTGCTTCGTATCGGGAATCAACTTCACTCTACTCTATCTTTCAGCCTCGCAGCGCAAGCTCGGCACGTTGCTCAAGAGCGTGGAGTGCAGGTTCTATTTTCTCATCGTGCTTCTGTTCTCGGGCTTCATCGCCTTTGAGCTGATGTGGAAGAATGGCTACCAACTGGAGCCGGCAGTGCGCAGCGGACTGTTTCATGTAGTGTCATTCATCACCACAACTGGACTGCTTGCCGACGACCCTGCCGTATGGCCACACGTCACATGGGTGGTGCTTGCCGTCTGCATGTTCTTCGGGGCGTGCTCAGGCTCGACAAGCGGTGGCTTTAAGTGCATTCGCTGCGTGATGCTGCTGAAGATAATAAAGAACGAGTTCCGCCAGATGCTGCATCCAAACGCAGTGCTCCCGATGCGCGTGGACGGCACCAACGTGCCATCGTCAAAACGTGTCACGCTGCTGGCATTTCTCTCGATATACCTCATCCTGTGCCTGTTCTGCTCGTTCTCAATGATTGCCATGGGCATAGACAACACCAATGCCATAACTATCACGCTGAGCTCGCTCGGCAACGTCGGACCTACTCTCGGCACCGAAATCGGACCAACAATGTCGTGGAGCGAACTGCCGGATGCCGCGAAATGGATTTGCTCGGTGCTTATGCTCATCGGACGTCTTGAGATATTCAGCGTGCTCGTGATATTCACGCCGCAGTTTTGGGAGGAGAATTGACCTTCCGGAGATTACGAATGATATTGAATATTAAGAAGTCTGATTTACATTAAAGGCTTATAACAATAATTTACTAAAACCAAAGAAATTATGGAACCAATGAAGTTTAACGCTCTCCTCAAGTCGACACTTTGGGGTGGCGAGAAGATTATCCCGTTCAAGCACTTGAACGTCAATCAAGAGAATGTAGGCGAAAGCTGGGAAATCTCGGGCGTGCCTGGCAACGAGACTGTCGTAGCCAATGGCGAGTATGCCGGCAAGAAGCTCAACGAGGTTGTAGCAGAACTGAAGGACAAGCTTGTGGGCAAAGACAACTACAAGCGCTTCGGCAACGAGTTCCCGCTGCTCATCAAGTTCATCGACGCACGCCAGGACCTCTCTATCCAGGTACACCCTACCGACGAGATAGCCAAGCGCCAGGGCAAGGAGCGCGGCAAGACCGAGATGTGGTATCTGCTCGACTCCGACAAGGACGCCACGCTGCTATGCGGCCTCAAGAAGCAGATCACTCCTGAGCAATATGCGCAGATGGTTGAGAACGACACCATCGTTGACGCAATATCCCGCTACAATGTGAAAGAGGGCGATTGCTTCTTCCTCCCGGCAGGCCGCATCCACGCCATCGGCACTGGCTGCTTCCTCGCCGAGATACAGCAGACGAGCGACGTGACCTATCGCATCTACGACTTCAAGCGCAAGGACAAGAACGGCAACTACCGTGAGCTCCACACCAAGCAGGCTGCCGAGTGCATCAACTACAACGTGGAGAGCAACTACCGCACGGAGTATACTCCGGTGAAGAACCAAGGCGTGAGCCTCGTGCAGTGCCCTTACTTCAACACTGCCGTATACGACCTCGACGAGCCTATGACTCTCGACTATTCCGAGCTCGACAGCTTCGTGATACTCATCGGCCTCAAGGGTGATGGCAAGCTCACCGACAACGAGGGCAACACCATCTCACTGTCCGCTGGCGAGAGCATCCTCGTTCCGGCTACAACACAGACATTGAAGGTTGAGGGAACTATCAAGTTCCTCGAGACTTACGTGTAAAGATTTAAATACTAAAAAGGTTGCTTGGCAAAAGTATCCTAAGATACATGGGCAAGTAGCCTAAGATACTTCGTAAAGTAGCCTAAGATACTTCGTAAAGTAGCCTAAGATACATTATTTAAGATTCGGGGTTAGCCTTAAACGGGCTACCGCTCTTAAAGTTTCTTCGAGAAGAGATTTTCTCAAAAGAAAAAAAGCATAAAAAAAGGACAATTATGAATCTGCCGCTAAAACGGTATTCATAATTGTCCTTTTTCTATGTTCAATTGCTATATCAGTCGTCCTGTCCAAACAACGGATCCTCTGGCATAACCATCAGCGGCTTCTGCTCGAATTCCTTCAGAAGTGTCTCAGGCACATACTTCTTGTCCACAACAAGGCGGAACATATACTCGTTGAACCAGTCGTTCGACATTATCAGGCAACCGTTTGCACCGTAGCTTGCACCCCAGCTGTTCTCCACCTTCCACTTCAAGGGCTTGCCGTTCTTGTCCAAATCAACTGCGGTGAGTGTCATGGCATGTGTGGAACCAGAGTCGAACGTGGAGATGCGCTCTGCCTTGTTCATCGGGAACGTTGTGGAGAAGAGCGAAGCATAATCGTAGTTCTTGGTGTCGAGATAGCCGAGCGAGCGGTCGAGCTGCTTGCCCACATCATACGACGAGTACATCTTCTTGCCGTCCTTCAGCGAGGCGATGGCAAGCTGTGCTATCTCGTCGGTAGGCAGGTTGAGATACTTCCAGTTCTGTCCGTCGTACACGTGGCGGTCGTACTCCACCTCGTAGGTCTTGTGATAAGGACGGCGCGGATCGTTCATCACCATGATGAACGTGCCCTCAAGCGGATGGCCCACAACCTCGTCGTAGAACGACTTGGGCGTGAACTTGCGTGGCTCGCCCACTGGTTTGCCATCCTTAGTGCGGAACTGGTAGGTGAACTCCTTCACTGGCTCACCCAGCGTGACGGCAAGCATGTGGTATATTGTGCCGAGCATCTCTGTCTTGCGCTGGTTGATAGCGGCAGCCTTCTTGCCGTCGGCAACCATCTTGCGCAGCTCCAGGCCATACTCGCGCAGCTTTGACGATATGAGCGACGACATCTTTGAGGTGTTCTCGGCTGAATAGGTTTCCGGCTGTACCGACATAGGCACGAGTCCGTACTTAGGAGCCAGGTCGGCTGCACCGCAGAACGTACCGCCATCGTTCAGAGGATTCTTGAAGAAGAACTGCACACGCTGGTCGTCCATAGGCTTCTTGGCGTTGTCAACAATGCCCTGAAGCATGAGGTTGGCTTTCTCCAACTGGTCGTAGAAGAACAGGTAGTCGTGTGAGAACTCCACCACTATCGAGTCGCCATGCTGGCGTGCAAAGTCGGAGCGCAACACGTTGAAGCTTGAAAACATCCAGCAGCGTCCCGAGCTTTTCTGGTTATGAATAGACTGCTCCTTGGTCTCCACGCTGAAATGGGTGTCGAACGTTGAACTGTTGCTGAAATTCTTAGCCAGGTCGTCAATCTTGTTCGACGCGAGAGCGTTGAAAAGAGCCTTGTTTACTGTCGCGTTTCCTTGCGACTTCTCTATTGTCTGAAGCATCTGGGCGCTTATGCCACCTTGCTTCGTCTGTGCGCCGGCCGTCGTGGCGAGCGCGAGGCATAAGCCCAAAGCAAATGTCTTGTGGTTCATCACTAAATCTTTATTTATTATATATATTTTTTGCCGCGGAGGTCGGAAACATCCGATACGACTTTTGTCTTCACATCACAAATGTATATATTAATATTTGTATTTACAAACATTTCACACATTTTATTTACCTTATACAAAAGCAAATGGGGCTTTTTATATTTCTATTCCAAAAAAAATGTATAATTTTGCAAATTATTAGTTATATTCACTAACATTCATCTTTTAATTCACAACAATGAAGACCAACAAACTCGCCGCAATGGTAGTTTTGCTCCTTGCCATCATGTTCTCGGCAAAGGCAAAGGCACAGACAAACGCACAAATCCTGTATGACTTCGGCTCCGACCGCAAGTACGTGACCCTCACTCTTGAGATGTTCAAGCAGGACAAGTGGGGAAGCACCTATTTCTTCGTCG
>CALBYK010000183.1 GCA_937889855.1 uncultured Prevotella sp.
GGTGAGAAGCATGGCCAACGCCGACCTCAGCGTGGAGGATATCAGCCGCGAACTCGGCTTGAGCCGTGTACAAATGTATCGCAAAATCAAGGCACTTACAGGCTCCACCCCCGTGGAACTGGTGCGTATCACCCGACTGAAAAAAGCCGAACGGCTGCTCCGACAAAAAGGAAAAACCGTTTCGGAGGTAGCCTACGAGGTGGGATTCTCCTCCCCTTCCTACTTCGCCAAATGCTACAAAGACTATTTCGGCAAGCAGCCCAGCGAGATTTCTCCCCAATAAAATCCCCTTTAAAAGCAAAAAATCGTTCATTCTATCATAAAAATGATACATGAACGATTTTTTATTGCTTATGAAACATTGGTTATCATCGACTTATGAATGTATTGCTATCTTTGCAGCAACAAAAGACAATACCACTTCATATCTTCAAAAGACACAATTATTACATTAAGGGATTATGCGGTAAAGAAATCGCAAGTTTAGTTTATAAAGTTATATTATATGCATTTTTAGGGACGGGCAGTGATGCCAGTCCCTTTTTGTTGTCTATCAGCTCAGCTCCAACATTCTGTGGATAGGCTTCACCGCGTCTTCCGCGATGCTGGCGTCCACATCCACTGAAGGCCATTCATACTTCAGCGTGTTGTAGATTTTCTCGAGCGAATTCATCTTCATATACTCACACTCGTTGCAAGAGCAGCCGATGGAGCCCTCGCTCACCTCCGGTGGCACAGGATAGAAGTTCATGTCGGGACAAGTGCGTTGCATCTCGTGCAGAATACCAGCCTCTGTGGCGACGATATATTCCTTCTGGTCGTGTTCCTGGGCATACTTCAACATCACGGCTGTGGAGCCTACCACATCGGCTATGGCAAGCACAGGCCCCTTGCACTCAAGGTGCGCCATGACCAAGGCGCCTGGGTGCTCTTTCTTCAACTTCACGATGGCTTCCACCGAGAAACGTTCGTGCACATGGCATCCGCCCTGCCAGAGCAACATATTGCGCCCTGTGACACTGTTGATATAAGAACCCAAGTTGTAGTCGGGACCGAAAATCAGTTTCTCGTCCTTGGGGAACGTGTCTACCACCTTCTTGGCATTGCCGGAAGTGACCACCACATCGGTGAGTGCCTTGACGGCAGCCGTGGTGTTGACATAGCTCACCACCTTATAGCCTGGATGCTCTTCCTTATATTTCTTCAAGTCTTCCGCCTTGCAGGAGTCGGCGAGCGAGCATCCGGCCCTGAG
>CALBYK010000184.1 GCA_937889855.1 uncultured Prevotella sp.
AATGTGCTTGGCGACACACATCTGAACATTGAGATGAGTGAGCGCGGATCGCTCAGTGACTACGACATCAAGGAAGGCGAAGAATACAAGCATTTCGTAAGCGGATATTCTGTCATGGACTTCGTGGGTGGCGGCTATTCCGGTAAGGTGGAAGGCGACACCCATATATCTGGCAATGGCGGCGGATTCTGTCGGCGTGTATTTGGCGGCGGATTCTACAACTCGGTCAATGCTACGAATGTGGACATCAAGGCTATCGACTGCCACGACGTGTTCGGCGGTGGTCTGATGGGTGATGTGCTCAAGAGCACCAAGGTAAATATCGGGTCGAATGAAGACACTTCATCATCAACCTTCAAGAATTCGGACATCTATATACATGGCAACATCTATGGTGGCAACGACGTGTCGGGATATGTCAACGTGGAACTCGACGCCAACGGCTACTTCAAAGACAACGGCGGCACAGGTACGCATATCAATATCTATGGCGGACGCATTGACGGCAATGTATACGGTGCCGGCAATGGCGACTATCTCTATGCGCTCGACAAAAAGGGCAACACGAAAGTGACCGTCAACGAGGATTATCCTTTCAATCCCAACGACCCGAACTCGGAAACGGAGTCGTTGGTCTACACGGTGCCGATGCGTGATAACATGCCTTCCTACAAGGCTGCAAGCGACGCTGCCAAGATTGTGAACATCAACTCGTGGCGACCGCTCACCGATAAGGTGAATATCATGATTAAGGGTGTGTCCGCAACGGATACGGTATACATCAAAGGTGATGTGTATGGGGGCGGTAACTCGGCTACTGTGCAGAAGGTGCAGAACGCCTATGCCAGAACCAATGTCACCACGGGAGCTATTACCATCGACATTGGAAACCACACCCGAATAGGACGTGTGTTCATGGGATGTAATGGCGACGCTCTCTTCACGGCATCGGAGGATAATGACTTCATGAACAAGTTCCAGCGGCTGAACGGTGATGTGGACGACTACACCAAGGAACTGAACCTTGCCGATTCCATCGACTGGGTGAACGACCCGTCGAACAAGGGTATCAGCACGCTCTGGCTTTCTACCAAGAACGAGGAGCGACCATTAGTGTATCCGCATCTGCTCGACCTCTACTTCCAGCCTGTGGAGACAAATATTCAGGGCACCATCCTTTGGAACAGCACGAAAGACGGCGAGGGTCTTGAGGACTGCGTCATCGGCACTTTCTGCTGCGGTGGCAACCGTGGCAATATGAACGTGTACCCTGTGACACTGAATGACATTACAGATGATGAAGGGGAAGAAGAACCAATGTTTGGCAACGTGTTTGAGTATACATTCCCTGCCGGACTTACCATCACCGACAAGATTATCGGCGGTTGCAACAATGCCAACTACAACTACAAGGATATTGTATCACACGAGGGTGGATATCTGCTCGGTCATGCATATTCTGAACACCCGTTTATCATACTTAATATCAACAACAAGTTTAAGCCTGCAGAGAAGAACGGTGCCTATATGGGAGGCAATGTCTATGGTGGTTGCTACAAGACGGGAACGGTGCGCGGCGATGTTGCCATCAACTTGAAGAGCGACATGCTGGAAGGCAAGTCGAAAGCGATGCTGAGAAAGTCGAATGAGCTGATTGCCACCAACCCGGATTATTCCGCGCTGAATGTGTATGGAGCGGGCTACGGTATGGAGAGTTATGTATACGGCAACACGCATATCAAAATGGCTAAAGATGTGGCATGCAAAGCCCCTTCACTTTCATCTACCGAGTTTGAGCCTACCGGCACTTCCGCCAACTTCATCTATGGCGGTGGTCAGCAGGGAAATGTCATCGGTGTCACCAACGTGGAGATTTTCAACGGTCATGTGTTCAAATCCGTCACTGGCGGTTCGTATTCGGGCTATGTATGGGGATCCACACAGGTAAAGGTGGGATATCCTAAATACTATGAGGTCCAAACGAATGCATCGGGCATTTATCGTCTCAAGCGCGCCGACCAGAACAATCTCGACATAGACAAGGGCAAGGATGTGGCGTCTGAGACCATCAAGCAGGAGATACACCTCGTTACTGGTGACATTGTATCACAGGGAGTCTACGATGAAATCGTTGGGAAATTCAATCCTCAAGCCAACAAATTTGAAGACATCACAGTAATAAACGATGGTTATCCATTAAAAGACGCTTATTTCGCAGAGGTGACTACCGATGCTCCTGCCCATTGGGACGATATCAACATCAATATTGGCGATGCTGTCTATGGCGGTGGCTACTCGCTCGCACAGGGTTCATCGGTGATGGCAAACAACACGACCGTACTGAAATATACGTCAACATACAATATCGACAATGTCATCAACAACGAGGATTTTGAACAGCAAAATCTGAAATATTTGCCTAACGGCACGACTGTAGGATTCGGCGGCAACACCACCATTCTCATTGCCGACACGACAGTCACTAAAGGTGGCTCCGTTGACCGCGACCACATCACCATCTCCAGCCAGAGCATGAAAGAGGCGACCATCGCCGACGGCGAGGACCTCCTTGGCTACTATTACAAGGACAAGAACAATGCCTACCACTACATCTACCAGGCTGGCAAATACTTCAAGGGTGGCAATTTGCCCGACAATATCAATGAGACCGACCATAACATCTACGAATACGACAACGAGGGTGGCGTGTTTGGAGATGGCCACCTGTCGTATGCCCAAGGCTTCCGTAGCGCAGACCTCACGGGGTATGGCTTTGCCAGTGCCACGGTGGAGAGTCCGAAGATTATCAACACCTTCCAGCGTATGGACATCCTGCGCCTCACCGACAACTGCTTCTCGCTGCTCGGTGCGCGCGACTATGCCACCAACGGTTGGGACAAGACTCCTTATTCTATATCTCGCGTAGGTGAGATTCAAATGGTAACCAACGATGTAGTGACCACAGACCGGGCTGCCGATGCTGCCAACAACATCACGGCGGCTACGGGTGTGCTTGCCGACAACACCACCAAGCGTGCCCGCAACTATATGGGTCTTGCCAACAACATCCACTATGTAGGTGCGCTCACATCCAATGTGGCGTTTACGGATGAGTGGCACGACGGCAAGGGCGCTCCTGGCTCTTACGGCAGCGCCACCACTTATATGGCGGTGAAGCAGAAGTACATCGACGACTACTTCAAGGAGGGTGCCAACAAGGGCGACGGCAATATCTTTGAGAAGCGCAACGACGGTACGGCAAAGAATATGATTGGCATTGCCTCCGGATATGCGCTCAAGATTCAGAATGCACAGGAAATCAAGGAGGGCAACAGCGTGAAGGATAGCCTGTATTATGGCCCTGTATATGGTGTCATTGAGATGAATCTCATCGACGTGCGCGAGGATGAGGGTGGCGGATATGTGTATGCCGATAATGTGCATAAGCGCACGGCAACTGAAGGCGATGACCCTTCCGAAGCAGACACACATGATGTTGACTTCCTGGAGACAACCGGCAACTTCGTTTTCCCATACACCATCACCAAGGGACGCTATATCGTTGACGACTGCTTCCCGATGGGCTATTCGGCAATAACTGATGAAGGCTTGAATCCCGAAGAAGGAGCAAAGGCGCACTACTGGTATGTCACGGGATTCAACTACCACTACAACGCTCACATCACCGGCTACACCTTCGACAGCTCAGGCAGCACGCCGCTGCTGTTCGACAGCAATAACCAAGACGGCATCGTGGCTCTGTCGGGCATGAAACCGTCGCAAGAGGTAAACATCCTCAGTTGGAAGATGCACAAGACGCATAGCGACAGCTACTCGTGCGACTTGGAGAAGCGCAACTACGACGCTGAGGCTACCGACCATTCGGGCAATAGCCTGAAGGGCAAATACGTGCTACGCGTGGGTGCCGGCAACTCATTGACCTACAATGCCACTGAAGGCTTCTCGGCAAACCTGAGTATGCAGGAGGGCCTCGTTCAGAAGGACATCACACCCGACAAGGCGACACTGCCTTCCAAGTTCATCGACGGCGATGCCAAGATTGTGTTCCAGCTATCGGACAATGCCGACAACTCCACCACTGAATATTATAACAACCATCTCTCCAAGCCATGTAACGGCACATTGGTACTGTATGCTCCGGCTAAACAGGAAAACAAGACCACCCATGAGCTGGAGGACATCAAGGGCAGGGTGGCCATCAGCCGACTGTTCACCAAGAACGGCGAGGAATATACAGAGGTGACAGGTCAGTTGAATGTTGGTACTACATACTACTACAAGAACGGTGAGACCGACCTCTATCAGGAGATAAGCAAAGACAGTTGCTTCTATACGAGAAATGAGACGACGGGCGAATATCACCAGGTACAGCAAAGCGAGGTTACTCTTGGGGATGATGTAATCTACTATTGCTATCTGCCCCGCTTCTATACCTATACCGTTGACCTGACCATCGAATACGTGAAGGGTCCGGACATCAACGGCAACATCACGGTGGTGAACTGTGCTCTGCCGGGTGAGTGGGTTCGCGTGAAGAAGGACCAGGTGGTTGTGGATGCCGACCAGTCGTTCTCTGTAAACGGCTACTATTGGCGTATCGGTAAGCGTCACCAGGATCAAGAAACGGGTAAATGGGAGTTCGACGATGCCACGCAGTGGACTAAGGATAATATCCATGCCGCTAAAGGTTACGACACGTTCAATCAGTCTGACAAAGAAGGGACGGGACTTTTCGCAGGATGTCACTACGACAAGACGGAGGATTATCTCGACATTCCGGCATATTATTATATGAACGGATATGGCATACAACTTGGTGTGAGCATTACCGGACTCGACAACATTTTCCCTGTGGACATGCAGAACGCCGACCAGTTTGTGGTGCACAACTTCCACCGCATGGATCCTCATAAGTCGGGAATTAATCTCCACCTTGCCGAGGCGATTATTAGGGCAAAAATAGAAAGCGGTTCGTTTGCAGAGCCTCGCATCTATCTGTCTGACCAGAGCGATCTCACGGCTTTTGTCAACTTCATCGACTCTGTCGGTACCCACAGCAATGCTCCCCGTTATGGTGCCAACGCACAGTTCGTGCTTCAAAGCGACCTCACTCTGGCAAGTGCGGCTAAAGACGGTGCCTACATGGAAGACTTTGCCGGAACGCTTCATGGCAACGGTCATATCATCAACGGCGTGAAGGCTGGCTATGCGCTGTTCAAGAGCAAAGAGATAACGGGCAATGTGTATAACCTCGGTCTGTCGTCGGGCAAGATTTCCAACAAAACGGCAACAAAAGACAATGGGAACAAGATTGCCAACTACCATTGCTGCTTCGAATATGCACCGACGGTGTCCGATGACGGTGAGTCAACACCTGTCGTATACCGTTGGGACGGCACTCCGTACAGCAACTATACTCAAGAGGACTTCCGCCTGGGCAAGGTGGCCTACGACCTCAATGAGTATTACCTCCGTGCCCGCCATCGTGCAAGCATCAATACCGATGCTGTAACAAAAGAAGATACCGACATCCTGAAATATGTCTATGACTACTATGCCAACGGCGACTACCAGTATGCCTGCCGCAAGGATGACATCACTGGCAACAACACTGGTATAACATACATCCGTACCGGTAAGAACAGCGACATCCCTAACTACGAGCAAGCAGAAACACGTCACGACAAGACGCACCCTGTTGACAAAGCAAGACTAAAGTCATCCTCGTCCGACGAAACATCCTCGTCCGACGGCGTTTCTACGCCCGTCGCCTACGAGCCTCTCTTCAACGCCAACCACGCTGGCGCAGACCTGATGAACGACTTCCTCTTCTGGGGTCAGTCGCTTCAATCGGAGCCTGCCGCCATGCCAAGCGTGATGGCATCGCATCAGCTCAACTACATGACCAACCGTGTGTTCCGCACCGCCGGCTATTATGGCGACACAGCCCTAAGCACTTTCCACTATAATGCATATAGCTATGACAACAGGAGCATGAGCACCTACGTGCATGCGCCTTCAACAACGGCAATCGACTTTACTTGCCAAAACGACATCGCTGCCGCCACAGGCATGAAAGGCAGTATTTTCTATCCGCCGGTAAACGATAATGCCACCAAGTTCAATGACTTTATCGTGAAGGATGATGCTGATATCACCCATAACCTATTGGTGTATACGGCAAGCAACAATGAGGCTGATATGAATGAGGCTTACGATGTAGTGTCTAAGGCTCTCAACTATGGCGAGACTTCAAAGGAGGAAAATATAAAAGGACATCACATCGTTGATGATGGTGACAAATTCTCAACGGATCTCTTCCATCTTGTGGAGCGCACGCCAAACAATGAGGACAGCGAGGGAGCGACTTGCTATAACAACAACCTCTGTGTGCCTATACCGTTCGACGTGGACAAGCGTGCCTGGTATACCCGCAAGCCATTGTGTTATGCCGAGAGTAGCAAGGGGGCATGGGAAGGCATCTGCTTGCCGTTCACGGCTGATAGGGTTGAGGCTTCGCTCAATGGGGAGATAACCCATTTCTATGGCTCGCCTTCCAACGACGAGACGGACAACCCCAAGCGGAACATCCATACCCTGCACCATGAGTACTGGCTCCGCGGACTGATGACGGTGGACTTGGAGAACAACGTGCCTGCCGCTGCCTTCCAGCGTCCCGGAACGGCACAGGAGGGGCTGTTCGCTCCGACCGATGCCGAAGGCACTACCTTGTGTAAAGGGGTCAACTATACTTACACCAACCGGTTCTTCATCAACACCTATGAGGACTGGCTGTACAACAAGGACGAGAATCCTTACTATGCCGCTGAGTCTCACGAATATCCCGGCTATCTCCGTCTGACGGCTGAGGTGCCTTATATCGTGCGGTTCCCTGGCAGTCAGTATTATGAGTTCGACCTGTCGAGCGAGTTCTACAACAACATATTCGGAACAAGGGAGGCCAACCAGACCATTACCTTCAATGCCTATGGCACAGGCAGTGGAAACAGTGCTTCCAACGGCAGCGTCACAATACCCGTCACCACCGACATGACAACTACTGTAAGTGGAGGCTATGCCCACCGGGGCACATTCGCTGCAACGAAAGTTACTACTGGTGATATCTACGGTATCAACAGCGACGGTACGGCATTTGACGATGCCTCAACCTTGTCCACCGTGACACCGTTCCGCACCTATATGGTTCCGGCGGCTTCAGGTGCCAAGACACGCTCTGCCAATCACTCTGTGATAAACATCGCCGAGTTGAAGGGTGGTGAGATAATGCCTGACATAAAAGACAATGGTGATGACGACAGTTCCAACTACCTCATTGTGCGTCCTATCGGCAATCAGCAGGTGTGCATAGAGAGCACCGTTGCCACCAGGCTCCATGTGGTCACCCTGGCCGGACAGCTTTACCGCATCCTTGACGTGCAGCCCGGCACCGCCACATACAGCGGTTTCTACCCCGGTCTGTACATTTTCGGAAAAACAAAGGTAGCCGTAAAATAATCCTCGTGCGTCAGCGTTTCCACGCCGTCGCCCATAAAAAGAAAGAAAATATGTCAACACCCAATAGCATCCCCACTCCAAAGCGCCCTGTGTACATCGAGGGCATAGGTTGGCGCTACCCCATAGAGCACCGTATGACACGCTGGCCCCGTTGGAAAGACAGTCACAAACCTGGCACCTATATGATAACGCTAAGTGTCAACGGCAATCAAAAGGTGCTCGGCACTCTTGCCGGCACCAGCCGTGCTGTATACCAATGGATGAAGGAGCATCCCGAAGCCGTGTCAGCTGCCAGCAGCGATGCTTTATATTATCGCCATGCTTTACTTGGGACGAGGGCAATGCCTTTTGTTAAAGAGGAACATATCGAAAGTATTAGTGATATGCAGCATTATATGTCAGGCGTTGAAACGCTGACGAACAAGGACAGCTGCACTATAATAAATAGTGAAACTACCATTTCTGAAAGTAGCACTATCAAATCCCCGTGTGGCAGCGTTCCAACGCCTGCCACATCCAACAACAAGCCTCGCACCCATTTCCCCCTTGAAGCCCTGTCGCAACCC
>CALBYK010000185.1 GCA_937889855.1 uncultured Prevotella sp.
CAAATACAGATGGAGAGTGGAACTTTTCTTCAAGTGGCTGAAACAACATCTGCGCATCAAAGAATTTTACGGGACATCAGAGAATGCTGTAAAAATACAAATCTATGCGGCAATCATTGCATATTGCCTTGTCGTCATTGTACAGGAAACTTTGGGAATAAAGCTACAGACATACGATGTCCTGAGAATTTTGAGCACCGCATTACTGACTAAAATGCCATTGCGTGACCTGCTCGTTGAACAAAAAGAGGAAGAGGCCACTGAAGGTAAATATAAGCAACTCTGCCTCATTTTTGATGGGTAGCTATCAAATTGTTACTTTTTGAAGCGTTAAAAATTTTTCGTGGACAGTAGTGAAATATCACAAAAAGCATAGAAACTCCAAGCAATAACATATGCGATTTCTTTAGATTTATCAATGCCCTATACTCCGCTTCCTCTTTCATTTTGTAATTAAATGCAGCTTGCATACGTTGCATCCTTATTGTTGACATTTTCGTATACAGTGAATCATTTGCTATTCGGGCCAAATTTGCATATTTAGCTACAGAATCTATTTTATTCAATTTCTGATATAATACAGAAAGTCCCTTGAAACATTGTTCTCGTTCAGAATAATCCGAAGTGGAATTAATCGATTTTTCATAATAGGCAATTGCCTCATTATAATCTGAAATGGCAGCATTATATTCTGCCACTAAAGTATAATATCTTTCACGCCCCTTTACAACATTACCTAAACTGTCAACATCACCAGACAGACGTCTATACAACATTAAATCCTCATGTGCTTCATTTATTTTCCCCTTCAACAACAACTCATGTATATTAGGCAACAGGCAGCGAGTCGCCATATCTTTATATCCTAATTTCCAATATTTTTCAGAAATTTGCTTTCTTAAAGAATAAGCCTTTTTAAATTCATTTTGCATCTTAAGAACCACACAAACCTATTCTTGAGCGAGCAACTCATATAAATAATCGGAATTTGCAGACGCAATTTGCGCTGCTGTTTTATATGAAACGGAAGCTTCATTGAAAGCCATCTGCAGAAACAACACATCACCATTCTGTCCATAAATTTTATACAGCAACCTGTAATCAATATCATTTTTCTCTTCGTTTGCCATAGATATTGCTTTATGAAACATCTTAAGTGCTTCTGGAAAGTTATCCAAATCACGATACACGCTGCCAAGCACATAATATGCCGACATGCGTTCATTTGTGTTTCCATGATTGTCAAAATACTCAGCCACTTCCTTTGCCAGGCTATCCGACGTGAAAGGAATATCCGCAGAGTTCTGCGCCCTAAGCCTGTATAAGCTTAGGGTCATACGGTTGCGCCGCGACACATTGCCGTGTCTCGCCATAAAACTGTCTATAGAGTCGATTGCTGCCAACGGTTTCTGTTGATACAGCGTGTCCATACTTGCCACAAAACGTGAAGTAGCATGGTCGGTGCATGCCACAAATACCAATAAGGAAGACAAGAAGAGGAAGATTATGATGAACGAACGTCTCATTAGCTATTTGTTGTATAACTACTAAAAAAGGCAGGCAAATCTTGCGACTCGCCTGCCCTATCTTTGTTTGGTCTTTCAAATCCTTATGCCTCTGCCGGCTGCTCGAACGGAGTAGCTGTGCGTGGCTGCTGTGCCTCCGGCAAGTTGATCTTGCCGAACTGCTGCTCATACTTCTGGATGTTGTCGTTGAGAGCCATGAGAAGACGCTTAGCGTGCTCAGGAGCCATAACGACACGGCTGCGTACCTGCGGCTGCTGCATACCAGGGAGCATGCAAGTGAAGTCGAGGATGAAGTCGCTTGAAGAGTGAGTGATGAGAGCGAGGTTAGCGTAAACGCCTACTCCGATTTCCGGCTTCAGCTCAATCTGAAGACCCTGGGGCTGCTGGTTGTTGTTGTTTTCTGCCATTTTATTTATTGGTTTAGGTTTATAAATATTGTTCTGTGCAATGATGACACACTTCCGCCATCTGCTATCTTTACTAAGAAATGGTATCAGAAGGCAAGGCGTGCTATCCTTTTGCGTTACAAAGATAGCATTTTATACGGGAACTCGCAAATTTTATTGTAATTTTGTAGTCGGAAATTGATGCTTAACTTGAAATGCAACAAAAACCTATAAAAAACAAACGATATGAAAACAATCAAACTGGCAGCCCTCGCTGCCATCTTCGCTGCCTCGACAATTTATGTTTCAGCCCAGGACAAAAGCGACCAAAGCTTTGTCCATGAACAGTCCGAGGTGAAAGACTATGTGTGGCCGGAAGACCAGCAGGTGATGCAGAAACTAAAACATTGGCAAGACCAAAAATTCGGTGTGCTCATGCACTGGGGACTCTACAGCCAGATAGGATGCTGCGAGTCATGGCCTATCTGTTCAGAGGACTGGATTCGCCGCGAGCACTTCCCCGACTACGAAAAAGACAAGCAATGGTACTGGAGCCACAAGGACTCGCTCAACCCAGTGAAGTTCAATCCTGAGCAATGGGCCAGCGTAATGAAGAAAGCCGGCATGAAATACATGCTCTTCACAACCAAGCACCACGACGGCTTCTGCATGTACGACTCTAAGTACACCGACTTCTCTATTGCCCACGGCCCATTTGCAAACAACCCACGCAAGAATGTCGCCAAAGAGGTATTTGATGCCTACCGCAAGCAGGGATTTATGATAGGTTGTTATTTCTCTAAACCCGACTGGCACTCCAAGTGGTTTTGGAACCCCTACTATGCCACTCCGCGCCGCGGCATCAACTACAAGATTGACCAGCACCCGGACTGGTGGCAGAACTATGTCAAGTTCACACAAAACCAGCTTTCGGAGCTCACCTCCGACTACGGCAAGCTCGACATTCTGTGGCTCGATGGAGGATGGGTCACAGGCGACCAGATTGGGCTCGACTCCCTGCTCGTAGAGGCGCGCAAGCGCAACCCTGGCCTCATCAGTGTCGACCGCACCATACGCGGCAAGAACGAGAACTATCAGACTCCGGAGCAGGGCATACCTGCCACACAGCTCAATATTCCATGGGAGAGTTGCATCACGCTGAGCCATGCATGGGGATATATTCCGGGCGCCAAGTTCAAGTCGCCGACAAAGGTCGTCGGCATCCTCTCCGAGATTGTGGCAAAAGGCGGATGTCTCGCGCTTGGTGTCGGACCGACGCCAGAAGGCACAATACAGCCTGAGGTACAGAAAATTCTTCTTGAGATAGGAAACTGGATGAACCGTAATGGCGAGGCTATATATAACACGGTGATAACTCCCCACTACAACGATGGCAAGACATGGTTCACCGCATCGAAGAACGGCAAGACCCTATATGCCATCTATGCCATCGAGGACGGAGAGGAGGCTCCACAGACTATAACGTGGACAGTAAACCGTCCGAAGGGCAAGCTCACGCTGCTCAACACTGGAAAGACGGTGAAGTACACCGTCAAGGACAACCAAGTGACTGTGCAGGTGCCGGCAGGTACAAAGGCAGAGCCGCTGGCATTCAAGTTTGAGAAGAAATAAAATGCATTACGGGACATTAATGGGTATTAACAACTCTATTCCTCTGTAGTTAACACCCGTTAATGTCCCGTTGATTTATCCGCCTATTATCCGTTAATAGACTTGGTCCCTTTTCATTTGCGTTTCTGCGCCTCCCATATTTCCCAACTGTTTATTATGTTCTGCCAAAGGATGTAGCACCCCGGTCCAACAGACGACAGCGGTGTGAGATAGGCGCATGCTATCCAAATGGCAAATGCCGTGTTCTTCTGGCCAAGTGCCTGGCCGGCATTCACGGCCTGCCGAAACCGTGCGCCGATAAGACGTCCGCACCCGAACTGGAACAGACACAGAACGAGAGAAGACACGGCTATAACAACAAGGAACTCAACTGTTGTCCGGGCATGGAGTATGTTCTTCATGGTTGTGCCCGACACAATTAGCAGCGAGCCGCCCCAGAGATAATAAGAGAGGTCCTTAACGGATGTCACACGATGGCAGAACCCCTTCATGCGGTGCTTGACAAAATAGGCAAGAACCATTGGAACAACGAGCACAGTGAACACCTTATACAATATCAATCCGAATGCCGCAACAAAATGCATGTCTGCCGACTTGTTTATCATAGGTAAACACACTGGTATTAGTAAGGCGGTAATGAAATTTGAAAGAAACGTATAGGTTGTCATCTCCTCAAGGTTGCCGCCAAGCTTCTGCGTCACAACCGCCGCAGCCGACGCACACGGGCCTATAATACATGTCAATACAGCCTCAGCAAGTATCAGGCTGTCTCCAGTAAGCTTAAGACATATTATGGCAGCCATGACAGCCCCAACCGTCAGCACCTGGAACAAGCCCACCCACCAGTGCCATGCCACGGGACGCAGCTTGCGATAGTCTACCTTGCAGAAGGTGACAAAGAGCACCAAGAACATGAACACCGGCAACAGTTGCGCGAAAAACGGGTCGGCAGCCCGTGCGAAACTGTCAAACGCTGGTATAAGGGCAAAAAACAGATAGACGACAATGCCAGTGCCGATTGCCACCGGGAGTGTCCAATCCTTTACAAATCTTATTACATCCATAAATGCATTGTATTTTGACAAGACAAAATTACAAAATATAAACAGTCTATGGATATTTTATACCAAGCAAATTCAATAAACTGCATGTTTTAGCCCATAAAAGAGACTGATTATACGGATATACCAACGACAATTACACGAAAAGATTAACGGTTAACACTACTGTCCACGAAAATCTTTTAACAATCTCTTGAAACTCCTATAAATACAAG
>CALBYK010000186.1 GCA_937889855.1 uncultured Prevotella sp.
TCAATTCTGCAGTCAAGTAAACCTTTCGCTTCTTCTCAATCTTAGCTTGCATATACCATTAGCTAACTGCCATTCTTTCATTTCTGTCAAACAACTCGTGAAGGTGTTAAAAGAGCGAGTCTCCTTTTGGATTCCCACACCGTCAATTGTTGCCACCACCACCTTCAAATGGACGTCGATACCGCAGCCTCGCTGGATCAACTGAGGGAATGAAACGTTAGTCATAATCATGCAATGTTGGTTATACGCAACAAAGGTAGCATGCTATTCCCAATTTACATTCGCTTTGGCGTGATTTTTTATCTCATGGATATTTCATAATAGTTTTGTTGTTAGTTAATAATACTTTGCAAACTTACATAAAAAAGACGAATTATACGCCAGTTTTATAAAAAAGTTGAGACCACATCCATACATAGCCTTTCGGACAATCATGCTCTCGCATTTTTTAGCCTGAATTATTCATAGTGCGACAAAAAAGAGAACGTTTCTTTGCGTATATGCAAAAAATGTATTACCTTTAATGCGTTAGAAATCAAGTTAATACAAACGTTCTCTATGTGCAAAATTAATAAAAATCGTCAAATACCAACGTCCAATTGGAATTATTTGATTTTTCGGACCTCAAAAAGCCGATAGCGGTGTCGTTTACGGCTCCAGACCTGTCCTCTTCCGGTGGTCTGCATCTTCTTCATGTGTAAACTTGCGCCAAGGTTTTCTCGCATGTCTGGCATCGCGCATCATAGAATGGCGAAATAAAGACCTCATTGTACATAGTCTGAAGGAGATGTTGACGCAACGTGTGTTCCATTTACATTCGAAATAGCATTGTGCATCGTGGGGGGGGGGGGGAAATATTATTGGGCTTCTTTTATAGAGGAAATATAGCGAAAAAAAACAACACAAGTACCCGAAACGGAGTTTTATTTTCTCAGTTCTATGCGGAATGTTGTCCCCACTCCGACTTCCGACCATTTCACGAATATCCTGCCCCGGTGATATTCCTCCACTATGCGTTTGGCGAGCGACAGACCGAGTCCCCATCCACGTTTCTTTGTAGTGAAGCCAGGACGAAACACGTTGCGCAGGTCTTTCTTGCGTATGCCCTTGCCCGTATCGGTAACTTCGACAACGGCTTTCTTCGGCTCATCAAATATCTTTAACGTTATCCTGCCCTCGCCACCCATGGCATCGACGGCATTCTTCGAGAGATTCTCTATCACCCACTCAAAGAGCGAGGCATTTATCTTCACGCGTATGTCGCTCTCGGGAAAGTCGCGTACCATCTGCACCTTCTTCGATGTGCGACGGTCCATATAGTCAATGACGTGCTCCATCACCTCCTTCAGGTCGGTCTCCACGGGCTCTGGCAACGAGCCAATCTTCGAGAATCTGTCGGCAATGATTTGCAGGCGTTTCACGTCCTTGTTCATCTCAGGTATCAAGTCGTCGTCCGGATAGGTTTCCTTAAGGATTTCAACCCATGCCATGAGGCTCGATATAGGCGTGCCAAGCTGGTGGGCGGTCTCCTTCGACAGCCCCACCCACACCTTGTTCTGCTCGGCGCGTTTCGACGTGAGCAGCGCGAAGATGGCAATCACGACGAATATCATCACCACACCCAATTGTATATAAGGATAAGACGACAGGCGGCGCAACATCACCGAGTCGTCGTAGCAGACGTTGATGTAGTCGCCCGACACCTTGCCATCGTCGGGATTGTCGTCAATGGCAATGCGTATGTCGCGGTCTTCCGCCAACAATTCATTGCCCATGCCAGTGACATAGCGCATGGAGTCGGCATGGCTGGCGCAGTTCTTGAACTTAATATTGCGGAATGCCTGCACGTTGCCCTTCGAGTCGAGCACGATGACGGGAATGGTGTTGTTGCCGTTGATTACCTTGAGCACGAGGTTGATGTCGGTGTT
This sequence comes from uncultured Prevotella sp., assembly GCA_937889855.1. GTDB lineage: Bacteria > Bacteroidota > Bacteroidia > Bacteroidales > Bacteroidaceae > Prevotella. Next base: position 1,929 of record CALBYK010000186.1, read on the forward strand.
CTCGTCAGCACGGTTGAGCGTGCGCATGGCCTCAGCCCACACCTCCATCTTGTTGTGCTCCTCACGGGCGAGGTCGCGGATGAGGATGTGCGACACAACAAGCGACACAACGGCTATGAGCACCGCTGCAAAAACGAGAGCTATCTTCACCCTTCTGATTTGGTCAGTCCATTGCATATCTCTCAGGTAGGTTATTGGCTGGAGCATTAGTTGGCCTGTTCCGAAAGGAACTTTATTCTAACGAGTCTTATCTCATTCTCCGTATAGTCACCGCCAAGCTCGTCCAGAGCATCATCAATATTGTCGGTTTCCGACTCACGGAAGTACTCATATATATCGTCCACCTGATCGTCATCCAGCACATCCTCAAGACAATAGTCGATGTTAACCTTGGTGCCCGAATAGACAATAGCGTCAATCTCGTCGAGCAAGTCGGCAAACTCCAGGTTCAGTGCGGAGGCTATGTCCTCAAGAGCCATGCGCCGGTCGAGGTAGCCTATAATCTTCACCTTCGTCATGGAGTCTTTGGCAACGGTGCGCACGAACATTTCCTCCGGTCGCTCTATGTCGTTCTCATCGCAGTAACGCTTGATTAGCGCGCAGAACTCCTTGCCGTAGCGCCGCGCCTTGCCTACGCCCACACCCTGGATGTTGCGCAGTTCGTCCACCGACACGGGATAGAGCGTAGCCATCTGCTCAAGCGATATGTCCTGGAAGATGACGTAGCCCGGCAAGTTGAGCTTATGGGCAGTCTTGCGGCGCAGGTCCTGTAGCATGCTGTAGAGCGTTGGGTCGAGGGCCGACACACCACACTCTTCTGTCTCGTCCTCCGCAGGCTCGGAGAAGTCGGTGTCCTCAACATATGTGAAGTCGGTGGGATTCTTCACGAACCGCCTTCCCGCTGCCGTCACCTTAAGTATTCCGTAGCTCTCGATATCCTTGTGTATGTAGCCGGCAATCATGCCCTGGCGTATCACGGGGTTCCACATCTTAGGCGGCATGTCCTCGCCCAGTCCGAACTCCTCAAGCCGGTCGTGGTGGTGCGACACGATGTCGTCGGTGGCGCGTCCCTTGATGAAGTCAATCAGATAGTCCTGGCGGAAGCCCTCCTTCATGGCGAGTATTGAGCGGAGCACGATGAGCAGCGCCTCCTTGCCCTCACGCCTCAGCTTAGGATGGCGGCAATTGTCGCAGTTGCCGCAATTATCCTTAGGATAATCCTCTCCGAAATAGTGGAGCAGCAGCTTGCGCCGGCACATTGACGACTCGGCATAAGCCGCCGTCTCCTGCAGCAGCTGGCGGCCGATGTCCTGCTCAGCCACGGGCTTGCCCTCCATGAACTTCTCCAGTTTCTGCAGGTCCTTGTACGAATAGAAGGCTATGCATATGCCCTCGCCCCCGTCTCGGCCGGCACGACCGGTCTCCTGGTAATAACCCTCAAGACTTTTTGGTATGTCGTAGTGTATTACAAAGCGCACGTCCGGCTTGTCAATGCCCATTCCGAAAGCTATGGTAGCGACTATGACATCGATGCGCTCCATGAGAAAGTCGTCCTGCGTCTGCGAGCGCGTGGCAGAGTCGAGTCCGGCGTGGTAAGGCGCAGCCTTGATGTCATTGGCCTTGAGAACAGCCGCCAGCTCCTCAACCTTCTTTCGTGATATGCAGTAGATGATGCCGCTCTTGCCCTGATGCTGCTTGATGAACTTTATTATCTGTCGGTCAATGTCCTTTGTCTTCTGCCGCACTTCATAATAAAGGTTGGGACGGTTGAACGAGCTTCTGAACTCCTTCGCGTCCGCGATGCCAAGACTCTTCTTGATGTCCATGCGCACCTTGTCGGTAGCGGTGGCGGTGAGCGCTATGATCGGAGCCACGCCTATCCTCTGAATGGTAGGGCGCAGGTTGCGGTACTCGGGACGGAAGTCGTGCCCCCATTCCGATATGCAGTGTGCCTCATCTATGGCGTAGAAAGAGATTTGGAACGATCGGAAGAACTCGAGGTTATCCTCCTTGTTCAGCGATTCGGGAGCTACATAAAGCAGCTTGGTACGCCCTTCGTGCACGTCTTTGCGCACTTGCTGGATGGCAGCCTTGTTAAGCGACGAATTGAGATAGTGGGCGACGCCCGACTCCTCGCTGAGCCCGTTGATTACGTCAACCTGGTTCTTCATCAACGCTATCAAGGGCGATATCACTATCGCTGTTCCATCCATTATCAGCGACGGCAACTGGTAGCACAAGCTCTTGCCGCCACCAGTAGGCATAAGCACGAAGGTGTCGTTACCTGAAAGAAGATTGCGTATGATAGCTTCCTGGTCACCCTTGAAGGAGTCGAAGCCGAAGTAGTGTTTCAGTTGTTCGTTGAGGTTAATTGTCCCAGTCATAGTAGTAAGATCTAAAATAGCCCTACCCCCTCACCCTTCCCGACTGTGGAGGGGAGTGAAATGCATTGTTTGCCGAAAAGAGTCTCAAGCAAATACTTATTTATTAACTAATGACGCATCTTGCACTTTCCTGTCATGTTTGTCGACAATTTGTCATGTATTAGCAGCCGATTCATCATGCATTGGCAACGATGCATCTCACACATTTTACTATCCTTCCCGGTCGGGGAGGGGCAAGGGGGTGGAGCCTTTTCTTTTTTTTATTTCAGATGCGACTTCTCAAGCTGCTGCTTAGCATACTCAAGAGTCACGGTGAACTCGTCTACCTTCTTCGACGGCACCTCAAACATGGCGTCCATGACAATCGACTCCACGATGGAGCGCAGTCCGCGTGCGCCGAGCTTGTACTCCACAGCCTTGTCGACGATGAAGTCGAGAGCCTCATCGGTGAAGTTGAGCTGTATGCCGTCCATCTCGAAGAGTTTCTTGTACTGCTTGATGATGGAGTTTTTAGGCTCGATGAGGATGCGGCGCAGGGCGGCACGGTCTAGCGGGTTAAGATAGGTGAGCACCGGCAGACGTCCGATAATCTCCGGAATAAGGCCGAACGACTTGAGGTCCTGCGGGAGAATGTACTTCATGAGGTCGCCCTTGTCGATGTTGCGCGCGTGCTGCACGGAGTTAAAACCCACGGTGTGGGCGTTCAGGCGCTGCGCTATCTTGCGCTCGATGCCGTCGAATGCACCGCCGCAGATGAAGAGTATGTTGCGCGTGTCCACATGTATGTAGTCCTGGTCGGGATGCTTGCGCCCGCCCTTTGGCGGGACGTTCACCATGGTACCCTCAAGGAGCTTGAGCAATCCCTGCTGCACACCCTCGCCGCTCACGTCGCGCGTGATGCTCGGGTTGTCGGCCTTGCGTGCTATCTTGTCTATCTCGTCAATGAACACTATGCCGCGCTCGGCGGCAGCCACGTCGTAGTCGGCCACCTGCAGAAGGCGGGAGAGGATGCTCTCGACGTCCTCGCCAACGTAGCCTGCCTCTGTGAAGACAGTTGCGTCGACGATGGTGAACGGCACTTTGAGGAGCTTTGCTATCGTGCGGGCGAGCAGCGTCTTGCCCGTACCTGTTGAGCCCACCATGATGATGTTGCTCTTCTCTATCTCCACGCCGGCGTCGTCCTGCGGCTGAGAAAGACGCTTGTAGTGGTTGTACACGGCCACCGAGAGATACTTCTTCGCCTCATCCTGGCCGATGATGTATTCGTCGAGATACTTCTTTATCTCCGTAGGCTTTGGCACATCGGCGAGTGCCACATCAAACTTTCCGCCGTGCTTGCGGTTGGCACCGTCGGGTCCAAGCCCTGCCTCAACCACAATCTGGTAGGCCTGCTGGGCGCACTGGTCACAGATAAAGCCGTTGAGACCCGTTATAAGGAAGTTGACGTCCTTTTCTGCTCTTCCGCAGAAACTGCATACTTTCTTTGGCATTGTCTTTTCTTGGAATTTTACTTCTTTCTAATCATTACCTGGTCAATCATGCCATACTCCTTGGCCTCCTCTGCTGTCATCCAGTAGTTTCGGTCGGAGTCGGCCCACACCTTGTCGAACGGTGTGTGCGAGTGCTCGGAGATGATGGTGTAGAGTTCTTTCTTGAACTTCTGTATCTCGCGGGCCTCAATCTCGATGTCGGAGGCCTGACCCTGCACGCCGCCGAGCGGCTGGTGAATCATCACGCGGCTGTGCTTGAGGGCGTAGCGCTTGCCCTCCTGTCCTGCGACGAGCAGCACGGCAGCCATCGACGCAGCCATACCGGTGCACATTGTAGACACGTCGCTCGAGATGAACTGCATGGTATCATATATGCCCAAGCCGGCTGTCACGCTTCCGCCTGGTGAGTTGATGTATATGGAGATGTCCTTGCCGGAGTCTACAGAGTCGAGGTAGAGGAGTTGTGCCGAGAGTGTGTTGGCGGTGTAGTCGTTAATCTCGGTGC
>CALBYK010000187.1 GCA_937889855.1 uncultured Prevotella sp.
CTCCATGAAAGTGAGCGACGGGAAGTTGCGCATCACCGCCGCCGATTCTCACGGCATGGCCTACGCCCTGCTTCAGCTCTCGCGTCTCATGGGCGTGTCGCCATGGGAGTGGTGGGCGGATGCCACGCCGGCTAAGCGTGCTGGTTTCGCACTGCCCGAGGGCTATGCCGACAAGCAGCAGCCATCGGTGCCTTTCCGCGGCATCTTCATCAACGACGAGGACTGGGGGCTTAACCCTTGGGCCTACAAGACCTATGAGCCCGGACTGGGCAAGGGCGTGATAGGCCCTAAGACCACGGCGCGCATCTTCGAGCTCATGCTTCGTCTGCGTGCCAACGCCTACTGGCCGCCAATGCACGAGGTGTCGGTGCCGTTCTTCCTCACAAAGGGCAACCGTGAGGTGGCACTCAAATACGGTATCTACGTAGGTGGTTCCCACTGTGAGCCAATGGCTTGCTCCACCGCTGGCGAATGGCCGCGCCGCGGCAAGGGTAGCTACGACTTCGTGCATAACCGTCAGGGGGTAATCAACTTCTGGGAAGACCGCATGAAGGAGGTGGGCAAGCAGCCTATCTTATATACCATAGGCATGCGCGGCGTGCACGACGGTGCCATGAACGGCGCGAAGACCGTGCAGGAGCAGAAAGTGGTGCTCGACTCGGTGTTCAAGGTGCAGCGGCAGATGCTCCGCAAGTATGTCAACGAAGACATAACCAAGGTGCCGCAGGTGTTCGTGCCCTACAAGGAGGTGCTCAACGTGTACAACGCTGGACTGAAAGTGCCCGACGACGTGACACTGATGTGGTGCGACGACAACTACGGCTACATACGCCATTTCCCCACGGCTGAGGAGCGCGCGCGCAAGGGTGGCAACGCCATCTACTATCACGTGAGCTACTACGGCAAGCCTCACGACTACCTATGGCTCGGCACGTCGTCGCCGGCGCAGCTGCAACAGCAGATGAACCTGGCCTACGACCGTGGCATACAGCATGAGTGGATATTGAACGTAGGCGACATTAAGCCCGACGAGTACCTCACGGAGCTGTTTCTCGACATGGCATGGGACATCGACTCCGTGCGTCGGCTTGGAGTGCGCGGACATCTCTACCATTTCCTGAAACGAGAGTTCGGCTGTCAGCGCGGCAGTGAATTGACAGACATTATGACAGAGTTCTACCGCCTTGCCTACGAGCGCAAGCCCGAGCACATGGGCGGCACACGCACGCTGGAGTGGCCCGTAGGCGACTGGGAGACCGTTAAGGGACTCGGATGGAGCGAGAGCCATATGCGCTCACGCCTGGCTAAATACGAAAATTTGTCTGACAAAGTAGAAAAGATGTTCTCGTCTTTGGCAGAACAGAAAAAGGACGAGTTCTATCAATTGATAAAATATCCTGTGCAGGGGGCCACACAGCTCAACCGCAAGCTGATAGTCGGCGAACTGGCACGTCACGGACTGGCCCAGTGGAGCGAGAGCGACGCAGCCTACGACAGCATTGCGGCAATGACACGCACGTTCAACGCCGGCATACACAACAACGGCAAGTGGAACCACATTATGGACATGCGTCCACGCGAGCTTGCCGTTTTCCAGCCTTTAAGCCACAACACGGTCAGCACTCCGCTGCCACAGGACACCGTTCCACTCGCATTCTTCAACGCCACGGATGCCGTGTCGGGACAACTCACGCCATGCGAGATGCTCGGCTACGAAGGTAAGGCTGCCGCACTGGCAAAAGGAAGTTCGGCTATATACGAATTCAACACCACAGCTAAAGGCAACGTTTATATAGAACTGCGCATGTATCCAAGCCATCCCGTAGACGGCGACAAGCTACGTGTGAGCGTCACTCTCGACGGCAAACAGTCATACATAGTCGACTATGCAGCCGTTGTCGGTTCAAACGAGTGGAAGGAGAACGTGATGCGCAACCAGGCCTTGCGCCACATTTCGCTTCCTTTATGTTGCGATGAAAAACACCGGCTTGCCGTAGAGGCAATAGACAACGGTGTGGTCATCGACCAGATTGTTGTGTATCGAAGATAACTTGAAATAAATGTAACAACGAGAGGAGCCGCCTCATCCAAGACATACAAGTTTTGTCTTGGATGAGGCGGCTCCTCTCGTTGTCCAGTTGTTGTTTATCAGTCAAGCAGAGTCGACGCACGCACACGCGACAGCGTCTCTGGAGTCATCTGCAGATAGCTCGCTATATAAACGAGCGGTGCACGCAGAACAACCTGCGGCATGAGCTTGCACATTTTCTTATAACGGTCCTGTGCCGTCTCAAAACGCACAAGGTCTGCATGAATCTGCGACTGGATGAGGCTTTCCTCAAGTATCTTGCGGTAAAGAATCTG
>CALBYK010000188.1 GCA_937889855.1 uncultured Prevotella sp.
TTAAAACTATATAAACACAACAAATATTATGAACATAAGAACACTCATCATGGCAGCGGCTCTCATGCCTGCCATGGCATTTGCACAAGAAACAACAACAAGCACCGATACAACTACCGCCAAGAAAGCCTGCGACACAACATTTGTGTTCAACAAGCAGAAGTTTGAAATAAGCCAGAACGGCGAGCGCACAAGCGTGAAGGTATACAAGAAAAACGGAACGGAGATGAAAAAGGCCCTTGAGACGGAGTTTCTCGACGGTCAGGAGGTGGAGCAAGTGTACGTCACATCGCCATTTATCCCTAGAAAGACATACAAGCGCCACAGCCAGGAATACAGCCACTACCCGCTGATATTTGCCGGATGGGACTTGCTTGCCGGCTCTGCCTTCGGCACATCGTCGGAAAACAGACACACACGCGACAACAAGTCGTCGGAGTGGGGCTTAACAGGAGCCGCATTCGAATATCCGCTCACGCCGTCGCTCGCTATCACGTCGGCAATATCAATCGCACATGTCAGCCACCACTTCAATACCGACTATGTGCTCAACACCATCGACGGAATAACAAGCCTGCAGCCGTTTAAGGGCGAAAAAGAAGGCGACCGTCCGTCGAAAAGCTATCTGAGCTACTGGACGATACGCCTCCCCTTCATGATGGAATGGTCAATGCGCGTGGGGCCCGACGACCTGTTTGCCGCGATTGGCCCGTCATTGGAGTTCCGCACCTGTGAGCGGTCTCGCTACGAACTCGGCAAGAAGCACACTCTGACCAAGGATGTCAACATGAATCCCATCGGGCTCAACCTCGAGGCACGCGTCGGCTACGGGTGTTTCGTGCTCTATGCCCGCACTGCCCTCACACCGCTGCTGCGCACAAAGTACGCACCCGAATGGCATCCGTTCGCTGTCGGCATGGGACTCAGATTTTAAAAATGCCAAGATATATAATTATTTTATTCATGATGCTCTTCTTATAAAGTAATTGACGTATAAGTAAATAAAAACACCCGAAAGTTATTTGCCTAACTTTCGGGTGTTTTTATATCAATATGAATTCTTAAAGAATCAAACAAACTTCATTTGTAGATTTCTCTTAGCGGCACCATCACAAAGTCGCGCTCGTGCATGTGGGGGTGCGGCAATGTGAGTTGCGGCGTGGAGACATGCAAATCATCATACAACAGAATGTCGATGTCTATCGGGCGGTCGTGGTAATGCCCGTCAACCGACTTCGTGGTTCTGCCAAGCCGTCGCTCGATATCCTGCGTCGCGTCGAGCACCTGCTCTGGTGACAACATTGTGAGCACACGGATACACATGTTCAGAAACTTATTCTGCGACTCAAAGCCCCATGGTTCGGTTTCGAGTGGCGACGACTCGCGGTCGACAGTGCCCACCTCATCTTTAATTAGACTTATGGCACTGCGCATGGTGGCGTGACGGTCGCCGAGATTGGAGCCGAGAGAGAGATAAAGAATGTGAAGATTTTCAGACATAAATTTGGAGGTGTCGAGCTCCCGCTCTACATTCATATAAAAATATGGAGGTGTCAAGTTTCCGCTCGACACCTCCTATAATTAGTCATTAACAATCAACAGTGCATCGCCGTAACAGCCGAACATATATCCATTCTTCACGGCGAGGTTATAGGCCTCCATCACGAGGTCGTAGCCACCGAAGGCACATGTCTCCATGAGCAATGTTGATAGTGGGTGGTAGAAGTTGGAAATCATAGAGTCGGCAAGCCCGAAGTCATACGGCGGGAAGATGAACTTGTTGGTCCAGCCCTCATACTCCTTCAACATGCCATCGGTACCAACAGCTGTTTCCGTAGCCTTCACCACACTTGTACCTACGGCACACACATGGTGACCATCCTGCTTGGTTTTGTTCACGATGGCACAAGCATCGGCACCGATGTGCATCTGCTCAGAGTCCATCTTATGCTTCGTGAGGTCTTCCACCTCAATATCATGGAAGTTGCCCAATCCACAATGCAATGTGATATAGGCAAAGTTTATGCCCTTAATCTCCATGCGCTTCATCAGCTCACGCGAGAAATGCAAGCCTGTGGCAGGAGCCGTAACAGCGCCCTCGTTCTTGGCAAATATACACTGGAAATCGTCGAAGTCGTCCTCCGTTGCATGATGGTTCTCACGACGGTCGATGATGTAGCGCGGCAGAGGTGCCTCGCCGAGAGCATAGAGCTCGCGTTTGAACTCGTCGTGCGGACAGTCGTAGAGGAAACGCAGCGTGCGTCCGCGGCTTGTGGTGTTGTCTATCACCTCAGCCACCATCGTGCCCGACTCGTCGAAGAACAGCTTGTTGCCGATACGTATCTTGCGCGCTGGCTCCACGAGCACGTCCCAAAGGCGCATCTCCTCGTTGAGCTCACGCAGAAGGAACACCTCAATCTTGGCGTCTGTCTTCTCCTTTGTGCCGTAGAGGCGTGCAGGGAACACCTTGGTGTCGTTGAAGATGAACGTGTCGTGCTCGTCGAAATAGTCGAGTACATTGCGGAAGTCGAGATATTCGCCCTCTATAGGCTTTCCGTCGGCGTCCTTCTTGAACATGTCGATAGTTTGAGATTTCTTGTGCAAGACCATCAGTCGGCACTCGTCACGGCGTGTGATGCGGAAGGTTTCCTTCTCGCCCTTGTCGTTGTCAAACTCACGGTAGATGCTGTGAGGATAGAGTGCTATCTGGTCTTCTGGTAATTTGAATTTAAACTGTGATAACTTCATAGTCCTTCTTTTATTTATTCATCTTCATTAGTTTCTATTGTCTGCGCGGCGAGCCACTCGTCAAACTGCTTCAGTTCAATGCAGTTCTCAACGCGGTAGTCGCCCGAGCGCGTGCGGCACAATTCCGTCAGATAGGCTCCAGAGTCGAGAGCCCTGCCTATGTCGCGTGCCAAGGCGCGTATGTAGGTGCCCTTGCCACACGCCACGCGTATTGACATCCGCATATTCTCGGCATCGAAATCGAGAAGTTCTATCTCGTCGATGTGTATATGCTTTGGCTTCAGCTCCACATCCTCGCCCTTGCGGCGCAGGTTGTAGGCACGCTGCCCACCAATCTTGCAGGCGCTGAACGTGGGCGGCACCTGGTCGATGTCGCCCTCAAAACGGCGCAACACCTCCTCAATGCGCTCACGTGTTATTCCGTCGGTAGGATATGTCGCGTTGACGGGATGCTCCATATCGTAGCTTGGCGTGGTGGCGCCGAGCTGGAGCGTGGCAGTATACTCCTTGCCATGAAGCTGGAACTCCTCAATGCGCTTGGTGAACTTGCCCGTGCAGAGCACTAACACACCCGTGGCGAGAGGGTCGAGCGTTCCTGCATGACCTATCTTTATGCGTTTAACTCCGAGACGCACGCTGATGCGCTTTCTGACGTATGCCAAGGCGCAGAAGCTCGTCATGCCAAGGGGTTTGTTGATGGCGATGATTTCGCCTTTGGTGAAATTCATGTCGTCGTCCCCGTTTTAACAGCAACACAATGCCACGACACCCACGATGGCACAGTAGATTGCAAAATAAATGAGCTTGCACTTCTTAACCAGAGAAATCATCCACTTGCAGGCGAAGCAGCCGCTAATGAATGCAGCGACGAAACCAACGATGAGTGAAACGGTTGGTATAGGGGCTTCCATTGCGTGTGTGGCTAGATATTCCTGCGATGGGGCAAAGATGTGCTTGAAGTCGAGCAAAGCCTCACCGAGTATCGGAGGAATAACCATAAGGAAAGAAAACTGTGCCAGCGTTTTCTTACTGTTGCCCAAAAGCAAACCGGTAGCTATTGTAGAGCCGGAGCGCGACAAACCCGGGAGCACAGCCACAGCCTGGGCAATGCCTATGATGAAAGCGTCAACCGGCGAGATGTGCTCCTTCTCCTTTGGATGATAAAAATGCGTAAGCGTTAGCAAAGCAGCCGTCACAAGAAGACAGCAACCTACAACCAAGAGCACATTTCCGGCAAACAAAGCTTCTATCTTGTCCTTGAAGCAGAGCCCTACCACTCCAACAGGAATCATAGAAACGATGATGTTGATGGCATAACGCTGCTCACCGTTCAACGAGCCGTTCCAGCAGAACAGCCCCTTGAATATCCAGCTAACTTCTTTCCACAATATCACAAGTGTGCTCAACACCGTCGCCACATGCACAACGATGTCGAATGTCAATCCTCCAGCCTCTGCCTCAGGACCGAGCAATATCTTGCCCAGCTCCAAATGACCGCTGCTGCTTACCGGCAAATATTCAGTCAGACCCTGAATGAGTCCTAAAATCAAAGCTTGTAACCAATTCATTGTTTATAGTATTGAAAGATTTTGGACAGAGTCGTTCAACACTTCAACCGTTCAATATTTCAATCGTTGTTTTCGTCTTTCGGCTTTCTTATTATCGCGTAAATAATTGAGATGAAGCCGAGAAAGCACACCACCGGCGCAACTTTCACACGGCGCACGCTGAAGATGTCGTTGTCAAAAACATTCTCGTCACTGCCACCTCCGCTCATCAAAATAAATCCCAAAATGACGATCAACATTCCGACTGCAATCAGAATGAAGTTTACCTTGTCGAAAGCGTAATTTCTTTTGTCCATTATTTTTTATTATTTATTAGCCCGCTCTCCGGCTTTT
>CALBYK010000189.1 GCA_937889855.1 uncultured Prevotella sp.
AGGGAGAGGCTTGGCGCCGATGTCCTCACAGAACTGTAGATACTCGAAGTAGCCAAGACCCATGCTCTGTTGGTAATTCCAAATATTCTGCTCTGCCTTGCGCTGTTCTACAGGTCCGATGGTGTTCTTCCAATTGTAGATGTTGGCAATGCCGTCACCATGAGACAAACAACCGCCTGGGAATCTGACGAAAGATGGCTTGAGAGCCGCCACTGTCTCAGCCAAATCCTTGCGCAATCCGTTGGCGTGCCCCTTGTAGGTATCGGTCGGGAAGAGAGACACAATGTCGATGTCGATGGTACCAGTCTGTCCGAACTGCAAGGCGAGTGTAGCAGAGTCAGCTTCTTCCTTTGCCTTGAGCGTAAATTCATATTTCTTCCAAGATTCAGAATTGGCGGTGAAGGTGGTGTCGGCAATAACATAGCCCTTCTTGCTTCTGAGGCTAACATATACTGGCATACCTTTGCCATCCTTAGGGTTGAGAACCCAGTCGTCCTGCCAATTTCCCGTAGGTTTCTTGACGATATTCTTCATGAAGGCAGAGAAGCGGTAGGTAGCATCTTTCTTGATGACCATGCCATCATAGCCATGATTACGAATGCCGGGGCCTTTTCCTCTCACTGTCTTCACATTCACTTCCAGGTAGTGAGGGTTGTTGGGATGGATTGGAGCCTTGCTTTCGAGTGAAAGCGTTGCAATGGTGTTGCCCCATTTTAGGTATTCCCATCCTGTGAAGTAATGCCAACCACCCTTAGGTTGTTTGTGGGCATCGATGTCGGATGGAGTATATTCGAAAGAGCGGTTTTGCACCAATTCTGCATACAAGCCACCATCGGCTGCGTAGTTGAGGTCTTCGAAGAATATTCCGAAGAGGTTCTTGCTGATACCCTTGCTTGCAGTTGTTGTCTGGCTTGAAGTTGTTGTCTGGCTTGAAGCCATGGTTGGTAGAGTGGCGAGTGCAAGCAGTGCTGCTGAAAATAATGTTTTCTTGTTCATTATTTTGAATTTATTCCAGATTTTAACTATAAGTTGTTCTTGGCTGTGGCGTATAGGCCCAGCATATTGCCCACGAAACCTCCGGCCATGTTGGTGCTAAGGAAGTCGCCCTTGACAGTGGTGCCTATATTCTCGAAATGGGTGCCGTCGAGTGAGTAGGCAAACTGGAAATTGTCGTTGTTGCCCTTCACTTGCAGCATGATTTCCGCTTTACCATTCACAGGTTTCGTATCCAGTACTTCCGTCTTGTCCTTCCATCTCATGGCAAGTACAAGGGTGTTCTTGCCGTTCTTTTTGGTCAAGCCGAGAACTATTTGGGCGTTTCGGTTCTGTAGGCAAGCGATACCAGCCAAGTCTTTTTCGCTCTTTGGGGTGTATTTCAACTTGGTTGTGAACGCAAAGTTATGGTGCAACTGGCGAGTCCAAAGTGCGGACAAAGCCTTTTTCTCCTCAATATTGTTTTCGAAAGGCATGATGCGCACACCGCCAACATTTTTCTTTTTGCCTTTCTTGCCAGCATTCTCCAGATAAGCGAAATGGATAGGATTGCAGCGCTCACCTACCCAACGGTAATCGAGTTTATCTGCAGTGAAATTGTCGGTGAACCCAAAGTTACCGCAAGCAGCGAATCCCTGGGTACCCTGTTGGTTGCCGACTCCTTTCGGCATCTTCAGCTTAGGTTCCAATGGTATCAAACCATTCTCGAAAAGTGGCCATTTCCCGCTCCAGTCAACAGGCAGGATAAAGGTCTCACGTCCCAACGTAGCATGACCATCGGCATTAGGCCTTACAGCCAGAAACACACCATACCATTTGCCATCTTTGCCTTCCACGACATCAGAATGGCCAGCCCATTCCACCTTGTTCTTGCGGTTAGGGTCGAGGTAACGTTGCGACAAGATAGGGTTGCTCGGAGCCTCTACGTATGGACCATATACATGGTCGCTCACAAATACCACCTCGCTATGGGTGTCGCCAGTGCCGCCTTCCGCACACATCAGGTAGTACTTGCCATCTTTCTTATAAAGGTGAGGAGCCTCTATCCAAAATGGATGTTTCTCCAGCTTGGTACCACCATCCACAATGATCTTGTCGCTTCCCTTGACCAACTGGTCTGTATTCACGTCATATTCCCATATCTTGATGGCACGATGCCCGCTCCACTTCCGCTCCTTCGGTGCATCGTTGTGTACGATGTAAGCCTTTCCGTTGTCATCGAAGAAGATGGAAGGGTCGATGCCATTGAAATGGAGATTGATCGGATCACTCCAACCTTTAGCTGGGTCTGTGGTCTTCACCATCATGTTGCCCATGTAAGTGGTTTGGGTGGTAATCATATAGAATGTCTTGTTGTGAGGATTGTAGCGGATGGTTGGCGCATAGATGCCGTTGCTGATACCGCCACCGCCCACTTTCAACTGTGAGTCTCTGTCCAGCACATGACCTATCTGCTTCCAGTTGACCAAGTCGGTGGAGTGAAAGATAGGCACGCCAGGGAACATGACGAACGATGAGCAGACGAGATAATAGTCATCGCCTCGTCGGCAGATGGAAGGGTCGGGATAGCAGCCTTGGAGGATGGGGTTGTAAAACTCATCTGCCTTCAAGGGATTCTGGGTAAACACGGAGTCGCTTCCCTCGTAATGCACTTCCGAGAACAAAGGCCAAAGCTTGCTGTTGTTCTTGGCTTTGTCATCAGTGTTGCCTTTGGCAAAACCTGCAAGTGGTGTAGCAAGTGTTGCCGTCAATAAAATGCAGGTTAAAAGATTTCTTGTATTCATCGTTCTTGATTCGTATTAATATTGTTATGTTTCGTTTGGCATGCCTTTAGATACTAATTCCTGATGGCAAAAGTAATAAGAAGCATCAATAAATGAATGAAATTATAGTGAAAATACTTACACTTATAGATAAATGTATCGTCGCTCATCAAAAATCAAACATAGTGTATGTGCAAACTTTTTTATTTGGCACAAAGTTTTTTGTATATCTTTTATTTTTAGTAACTTTGCACCCCGAAACAAGGGTGACGCGCCAGCCGCGAGGTTGGCGTCCCGGCTATAGAGTGCTTGGTAAACCTCTTAAAAAACAAGAAACATGCAAACAAACAAGAAACAAGTGAGCGTGCTGTTTATGCTTTTCAGCACGCTGTTCTGCGTTTGTCTGATTACGGCAAACGTGTTGGAAACAAAGCAAATCTCCCTCGGTCTGTTCGGATTCAGCATCACTGGCGGACTGATAGTGTTCCCTATCTCCTACATCATCAACGACTGCGTGTGCGAAGTGTGGGGCTACGGCAAGGCGCGGCTGCTCATCTGGCTCGGCTTTGCCATGAACTTCCTCTTCGTGGCGTTCGGCGCGTTGTGCGATGCCCTGCCCGCCGCTCCCTACTGGCACAACCAGGAGGGTTTCCATGCCGTCTTCGGACTTGCTCCACGCATAGCCTTCGCCTCTTTCCTGGCGTTTCTCGTAGGCTCGTTTGTCAACGCCTACGTGATGAGCCGCATGAAGATTTCGTCGGGCGGCAAGAACTTCTCGGCACGCGCCATAATGTCAACGGTATATGGAGAGGCTGCCGACTCGGTGATTTTCTTCCCGCTCGCGCTCGGCGGAGTGGTGCCGCTGAAGGAGATACCGGTGCTCATCATCTCGCAGGTGGTGCTCAAGACTGTCTACGAGATTATCGTCCTGCCGATAACCATACGTGTGGTGAATGCCACGAAGCGGCTTGAGGGCGAGGATGTCTACGACAATGGCGTGAGCTACAGCGTGTGGAAAATATTCAACATTTAGAGAAATAAAAAAATTAATATGACTACAAATTCAGAAAACCGCCGCGACGAGGGTTTGCAGGCTCTCGGTGCAAAGACAAAGTACCGCGACGACTACGCCCCAGAGGTGCTCGAGACATTCGTCAACAAGCATCAGGGCAACGACTACTGGGTGCGCTTCAACTGCCCCGAGTTCACATCTCTCTGCCCTATCACCGGACAGCCCGACTTTGCCGAGATTCGCATAGCCTACGTCCCCGACGTGAAGATGGTTGAAAGCAAGAGCCTCAAGCTCTATCTGTTCAGTTTCCGCAACCACGGCGACTTCCACGAGGACTGCGTGAACATCATCATGAAGGACCTCATCCGACTGATGGACCCGAAATACATCGAGGTAACTGGCATCTTCACTCCGCGTGGCGGCATATCCATCTGGCCCTATGCCAACTACGGCAAGCCTGGCACAAAGTTTGAGCGTCTGGCTGAGGAGCGCTTTGCCAAGCACGACATGTAGGCATGGCCGAAGAAACATAAAAAAAATGAAAGCAGGAAGACTCCACAAAAAAGTTTCTTCCTGCTTTCTTTTTATCTAAAACTACAATAATTAGGGGTGCATGTCTTTTATTGAACAAACCATATCTCACTTGCCAAACGGCGAGATAGGCTCCTTTATATTGTCCACATGTTTTTTCAGCTCAGCAAGACGCCGTGTGTAATAGTCCTTCACGTCGCTCCACTTATAGTAGGGCCACTGTTTGGTGGCTACGGGGATGTGAACCTCACGCTCGTTGTGCATAATCTTGACAAGCACATCGCCCTGCTTATTGTCGAAGAATATCATCTGGATGTTCGAAGCCATCGGTGTTGCCTTGAAGTCGCACCAGTGCTTGTATAGTTCGTCAGGATTGTCCACCGCCACATCAAAACCCTCTATCTGCAAGAGCGCGAGTAACGGTATCACGTTGCCGTCATGCCCGAAGCGCAGAGTGGCTGCAATGTCGCGGTTGGCAATGGCAGAGTCGGCAGTGGCGATGATGTTCTCCACAAGAGTAGAGGCATTTGCCATGACAAGCCCGTCAGACATCCTGGGATTGGCGTTGCATATGTAGAACCTGTAGTTCACGCACTGCCAAAGGTCGAACATCTCCTTTGTTGTAAACAAGTCGTAGAACGACACCTTAGTCTCCACATCTTGCATGTCCACCGCAATCCAGTAGAATGCCCACATGAGCTTCTCGCCATTGACACGGCAGCGTATGAAATTGCTGTCGCTGAAAAGCGATTTCACAAGACGGTCGGGATTGACGCGAGCCGACTCAAACTTGCGGTATTCCTCCACCCACGGTCCATTCTCGCCATTGGTGAAACGGTTCGACTTTTCTGTGTGGTAGTTGAGGTACGGCATATATTTCTCGCTCATCTCGTAGTTGATGTCGAGTTGTGGACAGAGTCCCTTCAGACGGTCGCCAAAAGCCACCATACTCATTGCGCAGCGGTAAACGACAGTTGAGCGTGCCGACACATTGCGCTTGCCGCGAAACACCTCAGGGAAATTTCTCACCATACGCTCGGCAATGCCTTGGTGCTGGCGTCGCCCGAGCGGAGTCAGGTCGCCGCCGCGCCCTTTAGTCTCATTGAAAACGAGGCGCAGTCTGTTGAGCACATCCTTGCCCAACGCGGTTATGCAGCCTCGCTGCTCTGCTTCCTCAAGCAAAGCTATCGACTGCTCGAAGTCACCGTCGCCGAGAAGATAGCGCGATCCGTGCCGACCATAATGGCTGATATAGAAAGGCTTATATCCCTTGGGAGCAGGAGTCTGATATGACGCCTCCTCTGGATAGGCGAGATACACTCCACCTGCCTTGTTGAGGTCGGAGGCTATCTCCTCAAAGGTTGTCTGTGCCGACATCGTACACGAGACTGTGGCCAAGGATATGGAGAGAAGGATTGATCGTATTGAAATCATTGGTTGGTATGTTGTTTTCTTCTAATTTAAATCAAGTAATTTAATCTTCAATCGAGGTGTCTGGCTGAAATCAGACACCTCTTTTTTTTCATGTTTAATTGTATCCCTGATTCTGCTTCAGACCCGGGTTGTTGGAGAACTCAGTCTGCGGAATAGGGAAGAGCTTATAGTGGTCGTCAACATCCGAGCCAAGTCGCTCAGCGTTTTTCCAGTCCCAGTTATATCCCTTTGTGAACTTTCCAAAGCGTATTAGGTCAGTGCGGCGCACAAGCTCAGAGGCAAGTTCACGCTGGCGCTCGGCAAGGATGAAGTCAAGTGTAAGCTCGCTCTCGGCAATGTCGCCCGAAACATCAGAGCGCACACCTACCTTTGCATACTTGCCCGACATGTAGGCACGTTCACGAATCTCGTTTACGTAAGCGAGAGCCTCAGCTTTTGTGCCTCCCTGCGCTCCACGCAGTATGGCTTCGGCTGCAATGAGATAAGCCTCGCCCGTGCGGAAGAGTGGGAAGTCGATAGAGGAATAGGCGTCGCCCTGTGCCGGTATTTGGTCGTCCTTGGTAACATTGCGCCACTTGATATAGCCATACCCACATGTGAATGTGCTTGTCATTGCCTGGTTGTCGTCCCAAGTGTTCTTGGTTTGGTTGTCAAGGGCTGTCATAAACTGCGCACGCTTGTCCTTCTTCTGGTTGCCCCAAGTGTCGGAAGTATTGAAAGCCACGTCGTCGGCATCAAAAGCATCAACAAGAGTTGTCTTGGCACGCACGTTGCCCCATCCGCGCGAACCTACGCCAGTCTGGTAAAGCTCATTCATCGGACCATTGACAAAAGCCTTCACATAGAAGTTGGTTCCAGCAGAGCTTTGTGCGTGCTGTCCGTCCTGCACAAGCGGCCATATAATCTCGCTGCACTTGTCGTTGTCGGCAAGGAAGATGGTGCGGTAGTCGCCGGCAAGCGGATAATGTCCGTCATTGATTACCTTCTTGGCATATGTCAGCGCATCGGTATAGCGGTTCTCGCCTATCCACGACTCGGCGTTGAGATACATACGCGAGAGAAGGAACCATGCAGCCACACGGTCTACACGTCCGTAGACGTTGGCACCCGGTGCCTTGAGGTCGGAGTCGATAGCCTTGAGCTCGCTCTCGGCAAAATCGAATATCTGCTTGCGTGTCCACTGCTCGGGAACATCCTTCACGCCCGTGTTCTCGTCGATGTAGGGCACTCCCCCGAAGAGGTCGCAGAGAGTGGCATAGTCGTAGGCGCGTATGAAACGGGCCTCGGCACGATAGCTGGCACACTCAGAGCCAAGCTGGTCCCAGAGTCCGCGCGAGCGCAACTTGCTCTCTGTGCACTCACGCAGAATCTCGTTGCAATAGGCTATCGACATATACAGGCGCTGGTATGTCCAGCGTATCACCGAAGCGTTTGAGGCATCCCACTGCAGGTTGAGACACTTGCGCAGGCCGTTCGATGACGACGGCATGATGAAGTCGTCGGTGCACAGTTCCTGAAGATAGAACATAAGGCGCACATATCCCGAATAGCCCTCGTTGGCTCCCTCAAGGTCGCCGTCGCCACCGTCGCCACCCTTCTGTCCTGTAAGGATGAGCGAAGAGTAGCACTTGGCAAGCACGCCATTGTAGCCGTCAACAGTTGAGTAGACACGCTCACTCACAAGTTGGTTGTCGTCAAGCGGCATGGTGTCGAGGTCGCCGAAGCACGACGTGAGCATACAACCAAGCACTGCAACTATAATAGTCTTGAAAATATTCTTTTTCATTGTTTTTTGGTTTATATCTTTAGATGTTAGGATAGGTTAGAAATTGAGGTTGGCCGACAGGGAGAATGTGCGCGGACGCGGATAGATGTCGCGGTCGATGCCGTTGTATATCTCCGGGTCGATGCCTGTGTAGCTGGTGAATGTGCACACGTTCTGCACTGTGGCGGCAAGGCGCAGTGAGCTTCTCGTATTCCACAACTTACGGAATGTATAGCCGAGCGTTATATTGTCTATGCGGAAGAAGTCGCCCTTCTGCAGGAAGTAGTCGGAATAGAGTTGCTGCTGCTGGAATCCCTTCTCGGCTGTCACCTTGAGGATGTTTGAGCAGTTGCCCTGGTCGCTATAAACCTGCTGTTGGTACTGGTTAGCCTCCACATAATTGTATATGTAGTTGCCGAATGAGCCGTGACCAGCGATAGACAATTCCCAGTCCTTGTAGGTGAGCTGAGTGTTTAAGCCGAGATACGACTTGGGCAATGCACACTTGCTTGCCACGCGCGTCTCCGTTGACGACACCGAGCCGTCGGGCTGCACATACTTGCCCTCGATGGGTTTGCCGTTATCGTCGTAGGCCTGCTTTGCGAGATAGAACGTGTAAGGACGTTTGCCCACCATGAAACACTCAACAAACTTGCCCGTGCCTGATATGGCGCCAGTCTCTACGTATGAGCCTTCGCTGTCGACGGTGTTGAGCTTCGTTATCTTTGAGTCGTTCCATGTATAGTTAAGCCCGACGGTCCATGTGAAGTCCTTTGTGTCGACAGGCACTGCGTTGATTGAGAACTCCACACCCTTGTTGTCCATCTCTCCGATATTGGTTGTCAGCACCGCCGAGTAGTTGACACCCGATATCACTGGTATGGTATTCAGCAAATCCTTGGTGTGGCGCTTGTACACATCAACCGATCCGTAGATTCTATTGTTGAGGAATCCGTAGTCAAGGCCGGCGTTCCATGTGGTGGTTGTCTCCCACTTGATGTCGCGGTCGTAGCCATTTGGACGGTAAGTCCTGTACCATGTGTCGCCGAAGAGATAGCTCGACTCTGGATACGACACCGAGAACGTGGTCATGTAAGGATAGTCGTTGATGATGTCCTGCTGGCCTGTTATGCCGTAGCTAAGGCGCAGTTTCAAGGTATTGAGCACCTTCTGCTTCTTCAGGAAAGCCTCTTCGGCAATGTTCCATCCGAGAGCCACAGACGGGAAGTAGCCGTAACGGTTGCCCTTGGCAAAGCGCGACGAGCCGTCAGAGCGCAATGTGGTGGTGAGCATGTAGCGGCCTGCGTAGGTATAGTTGAGACGGCCGTAGAGTGAAAGGAGGTAATATTCCGACTCGGAATGCTTTGGCGAGAACAGTTCCTTGCCTTCTGGCGAAAGGGTCGAGTCGCTATATTTTTTCCAGAAATGCTGCCAGCCATAGCCAGCCATGAGGCTGAAGTCGTGCACCTTGGCAAAGGTGTGCGAGTAGTTGGCATAAAGGTCGAGCAGCGTGTTGCGCTTGTTGTGCTTTGAGTTGTAGTCGAGACCCGTTCCGTCCTTCATGTTTGATGTGTACATCATGCCGGCAAGATCGGGCACGGTATTCGAGTATTTGCTCTCAAGCACGTCATAACCGAGATTCATGTTTAGCTGCAAGTCCTCAAACCCGTGTATCTTGTAGTTCACCGACATGTTGCCAATCGAGCGGTAGAGCTTGTTGTGCATGCTCTGCAGCTCAAGTTGTGCCACCGGGTTGTCGCCCTGTATGGCCATTGGCGAGTTGCCGTTCATCCATATGAAGTAGCCGAGACCCGGGTCTTTGGCAGCTGTCTGACTGCCTGTGCGCACGGGGCGTGTAGGGTCATAGCTCATGGCGTTGCCCACCACGGAATTGTCCACACGGGCATTGTCCTCAAACGAGCCTTTGAGATTGATGTTGAGCGAGAGGTGGTCGTTGAGGAATTTTGGCGACACTCCTGCGTCAACCGTGTAGCGCTTGTAGTTGTTGGTGCGCACAATGCCGTTCTGGTTGGTATATCCAAGCGACACGCGCACGGGCGTTGTCTTGGCTATACTGCCCGACATCGACAGGTTATGGTCCATGCCGAATGCCGTGCGGAATATCTCGTCCTGCCAGTCGGTGTTGGCGTCGCCAGCCTTGAAATCGGCAGGAACGCCTGTCACTGTAGGCACAAACTTGCGGAACTCGTCGGCAGAGAGCACCTCAAGACGCTTTGCCGTGGTAGCGACAGAGAAGTTGGCAGTATAGTTGAACTTTGGAGCTCCCTTGGAGCCTTTCTTTGTAGTTATGACAATCACACCGTTGGAGGCACGCGAACCATAGATGGCAGTTGCCGACGCGTCCTTGAGCACCGTAAACGTCTCGATGTCGGCAGGGTTGATGCCTCCGATAAGGTTGCTTCCACCCTCTATCGTGGAGTTGTCGACCGGCACTCCGTCAATAACAATAAGCGGGTCGTTGGACGCAGAGAGCGATGCTCCCGAACGGATGCGGATTGTCGAGCCAGGGGCTCCAGAGCTGGTAACAACATTCACGCCAGCCACCTTGCCAATGAGTGCATCCTGTGCTGTAGAGTTGGCGCCACGTCCAAGCTCGTCAGGTTTTATGGCAGACACAGAACCCGTGAGGTCGTTTTTCTTCACCGTGCCATACCCTACCACTACAACCTCTTGCAGCAATTGGTTGTCGGGAGTCATGTTGATGCGCATGTTGCCCGAGCCT
>CALBYK010000190.1 GCA_937889855.1 uncultured Prevotella sp.
CGCCTACCCTCTGCTCTACTCGTGGATATACAACAACGAGGTGGTGAGGGAAGTGCCAGTGGCTGTGGTGGACAGCTCCCACTCACAAACGAGCCGCGAGTTCATACGTCATGTCGACGCCTCACCGGACGTGCGCGTGGCTGCTTACTGCAACAACCTCGAAGAGGCAAGCCGACTTGTCGGCAAGCAGGATGTCTACGGCATAATCCTGTTGCCCGAGGACTTCGGCCACCAGCTCGGACGCATGCAGCAGGCACACGTCAGCGTCTACTGCAACATGGGACTCATGCTCACCTACAAGGCCATATTCCAGACATGCACAGCCGTCGCCGCCGACATGAACTCCCACATACAGATAGAACTGTCCGGCAATTTTACTAACCGTGACGACCAACTGTCTACACACCCCATGAACATCAGCGACGTGCCGATATTCAATAACACAGGCGGCTACGGCAATTTCATACTGCCAGCCGTACTCGTGCTTATCATCCAGCAAGTGATGTTGCTCGGCGTAGGCATAACCTACGGCACAAGCTACGAGAAGCGGCGTTTTGAAAAACTCACGCCTATGTATGAGCGGCCGTTCGGGTTGGCGCGTATTATGGTGGGGCGCACGATGGGTTTCTTCGTGCTCTTTCTGCTTATATCTACCTGGGTATTGCTGACGGTTCCGCGCCTGTTCCACTTTGTACAGATACTACACGCCAGTGATTTCGCCCTGTTCGTGGTGCCATACCTCTTGGCTTGCATTTTCTTCGCCATCACGTTCTCCTACTTCATACGCCAGCGCGAGAACGTCATGCTACTTGTCGTCTTCACGTCAGTGCCTTTCCTTTTCCTCTCTGGCGTGTCGTGGCCCAAGAGCAACATCCCGGAGATTTGGCAATATTTCTCTTGGCTGTTCCCTTCGACGTTCGGCATACAGGGTTTCGTCAAGATGAACACGCTCGGAGCCTTGTTCGGCGATATCACGCCGGAGATAAAGGGATTGTGGATACAAGCCGTAATATACGGTGCACTCGCGACAATTGTCACGAGGTGGCAGGTAAAGGAGAAATAGCCTGTCAAAGAACACTAAAAGGAACGTCGGACTCCCGTCCGACGCCCCATCACTCTACCGTTTTTTCTTTCCTGCCACGCGCCCATTTCTTTTCGTTCCGGTTGCAGTCCGCTGCTGGTGGCGCATGATATACTCAAAGCTCAACTGTATTTCAGTTGCCTTGTGCTCGTCCTGGCCTGTTGCTATGTAAATGAACGGAATTTTGAGGTTGTCCATCTTCACTTTCACAACATAGTTGTGTATGGTCTTGTCTGGGGTAGTTGTGGTCTCTGCACCACCGATGCCTATGCCGAAGAACGACAGACCGGCACCGTAAGTGTAGGAATGGCCGGGGATGAACTGCGGATCGTCGTCAATAACGCAGTCCATGACATCCTTGAAGTTGATGGTCTTGCCCATGAACACAACCTTCTGCGCGTTTTCGTAGAAACGAATCTCGTTGTTCACGTCAAGTATCGTTGACAGATGGGATATTACGTTTGTAGGCTCGCCATATATCGCCTTGAGCGAATCGGAGGCGTGGTTATAGCGGAGCTGGGTCAACAGTTTCACGTCGTGAGTGAAGTTCTTGTTAAGGTCGTCGCGCAACTCACCGATGAACTTCCAGAAATATTGGTAAGTGCCAATGTATGCCTTGGCATAAGAATTCTTGTAGGATGATTTCTGCACTACAGGGAAAACGTCAGTTATCTTCTCGTCAGACGTACGTGCCGTTGAACCGTTGCCGTTCACTTCGTTCATCTTGAAGTTTCCTGTTAGGAACGACACGAGCAGCCGGTCCTTGTCAAGGAGTTGTATCACCAGCGAAGGACTCGTGTATATCTTGTAGACAGAAGCCCAACCACCATGATTGGCAACATTTACTGTGGCCATGCCAGAGATATCCTTGTCTAAATTGTCAATCTTAGTGTTGTTCTTCCATTCTTTCTTGTTTTGCAACCAGGTGGATATATGGTTTAGAAGATTTGTAGTGTCGTATACAGGGTTGTCAATCCGCATGATTGCCTGTGTGGCAATAAGCCTTTCGCCAGGTTTTGAGGTACTGTTGTAGAGTCCGAACTTCTCCTTCAGTTTCACGGCACATTCCTTGTAGTCACTGGTCTTTTCAATCAAAGAGTCGATAACGTTCAGATATGTCTCTACTGCCGGGCAGTTCCATTGCATAGGGGCTGAATGGCAAATCTCTTCATAACTCATTTCTGTCGGCGACTGCGCAAATGCAGCCATTTTAATAACCCAAGCAAACAGAACTAACAAAATTTTCGACTTATTATTACTCATATATTTATTGTTTATCATCCATATTTATTATTTATTGCCTGTTTTTGACCACAAAGTTAATGATAAAATCCGAGATTTCCATTAAAAAGCACTAACTTTGCAATTTCCAAAAACAAGCCAGGAAAATGGAAAACAACAAAACAAAAGAAGAACAGATATTAATCCGCATAACAGGCAAGGACCATCCTGGTCTGACAGCCGCTGTAATGGGCATACTCGCCAGCAAAGACGCAAAGATACTAGACATCGGACAGGCATCCATCCACTCCACTCTGTCGCTCGGCATACTCATACGCATCGACGAGAACGCGTCGGGACAGGTGATGAAAGAACTGCTATTCAAGGCTACGGCATTGGGCGTGAACATAGGGTTCGAGCCTGTCAGCGATGATGAATACGAGGACTGGGTGAACCATCAGGGCAAAAACCGCTATATCCTGACCATCATCGGCCGTACTCTGTCGGCACGACAGATAGAGGCGGCAGCGAAGGTCGTGACCAAGCAGGGACTCAATATCGACTCCATACTGCGGCTCACCGGCCGCCCGAGCATCATGCACACAGAGCGCAATGTGCGCGCCTGCATAGAGTTTTCGCTGCGCGGCACTCCAAGCGACCGTGCCGCCATGCAGGAGGAGCTTATGCACATATCTGCCGACATGGAGATTGACTTCTCGTTCCAGAAGGACGATATGTACCGCCGTATGCGCCGCCTCATCTGCTTCGACATGGACTCCACACTCATACAGACCGAGTGCATAGATGAACTGGCCGACCGTGC
>CALBYK010000191.1 GCA_937889855.1 uncultured Prevotella sp.
AACATGATGAACGCCAAGGACGTTGTACTGTATACACGTACGCTCCATGACGTGACATTCCGCCACCATTGCATAACCAAGGCCACTGGCACCTTCTTCATCTCATTAGCCGAGGGCTCATTCAGTTTCGACACATCCCGTGACGTTATAGACATCCCGTTGAACCAATAGTAGATGTGGAATGTAGACTTATACTATGAATCGGCGTCACTTTCCATTGTGGAACGAATTTTTCCCTTCCCAAGCCATTATTATACCTATTACCCCCGAATAGCTCTTAGTGCCGCCCTCCACGCGGTTGCCCTTGAGATAGAGGTTGTAGAAGAAGTTTTGGGTGGAGTCGATTATGGTGTTGTGGCGTGATAGCCAGTATTTGCGGTCACTCTTGGCGAGGCGGATTATCTCGGGACTGATGTGCCTAAGGTAAGCCTCGTATTCGGCTTCGCCGAGAAGACCGCGCACGTTGCGCAGCACGTGGAAGAATATCTGGTAGTAGCCGCTGAAGCGCACGGCCTGGTTGGATGACGACGTGCATGCTATGTAGCTGTAGAAATTGGCCTCACCCTCGTTTGCAATACCGAGGAAGTGGGCGTACTCATGAGCGTATGTGGCTGGATACTCGTGTGGCAGGACATCGGCGTTGAGCGTGAACTCGCAGAAGAATGGCGCCATACTGCCCGTTATGCCAGCCATGCTGCTCAGACGCGAGAACATCATTGTCTTTGCATGAGCTTGATTGTTGAAAGGACGGTTTATGCCCATGCCGTGGAGGTGGCTGTAGCCTTGCAGAATGCAATTGTGGGTGAGGCACTTGAGTGGGTTTGAAACTTTTCTCTCAGCGAAAAGCAGTTCGTTGTTTCCTGCATATGTGGCGTTTAGGCTGTCGGCGTAATGGTAGGCGAATGTGCGGAAAGTGCTGTCGTCCACTTCTACTGGGCGCATGTCCACTCGGTTGTATATGTTGGCCTGCGAGTAGTTGAGTCCCCATGCCGCATAGAACCACACATAAACCCACAACAGATATTCTGCCACAATGACGAGCGTTGACAACTTCCTCTTCTTTTTGAAGGTTATGGCATATATAGGATATGCAATGACCCATATCACGCTTGCCGTTATAAAGATGTCGCCAACGGCAATCGGAATTATGTTGGGCCACTTTGACAAGAACCTTGCAATTGCTGGGTAGATGTGAAAAGTGTAGACGTTGCCAAGTCCAGGCACTGTCTTGAACATCGTCACTATGGCAAGAAGTATGATGAGAATTGCATGTCGTGGCCGTATTCTTTCCATGAAATGTAGAATGTGCAGGGCGTTCATGGTATTGCTAAATGTTTAAGGGTGTGCCAAGGCATGGGATGGTACACCCTAATGTGGGTTATTTCACTTCTGTTAGTTTTCCTGTCTTTGAGTCGATGATGTATCCGTGCAGGTTCACGTCTTTTGGCACGAGAGGATGGTTGCGTATGGTGTGCACGGTGTTCCTTACAGAGTCTTCCGTGTCGTGGAATCCCTCGAGCCAGTGATCGAGGTCGATGCCGCAGAGCCCGATGGTGTCGATTACATCTTTGTGGATGCCGCGCTCAATCATCAGTTTCTTCATCTCGGCGCCGTTCATATGGCAGGCACCGCAGTTGGAGTGGGCAATGACCAATATTTCCTCCACGCCAAGCTCATATATAGCCACGAGCAGACTGCGCATGGCAGAGTCGAACGGGCTTATCACCAGTCCGCCGGCATTCTTTATTATTTTTGCGTCACCGTTCTTGAGTCCAAGTGCTGCGGGCAGCAGCTCGGTGAGTCGCGTGTCCATGCACGATAGGATGGCAAGCCTCTTGTCGGGGTATTTGCTTGTGAGATACTGCTCGTAGCCCTTATTGGCAACGAACTGCTCATTATAGTTTAGTATTTCGTCGATAATCATAGTTTTTATAAAGTTTAATCATATTGTTGTGTCGCATCAAACAGGTGTACGTCAAGTTGTATGTTCATTGGTATATTTGTTTTTTGTGTGCAAAGTTAATCATAATATACGGATTTGTTGTACATTTGCATATCAATAAACTTAATAAAATGTGAGAATTATGAAAAACTGTTTGAACGCACGTGCTGTATGTATAGCTTTCGCTTTGTTCGCCTTGCTTGCAAATCCGGTTTCTGCAAAGCCCACCAAAGCTATAGAGCGTGGAATGACCAAGGAGCAGGTGACGGCTATTTATGGCCGTCCGCTGACATCGAGCTTCAACGAGACCACAGAGACATGGCAATATGAGAAGTCGCGCGGCGGGCTGCTGGATTCCCGATTAGTGCAGATAACAATCCGCTTCGATACTGACGGGAAAGTTGCAAGCTATGATGAGAAGATAAAGACTCCGGAACCTCAGATCTCGCCTTCTTCATCCTCATCAGCTTCTACAGTATACAATATGGGTTATGGCCGATCAGCACGCTGTCTTTCTCCAGAAGCCTTTGATATATTATATAATAAGGTGAAGAAGGCGTCCTTCGACTCTGGCAAGCTTGACCTGATAGAGGTGGCTTCACTTGGAGGCTATTTCTCATGCAGCCAATGTGCCAAACTCCTTTCAGCCTTCTCTTTTACCGACGGCAAGATGAAGGCTTTGCGGTTTGTGGCTCCTCATGTCACCGACCTGCAGAATGCCGCAGACATTTATAGCCAGTTCACGTTTGCGACAGACCGGGACAAGGCGGCGGAAGTGATAAAGAATGCAAGAAGGTAAATGTAGATAGTCAGCTATTTCCCAATTGTTTCCATGCCATGTCGGAAGTTGTGTCATATAGGCAAAAATAGTATTAGCGGATGTGGAATTAAAATGCTAACTTTGCATTGAAATAATAACTTAAACCCAACAAAACAGCAATCAAACAAATTACTATGGGAAAATATAGTAAACGACTTCTTCTTCCTACGTTGGCTCTTGCCATGTTAACAGGCGCAGCTAATGCTGAGAATGTAAGCGTATCAACGCCTAAAACATCACTTGTAGTAGACGCCACAAAAGGCGGTGCCTTCAAATTCGTTTATTATGGCGACAAGTTGTCGGCTGCCGACATAGCATCTCTTCAAGCAGGTGGAACTTCAGGTAAGGACGCCTATCCTGTGTATGGACTTAGCGGGGCGTCCGAGGCGGCGTTGTCTGTCCGTCACGCTGACGGCAACATGACTCTTCAGATGGATGTGGAAAGCTACACGGAAACAACAGAAAAGAACGCGAAGGTGCTAAAGGTGAAACTAAAGGACCGCCAGTATCCTTTCTACGTCACGGTGTGCTACCGTGCCTACAACGACGTTGACATTATAGAGATGTGGACTGAGATAAACAATGGCGAGAAAACAACAGTAACGTTGTCGCAGTTTGACTCTGCCTACCTTCCCATACGCCGTGGCAACGTGTGGATGTCGCACCTTTATGGCTCGTGGGCTAACGAGGCGCAACTGTCAGAAGAGGAGCTCAAGCCAGGTGCGTTTGTCATAGAGAACCGTGACGGAACACGCAACTCTCATACATCCCACGGTGAGGTGATGTTCTCGCTTGACGGAAAGGCCAAAGAAAACTCCGGGCGCGTGATAGGAGCCGCTATATGTTATACGGGCAACTACAAGTTGCGTGCCGTGACTGACGATTCGGAGTATCACCAGTTCTTTGCCGGCATAGACGATTACAACTCGGAATATCATTTGCAGAAAGGCGAGACGTTCACCACTCCTGTGACGGCATTCTC
>CALBYK010000192.1 GCA_937889855.1 uncultured Prevotella sp.
GAATATCTTGACGGTGACGACGATGACGACGACGACTTCTCAATCAGCCTTGCAATGAAGTATGACATCGCGTTCGGCTTCGGCAAGATTGGCGTTTCGTTCGGCGAGAAGGAGGATGGTGTCAACGGCATTGCAGCAGCAACGTCAAACGGCAAGACCGCGATATTCTCTCTCAATGGCATGCGTATGAAGAGTCTGCAGAAGGGCGTGAATGTCCTCCGTACCGCTGACGGCAAGACAATGAAGATTGTCGTTAAATAATAAAGCGATATATTACAGAAGTTTCGGATTTGGCTAATTGGCTGAATCCGAAACTTTTTTAGTATATAAATACTCAAGTTTCGGATTTGGCATGATTGGCTGCACACGGCTTTGCCTAAATCCGAAACTTGAGTATTATATATTGTAAGGCATGTGGCATGCGCTTGCATAGCAGTTTTCTGCTCGCCAATGCCGGCATCTCTGCTGTGATTATGTGATAATGTCACCTTTTTATGATGAACATTCCTAGCCTGTGGCTTATTCCCTTGTTGTTGAGCGAGCGCAGCATATAAACTCCGTCTTGCACTTGCCGTATGCTTGCCGTCTGGTTATGGGCGTTGTATGCAATCATGGTTACGGCACAGCCTTGCATGGTTTCTACAAGCAGGTACTCGGCATCTGTCTCGTGTGCCGCCTCTGGCACGGTAACATCAGCGCCGTCGCATGTCAGGACTGGAAGTGGGCTTGTCCTGCTTTGTGTATTTCTTTCGTCGCCCATGCTTTCCTGTAGCGGGTTGCTCTCGCTGCCATACCGGTCGGTGGCTGTGACGGCATAGTGCATTTCTGTATCGTCCGGCACGAGCAGGTGTCTGCATTGCCTGCGTATGGCCACCAGGCAGCGCGCGTCGTCGGTATTTACCGGATACTCGCGTGAGGCGTATATGTTGAACATAATCATGGTTGTGTCCTTCTCGCCATGTTGCCATGACAGGCATGCCACACCTTGGGCTTCCCGTTTGCGCTCAAGCCCGAAAGGCATGGCGGGTTGCTTTTGTCTTGCCCATGTCATTGGAGGGACAAGCGACGGAAACAGGCAATAGTCGTTCTTCGCGAATTGGTATATGCCCTTGGTGTCGTCGGTGAAGAACTTTGAGCGGAAATAGGCATGTCCCAGTCCGATGGAGCGCAGCACCTCCAGCTCGCGTGTTATGTCGCTCAGTGGCCAGTTGGCCTCGCGTGGCGACATGAAGTATATGCCGAGGCCAGGCGCAATTATCCGTCCATGGCTCTGCTCCTTCCAGTCGAGAGCAAACGGGAAGAAGTTGTTGTCGCGGAAGTACATCATAGGGAACAACTCGTCCATCAGTCCGTCGCGCAGCCAGCCCACGGCATCCTGGCAAACAGTCGTGTTGGCGTTCCAGCCATGGCTCCAGTAGCGTGTCGTGTCGTCATACTTGCCTATTGGCGAGCAGCTCATCTTCACCCAGGGCTTGACTGACTTAACGCGTTGCGAGATGGCGCGCACTATTCTGGTTATGAATTCACGGCCGGCAGGACGTGACAGGCTCTTCAGTTTGGGCAGTTCCTCAGGATAGCGTATGTAGTCGAGGTGAATGCCGTCAATGTCGTACCGGCGTGTCACTTCCTCGCATATGCCTGCGAGATAGTCGGCCGTCTGCCGTGACTCGGGGTCCATGTATCCGTCTGCCTTTATTTTGATTATGTTTCCTGGCATTTTCTTTCTCAATGAGCGGCATCCCAGGCCGTCCCATTTGCCTACGGGCATTGTCACTATCCAGGCATGTAGCTCCATGCCGCGCTTGTGGCATTCGTCAATGGCGAAAGCAAGCGCGTCATACCCAGGACCCTTTCCTGGAAACCCCGACAGGCATCCGTCCCACGGCTCGTAGCTGGACGGATAGATGACGGTGCCGCGTATGCGCGTCTGCAACAGAACGGTGTTTATGCCGGCAGTCTGCAGCTTGTCAAGCGTGAGCCGCAGTTCGTTCTTCTGTTTTTCTATCGACTGTGCCGACTGCGCGTAGGAGTGTGGCCAGTCAAGTCCGCCGATGGTGGTAAGCCATACGGCACGCACCTCGTGCTTTGGTTGTGAGTAGGCCAGGACGGCTGGCAGGAGGGCAAATAATAAGGTGTAAATAAATCTCATCTTGTGGCTTGAATTCAGTGTTTCGAGGCACAAAGGTAGTCATATTTTTCTGTTTGTCAAATATATTATGTAAATTTGCAACTTCCAAACCAAACGAAATAATAAGACGATGAAAAAGAAAATTCTGACAATGGCAGTAGCCCTCCTCAGCGTTGTGACCGCAAACGCACAGTTTGAACAGGGTAAGGTGTACGTAGGCGGCTCGCTGACAGGGCTTAACCTTAAATACACAGGTTCCGACAAGTTGAGCTATGGTGTTCAGGCAAACGCGGGATATTTCTTTGCCGACGACCTCATGCTTCTTGGGCAGGCAGGCTATGAGCATAATGGAAGCAAGGGTGTTTCGGACAAGTACAACCTTGCTGTAGGCGGCAGATATTATATTGAGCAGAACGGCATTTATCTTGGTGTCAACTGCAAGTACATTCATGCCGGCAAGAACTTCAATGACGTGATGCCTGGCGTGGAGGTAGGCTATGCCTTCTTCCTTAACAACTCGGTGACAGTGGAGCCTGCGATATATTATGACCAGTCGTTCAAGAACCATAGCGACTATTCCACGATAGGCCTTAAACTCGGCGTTGGCGTGTATCTCTTCAAGGAATAAAAGTAGGGGCAAGGAGAAAGTAGGATAATGGAAAACGCTTATCCCTCGCAACTGCTCGAAAAGGCCGTGGCAGAGTTCGCCAAGCTTCCTGGTATAGGGCGCAAGACAGCCTTGCGGCTTGTGCTTGACATGCTGCGCCGGCCAGAGGAGGATGTTGACAACTTCACGTCGGCGGTATCACGTGTCAGGAAGGAGGTGAAGTATTGCCGTGTGTGTCATAACATAAGCGACACGGATGTGTGTCCGATATGCTCGGACACACATCGTGACGCGTCCACTATATGTGTTGTGGAGAACATACGGGATGTCATGGCTGTGGAGAACACGCAGCAGTATCGTGGACTTTACCATGTGCTTGGCGGGATTATCTCGCCGATGGACGGCATCGGGCCTAACGACATTGAGGTAGACTCGCTTGTGGAACGTGTAGCCGGCGGAGGAGTGAAGGAGGTTATACTGGCCCTCAGCTCCACAATGGAGGGCGACACAACCAACTTCTATATATCGCGCAAGCTTGCTGGATATGATGTTGCCGTAAGCGTCATCGCGCGTGGAATATCGGTTGGCGACGAACTTGAGTACACGGATGAGGTGACGCTTGGACGCGCCATACTGAATCGTACAAAAATTACAAACAAACAATGAAGAATATACAACGGCTGCTGATGTGTGTGTTTGGCGCGGCAATAGTCACGTCACTCATGTTGGTGGTGCTTTTCGAAACCGACTTGCTGCCGGTTGGCATTTTGTCGGGTACAGGCGGCAGCGACGAGTTTGTCGCTGCGACGGTTATGGAACTGGCCACGCTCTGTTGCGTGCCGGTTGCGCTGCGCCTTTTCAAGTTTGGAAAGGTGGCCAAGGCTCTCAGTGACGAGCAGGGGTTGAGGCGTTGGGGGGTGGTGCGCTTGCTCATGCTGTGCCTGCCTATGGTGGCTAACACCTTATTATATTACTTGTATATGAACGTGGCATTCGGCTACA
>CALBYK010000193.1 GCA_937889855.1 uncultured Prevotella sp.
AGCATCTGACTACGGATCAGAAGGTTATAGGTTTGAATCCTATCGGAGTCACAAAAGGAGAATGTTATTTCAACATTCTCCTTTTTTTGTTTCCTCGTCATGAGCATGTCTAACGATTGTAAACATATTCCAATAAATTATATCCCAGATAGATATTTTAAGGATCATCCGTCACTTGGAGTGATTGCCTATAGCTTATCCTGTATTAACCACGTGGCATACGCCAGCACAACGTATGTCTTACAAGCACACAACAGTTGTTGTGCGCTTCACTATGATGTAGTCATGTCGTAAAACATGTTTTTCTGTTTATCTTGACCTCTTAAATTCATTTTCTTTGTATACTTTTTCTGTTTTAAAAGTTTACTTTTATGTTACTTTTATAAAACATAAACCATTGATTATCAACATATTAAAATTAAATTACATTTACTTTTGGATTTACGCATATATAAAGTCAACGTAAATTGTGAGTAACTTTGCACCAGTCAAAACAATTAAGCCAAAACCTATGCTAAAAGCAAAATTATTAACTGTTTGCGCATCATCCTTATTTATAGGAGCGAGCGCCCAGACTCCAAAACTTGGAGTCGATCCAATAGAAAAAGTAATAAACGCCATGACGCTCGACGAGAAGCTCAACATTCTCATCGGCTCGGCTGGCAATGAGAAGACTGATGCCACTGCTACCATCGGATCATCAGCCGAACTCGTACCAGGTGCAGCAGGACAGTTGAACGCCATTCCGCGACTCGGCATTCCCGCAACTGTTGTTGCAGATGGTCCTGCCGGACTACGCATAAAACCTACACGCGAAGGTACCACCCAGACCTTCTACTGCACCCACTTCCCAATTGAAACAGTCATGAGTTCTACATGGAACACCGACCTTGTGGGCAAGATTGGAGCCGCAATGGGCGATGAGGTGAAGCACTATGGTGTCGACGTGCTACTTGCACCTGCAACCAACATCCACCGCAACCCTCTCAACGGACGCAACTTTGAATACTACTCTGAGGATCCGCTCCTCGCCGGCAAGATTTGCGCAGCTATGGTGAATGGCGTGCAGAGCAACGGTGTAGGAACTTCTCTCAAGCACTTCGCACTGAACAACCAGGAAACCAACCGCACAAGCAACAACGTCATAGGTACTCCTCGCACATTCCGCGAGATTTATCTCAAGCCTTTCGAGATAGTAGTGAAAGATGCTCAGCCTTGGACTGTCATGACATCCTATAACAAGATAAACGGCACAATGACAAGCGAGCGCTGCGACCTCGTGACCGAGATTCTCCGACACGAATGGGGATTCAAGGGAATGGTGATGACCGACTGGTATGGCGGACAGCACGCCACGGCACAGATGGAGGCCGGCAACGACCTGCTGATGCCGGGCAAACTTTCGCAGCGCGAGGAAATAAAGAAGGCTGTAGAGAACGGACATCTGTCGATGGAAATCATCGACCGCAACGTGAAGCACATTCTTGAATACATCCTCAAAACTCCAAGATTCAAGGGCTATGTGGCAGACAACAACCCCGACCTCAAGGCTCACGCCCAAGTCACGCGCGACGCTGCCCTTGAGGGTATGGTGTTGCTGAAGAACCAGAAGGGCACACTGCCTATCACCAATAACGTGAAGAACGTGGCTGTATTCGGACGTACGTCATACGACTTCATCGCAGGCGGCACTGGTTCAGGCGACGTAAACCATGCCTACGTGGTGAGCCTCATCGACGGACTGAAGAACGCCGGATTCAACATCGACAACTCGCTGAAGACCACTTACGAAAAGTACATACCAGAGGCCACTGCCAAGATGCCTAAATCGACAAGCCAGTTTGCCGCTTTCCTCCCGAAGCACCTCATCCCGGAGATGAGCCTATCATCGGTTGACATGAAGAAGGTAGCCAGCGACAACGACATCGCTATCGTCACCATCGGCAAGACATCGGGCGAGTTTGCCGACCGCTACATCTCCGACAATTTCAACCTCACCGATGCCGAGCACAAGATGATTGGCGATGTTTGCACAGCATTCCACAAGGCAGGCAAGAAGGTTGTAGTGATTCTCAACGTGTGCGGCGTGGTGGAGACAAAGAGCTGGATTGACGGTCCTGACGCTGTGGTTACGGCTTGGCTTCCTGGACAGGAGGGCGGCAACTCTGTCAGCGACATTCTTGTCGGCAAGGAGAGCCCGTCTGGCCGTCTGCCTATGACATGGCCGGTAAGCTATAGCGACGTTCCGTCGAAGGCCGACTTCCCAACTCCCGACGACATCAGCGACGATCAGCTCACCGAGGCTCTCAAGGGATTTGCCGACGTGCGTACAGAGGGCAGCCGCAAGAACTTCGACTACACCGAATACAACGACGGTGTATACGTAGGCTACCGCTACTATACAACAAAGAATATACCCGTATCTTATCCTTTCGGCTACGGCATGAGCTACACATCGTTCAAGTATGGCAAGCCGTCTGTCACAAGCTCCACAAAGGGCGACATCACCGTAAAGGTTGAGGTGAAGAACACCGGCAAGATGGCTGGCAAGGAAGTTGTGCAGACCTACGTGGCTGCCCCTGGCAAGGACATGGACAAGCCGGCACGCGAGCTCAAGGCCTTTGCTAAGACTCGCAAGCTCAACCCTGGCGAGAGTGAGACTGTCACTATGACTATACCTTACGAGAGCCTCGCATCCTTCAACGAGAAAGACAGCCAGTGGCAGGTTGAGGGTGGACAGTACAAAGTGATGGTGGCAAAGAATGCTGCCGACGCAAAACCGCTAACATCTACCGTAAACGTAGAGGGCAAGGTGACGGAGCAGGTGCGTCCGTGCTTGCTGCCTGAGCAGAAATAACATTCCTATAATAGACGAGTTGGCTACATTTAGGCCGGTCAACTCGTCTAACCATAACAAACAATTTATTACTCGCCAACTATAAAATTAACAACCAAATGAAATCCATTAAATTAGCCAGTTTATTTACCGCAACCTTGCTTGCCGCACCTATGGCAACAATGGCACAGGAAAAAGTGGAGAAAGACTCCATCCCTGAGACAAAGCAAGTGAAGAACCGCAACGTGATGCTCAACGCATCGTCCGACAACCAGCCGCGACAGATATCAATAGGCCTGCCGTCGTCGCTGTCGGCTACCATCTACGAGGACGGCATGCCCGTGTCGTACAACATCTGGCCTTGTCTGCCTTATCTCTACTGGACGGGATGCGCCGACCACGGCAGCATGGGATTGATGTCGCTCGGCGAGAGCGCATTGAAGAACGGCGCTGTCAACTATGCCGTGCTCTCCAACACACGTCGTGGAAGCGACAAGTTTGAGGGACATGCCAACTATACCACCAACACCTACAACCTCCAGCGCTTCGACCTGGCACTTGCCGGACCAATCGCCAAAGGATGGTCGTACTCTCTCGGTGCGTACATCAATCTCGACCCGGGAACAAACAAGCTGGCCGATATACAGTATGCAAACGACATGAAGATGTTCAAGGCTGCTCTTTCGAAAGAATGGAACAACGGACGCGGAAAGTTCAACCTCTTCTACCGCTATGCCAACACTAAGAACCTCGGCGACTCCTACGGACCTTTCATTTACGTGGGCGACGGATCAGTGAAGGAATACAACGGCTTCCGCCTCGGCAAGGACGGATTCCTTCCCGGCAACGGACAAGTCACCTATCTTGACGTGATGACAGGCAAGACTCGCACCATCGACCGCAAGAACGCTGTTCATGCAATGAACAACAGCCTTACTGCCAACCTCAACTACACGTTCCTTAATGGCATGAATCTTGATGTCACTACCAAGTACAACTATGCCAACAACTACATGATGTCTATGGCTCTCGCCGGAACCGGCAAGGCTACTGCCGCCGACGGATATACATACGCCTACGACTTCAACGGCCATAAGGCTGGCGAGGTGTTTGAGGGCAACTACAACTCACGCTACATGCTCCGCGACGTGGGCTTCGAGCGCGACTGGATGACTACTGCCGAGCTTACCGGCAAAAGCAAGAACCACGCCCACTCTTGGCGCATCGGCACCAACCTGTGGTGGGACCAACAGGGCATCACGGCAAGCACCGGTGTATATGCCCACACTATTGAGGCCGACCCGGCTTGGCTCAACCACAACGGCAGCCAGGAATTCGCTGCCAACACCGGCGGTGAATATTATGACACACATGAAACGAAATTCGCGCTCTATGCTTCTGACGACTGGCAGGTGAACCACCGCCTGTGGCTGTCGGCCGGTGTACGCGCCGAATACTACTCGGTTGGCGGACGCAACGCTCTCGCCTATCTCAACGCAAAGGACGAAACTCCTACCTACGCTGAGAACGTGCGCGGACTGAACTACAGCGTGAACAACGGCAAGGTGACTGAGTTCTCAAAGAATTGGGTCAACCCGGCAGCCACTGTCAACGCCCGCTACACCATCTCGCATGGTTTCGGACTGATTGCCGAATACGTTTATGCTATGCAGCATCCTAACTCACAGGACTTCGCAGGCCCGTATATGCCTATCCTCGACGCTGTGAACATACACTTGGGACGCGCCGGCATCTTCTGGAACACTCCTTGGATGCAACTCGTTTCGCAGGTGTCGCTCATCCAGCAGTCCAACTACAAGAGCCGCACACAGTTCACCAATCCTAATAACTCGTCGGATGTTGTCACTATTCCTATCACCAACGACGTGCAGACAATGGGATGGACTACCGACGTTGTGCTCACTCCGTTCAAGGGATTCACATTCCACGGATTGCTGACCTTGCAGAACCCGAAGTACAAAAACTTCAACATCAATGCCAACTTCAGCGACGGCACATCGAAGACCTACGACTTCAACGACAAGACAACGACTGGCGTGAGCAAGACCATCATCGAGCTCGACCCGAGCTACCAATTCAACAAGTTCCGCGTGTGGGCAAGTTTCCGCTACCAGAGCAAGCAGTACATCAACAAGACCAACAGCCTCTACTTCAACGGACGCTGGGAAACATTCGGCGGTGTCAGCTACAACATGAACAAGAACGTCAACTTCGCTGTCAACCTCGTCAACTTCCTCAACCAAAAGGGTTGCTCAGGCAGTATCGGCGCAGCCGACCTCATCGAGGACGTGTCGGCCTACAAGAACTATCTCATGGCCGGTTCATACATCCGCCCGTTCACTGTTGAGTTTGCCACACACATCAATTTCTAATTGAGCGGCATACTGCTTATAATTAAAAACAATGTAATTTATGATTAACAAAAGTCTATTTATAGCCATAGCCGTAGGTATGATGCCTACGGCTATGGTTGCCCAGAACTATATTCCTGGCTACACCATCAATTCAAGCACCGAGGCGTCAACCGTCTCAACCGAGTACGGCAAGGTGGCAGGATATATAGAGAACGGCATCTACACTTACAAGGGCATACCCTACGCACAGGCCGGACGCTTTGAGGAGCCACAAGCTCCTAAACAGTGGGACGGCATACGCTCGTCAAGACACTACGGACCTACTTGCCCGCAGGAGTTCCGCTCTATGTGGTATGCCGACAACGTGGCCTTCTCGTCGCAATGGGACGACGGATATCCTGGCGAGGATTGCCTGCGTGTAAACATCTGGACTCCCGGCATCAACGATGGCAAGAAACGCCCGGTCATGGTGTGGATACATGGCGGAGGATTCTCTACCGGTTCAGGTCAGGAACAACCGGCTTACGATGGAGCGTCGCTTGCCAAGAAGGGCGATGTGGTGATCGTGTCGCTCAACCACCGGCTCAATGCTCTTGGTTTTCTCAACCTGTCGTCGTTTGGAGAAAAATACAAACACTCAGCCAATCTCGGACTGCTTGACATTGTGGAGGCCCTGAAGTGGGTCAAGGCAAATATCGGCAACTTTGGCGGCGACGCACAGAATGTCACTATCTTCGGGCAGTCGGGCGGCGGACGCAAGGTGTCGTCATTGTTGTGTATGCCAAGGGCCAAGGGATTGTTCCAAAAGGCCATCGTTGAAAGCGGCAGCGGCGCAACGTTCATGAGCGACAGGTATTCGAAGATGATTGGAGAACTCACCGTAAAAAACCTTGGTCTCTCTGCCGACAATATCGACAAGATAAAGGACGTGCCTTATCAGCAGTTGCTTGAAGCTGGCAACAAGGCTTGCAATGAGGTGAAAAAGCAGGCAGAGGCGGATGGCGACGGTCTCGACGCAAGCATCTGGGGATGGTTTGCCACTAAAGACGGCGACATTCTTCCTGAACATGCTTTCAAGAACGGCAGCGAACTGATTTCAAAAGACATACCGATGATTGTAGGCACTTGCCTGAACGAGTTTGCCGGTATCGCGGCTGTCGTCACTCCAGGATACATGAAGCAGAGCGACGACAAGATTATGGAGACTATCACAAAGACCTACGGCAACGACACGCAGGCATACGTGAAGGCTTTCAAGAAGGCTTATCCGCAACTGCCTACTGTGTATATGCCGCTCATCGACTTCAAATATCGTCCGCAGGCTTTGGCACAGGTGGAGGCGAAGGCTAAGGACGGAGGAGCACCCGTATGGAACTTCATGTTCACCTATCAGAGTACGGCTCTTGACGGCACGCTCACAGCCATGCACTGTATGGAACTGCCTTACGTGTTCAACAACGTGGCACGATGTGGCTTTGAGACAGGAGCCACGCCCGAGGCCATAAAGCTCGGCGACATAATGAGCAGCGCATGGCTCAACTTCGCACGCACAGGCAACCCTAACGGCAACGGTGTTCCGCAATGGCCCGACTACACGACAAAGAAGAAGGCCACTATGATTTTCGACAAAGAATGTTCCGTGGGATACGGATTCGATGCAGAGCTGCAGAAGATTGCAGCAAAAAAGAGATAGAAAAGACAGATTGTATGTAAAAACGAGTAGTTTGTAATTTGAAACGAGTAGTTAGTGAGATTAGAAGGAAATCGGTTTAAACAATATCATTATATACATAGCAAGAATAATTAATTATCTAAATCAATACACAATGAAAAGATCTTTTCTTACATCAGTGCTCACATTGCTCGTAGGAGTTTTGTTCGCACAACAGCCTGTAAAGGTAAACGTAGCCGAGGGAGTGCTTGAGGGCACCAACGAGTCGGGCGTGAAGACGTTCAAGGGCATACCGTTTGCAGCGCCTCCAGTGGGCGACCTGCGCTGGAAGGCACCACAGCCAGTTGCAAAGTGGCAGGGCGTGCGCCAGGCTAAGAAATACGGTCCCAACCCTATGCAGGAGAATATCTTCGGCGATATGAACTTCGGCACCAAGGAGATGAGCGAGGACTGCCTCTATCTCAATGTATGGACCCCGGCAAAGAAGATGAACGAGAATCTGCCAGTGCTCATATATTTCAATGGCGGCGGACTGATGTGCGGCAGTGGCAGCGAGCCACGCTATGCAGGCGACGCTATGGCACGCAAGGGAATAATATCCGTTACTGCCAACTACCGCGAGGGCATCTTCGGCTTCTTCACTCACCCACAACTATCAAAGGAAACTTCTTATAAAGGTTCGGGCAACTATGGACTTCTCGACCAGGTGGCTGCCATCAAATGGGTGAAGGACAACATCGCTGCCTTCGGTGGCGACCCTAACCGCATCACTATCGTGGGCGAGTCGGCTGGCTCCATGTCGGTCAGCGCACTAATGGCATCGCCTCTGTGCAAGGGATTGTTCGCCCAGGCTATGGGCTCAAGCGGCTCCGTAATTGGCACAAAGAAGGTGGCCACTCTCAAGGAGGCAGAGGCTGCCGGCGTGGAGATGGCAAAGAAAATAGGATGCAAGAATATCAAGGACTTGCGTGCTATGTCGGCAGAGGAACTTATGAAGAAGGCTGGCGTGAAGAGTGTGCCTATCTACAACATAGATGGTTATTTCTGGACAAAACAGCCTTATGATGTGTTCGCAAATGGCGAACAGACAAAAGTGCCATTGCTCATCGGAGGCAACAACCAGGAGATGAACGCCATGTTCATTCTTCGCGGCAAGCCTGCCACTGTGGCAAATCTCAAGGAGGCTGCACGCGCAATCTATGGCGACGCTACCGACGAACTGTTCAAACTCTATGGCATCAACTCCGATGCCGACGTTATGGGACAGCCGGGAAACAACCTTGCCGGCGACATCTTCCTCGACTATTCCACATGGAAGTGGGGCAATATGCACAAGCTCACTGGCGGACAGCCTGTCTATCGCTACCGCTACTGCCATCCGCGTCCTGACATGGTGATGAAAGACAAGGTGGCTGGTCTTGCAGGCGGCGTGCAGGAGAAAACTTCTGACACTCCCGCAGCTCCCAAGGCTCTCGGCGCTGTACACTCTGCCGACATCGAATATGCTATGGGCACTCTGCCAACCAACCGCGTATACGACTGGCAGCCTGTCGACTATACCATCTCCGACATCTTCAGCAACTACTACGTAAACTTCGTGAAGACCGGCAATCCTAACGGACTCGGACTCATCGACTGGCCTACTACTAACGGCAAGGCTATCGCTCCCGTCCTGCAAATCGACGAGAACACATTCGTGAAGGAAGACCCGAACATGGAAAAACGCTATGAGTTGATGGACAAGCTATTCTGGAAATAACCTTTTTTATAAATAATTATCCGTGGCGGAGATTTCTGACCTCCGCCACGGATAATCCAAATTTGCGAGTTTGGACTTTATCCTCTCCGATTATTAATATTCAGTTGTATGAAGAAAACATTCTTACTCGCATTGTCTATGACATTACTTTCTATCGGAATGTCGGCACAATGCTATACACAAAACCAACAACAGGCTTGGATGCAGAAGGCGGAAGATTGCAAGCCAACAATAAAAAAGACTATACATCATCCCGTGAGAGAGGTGAAAATCGTTGCCGACCCTAACGCTTTCCAAGGATTCAAGGCTGTTGACAATGGCGACATAAAGAGCCTCTACTCCGAGTCGTTCAAGAAGAAAAAAGAGGTTGTGGTCGACTTCGGCGAGCATCTCGTAGGCAACGTCAGCTTCAAGATAAAGGACATTGGTCCTATGCAGGATGCAGTGCTGCGCTTCAAAGTGACTTTCGGCGAGGTGCCAAGCGACCTCGGATTGCCCGTCGAGCCTT
Organism: uncultured Prevotella sp.; assembly: GCA_937889855.1. GTDB lineage: Bacteria > Bacteroidota > Bacteroidia > Bacteroidales > Bacteroidaceae > Prevotella. The sequence continues at coordinate 9,151 of CALBYK010000193.1, forward strand.
ACACAGGCAGTCTGAGCCGGGGATGGATGCAGGACTTCCAGTGCGACGTGAGCTACGACGGATGCT
>CALBYK010000194.1 GCA_937889855.1 uncultured Prevotella sp.
GCAAGGCTCGAAGGTTCAGAAGGGCGACGTGATTGCCTACATCGAGCGCGAGCACGAGTAAGAATTATGTACCAGCAAATTATTGACAAATACTATGTAGGATGTGACGCTCTGCGCCACATCCTACTTACTCATAGCGAATCTGTGGCACACCGCGCGCTGCGGATCGCCTCCTTACACCCTGAACTCAACATCGACACCGACTTTGTGCGTGAAGCTGCCATGCTGCACGACATCGGCATCATACGTGTCGACGCTCCAGGCATCGAGTGCCACGGCACCGAACCTTACATACGCCACGGCATCTGCGGAGCAGAGATACTGCGGGCTGAAGGACTGCCAGAGAAGTATGCCCGCGTGTGCGAACGACATACCGGAGCCGGACTCACTCTCGACGACATCACATCGCAGAACCTGCCACTACCCCACCGCGACCTGCAGCCGGAAACATTGGAAGAGAAACTAATATGCTATGCGGACAAGTTCTACTCCAAGACGCATCTCGACCGCGAAAAAACCTACGAACAGGCGGAGAAAAGCCTCGCCAAGTTCGGAGGCAACACTCTCACGCGGTTTAGAGCAATGAAAAATATATTCGAACCTTAAAAGCCCCTTACATATAACATTGAGAACCAAGACCCTCATAGCCCTTCTTCTGTGTGCCGTCGTTTTTATGATGGCAGCCACAGGCATGCCTTTCACACAAAGCAAGAAACAAAGAAAGGCGGCGCTGCGCGACTCCATTGAGAAGACCGACATCAACACTGAGGACAGCATAATGCGCGACTCGCTCGGCAGAGAGATTGCGGACACAACAAAGATGGACTCCTTGCAGCTTGCCATATACCGCCACAACCGCGCAATCGACGACTCAATACGCCTTGACTCCATAAACCGCCAACGTGCCAACGGCATCAACTCTCCCGTGGAATACAGCGCAACCGACTCTCTTGTGTATGACGCAAGCTCAAAGACGGCACGACTCTACGGCTCGTCTACCGTGAAATACGAAAACATGAACCTTGCCGCCGAGAAGATACACATGAGCATCGACTCATCGCTCGTGCATGCCACAGGAGCAAAGGACGCCGCCGACTCCACGGGAAAGAAACTCATCGGAAACCCCGTATTCTCAATGGGATCGGACAAATATGAGAGCGACACCATGGCGTTCAACTTCAAGACAAAGAAGGGACTTATATCAAACGTATATACTGAACAACAGGACGGGTTCCTGCAAAGCGCACTGTCAAAGCGCAATGACAATGGCGACATATACCTGCAACACGGACGCTACACTACATGCGACGCCAAACACCCCGACTTCTACATCGCGCTCTCACGCGCAAAGGTTCGCCCGGGAAAGGACGTTACCTTCGGACCGGCATATCTCGTGGTGGCTGACGTGCCGCTGCCTCTCGCCATCCCTTACGGATTCTTCCCGTTCACAAAGAGCTACAGCTCCGGATTCATCATGCCTACATACGGCGACGAGAACTCGCGCGGATTCTACCTGCGCGACGGTGGCTACTACTTTGCCATCAACGACAAATGGGACCTGAAACTGCTCGGCGAGATATACACAAAGGGTTCGTGGGGACTGTCTGCCGCATCCAACTACAACAAACGCTACCGCTACTCGGGTAGCTTCTATGCCAGCTACCAAAACACGAAGACTGGCGACAAGGGCATGCCCGACTACACCAAGCAGACTTCGTTCAAGATACAATGGAGCCACCGTCAGGACTCCAAGGCCAACCCCTACAGCTCGCTCTCGGCAAGCGTCAACTTCGCCACATCAAGCTACGAGCGCAACAACCTCAACTCGCTCTACAACCCACAGGCCCTCACACAGTCGACCCGAACTTCTTCCGTGTCGTGGAGCACAACATTCTCGAGCATAGGACTCTCGCTAAGCTCTACGGCAAACCTCTCGCAGAACATGCGCGACTCGTCAATAGCCGTCACACTGCCCGACCTCAACATCTCGCTCTCGCGGTTCTACCCCTTCAAGCGCAAACACGCCGTAGGCGACGAACGATGGTATGAGAAGATATCATTGTCGTACACAGGACAAATATCTAACAGCATCAACACAAAAGAAGACAAGTTGCTGCACTCTAACCTGGTAAAGGACTGGCGCAACGGATGGAACCACAACATACCTATATCCGGCAACTTCACACTGTTCAACTATATCAACGTGTCGCCATCGTTCAACTTCCATGACCGCATGTACTCACACAAGGTCATGCAGTCGTGGAACGAGGCTGAACAAAAGGTGCAGAACGACACCATATACGGATTCAACAATGTTTACGACTACAACTTCTCCATAGGTCTGTCAACCAAGCTATACGGATTCTTCGTACCGAGCCGCAAGATTTTCGGTGACAAGATACAGGCCATAAGGCACGTCATCACTCCAACGGTGAACTTCAGCTACGCGCCTGACTTCTCGGCAAGCCACTACGGATACTACAAAACTTACCAAAAGACAAATGCCGACGGATCTGTCGAACTCGTTGAATACTCTCCCTATCAAGGACAACTCTATGGCGTGCCGGGCAAAGGAAAGACCGGCAACATATCGTTCGACCTGTCAAACAACATAGAGATGAAAGTAAAGAGCGACAAGGACTCTACCGGCTTCAAGAAGATAAGCATCATCGACGAGCTGGGACTTGCCATGAGCTACAACATGGCGGCAAAGGAGAAGCCGCTAAGCGACCTGACCATGCGCATCCGACTGAAATGGTGGAAGAACTACACGTTCAACATGACTGCCGTCTTCGCATCGTATGCCTACCAGCTCGACAAGAACGGCAACCCCTACGTAGGCAACCACACATTGTGGGGCATGGGAAAATTCGGACGCTTCCAGGGAACATCGCAGAACATCTCGTTCACACTCACACCTGAGAAACTGAAGAAATGGTTTGGCGGAGGCAACGACGAGGACGACAAGAAGAAGACCAACAAGGATGACGAGGACGGAATGGACACTGACATAGAGTCGAATATTGACGACGACATGGTCAACGCACAGCATGGAGCAAAGAAAAAAAGCGGCGGCGGTAAAGCCGAAACCGACAAGGACGGATACATGCGCTTCAACATGCCTTGGTCGCTCACATTCGGGTATGGCATAACCATGCGAGAGAACACAGGCGGAAAATTCAACACCAAGACCATGCGCTATCCGTACAAGTTCTCGCAGAACCTCAACGTGAGCGGCAACGTACGGTTGAGCGACGGCTGGAACATATCGTTCTCATCCGGCTACGACTTCGACCAGCACGACCTGTCTATGACCACCGCTTCGCTGCAACGCGACCTCCACTGCTTCAACATGTCGTGCTCCGTGGTGCTCGCACCGTACACGAGCTACAACTTCTCGTTCAGGTGCAACGCCGCAACACTCACCGACGCATTGAAGTATGACAAGCGCTCCGGCTATAGCAATGCCGTGCAGTGGTATTGACAAAATCGCGTAATAATAATGAACAAGAAATACAGGAACGTGATTTGCTGCACCGCGCTTGGCTATCTACTCTGCGGACTGCCTACACCCACAATGACTCAAGGCGTCATACACTGTCAACCAATACCCAAGTCGTGGGTATTGGTGCTTGAGGGCGTTGACAACTGAACTTCAGATCCGGATATGCCAATAAATATTAATACATCAAGCTATACGGCAGGTTTCTGCGTAAATTTTCGGACATAAAGTTCTTATTTCTAAATTATATTTAGTAACTTTGCATGCAATTGGTTAGGATTGGTCCCGTAGCTTAGCTGAATAGAGCGTCAGATTCCGGTTCTGAAGGTCCAGGGTTTGAATCCCTGCGGGATCACTTTTGACCCACATGCGGGTCACAAGAAAACAATACAAGGTCAAAGAGGATTCTACTTCGGTAGTTTCCTCTTTGTTGCTTATATACAG
>CALBYK010000195.1 GCA_937889855.1 uncultured Prevotella sp.
CTGCTCTCAATGCCCAGTTTGGCGTTCTTTATCTCGGGGCGTTGCTCGAGCGATGCCGTATACACGTCGTTGAGTGCTGGCACGTTGGCAAGTGCCATGTCGTCGGTTGTTGTCGGGATGGTTACGTCAAACTCGTCGTCGTCTGCAATTTGCAGCAGTTGTTTCAGCTGCCGTTTGTAGTTGCGCAGGTTGCTTTCTGCCTCGACAATGTTGTATTCGTCCTGTGCGCGTTGGGCTGTAAGTTGTGCCAAGTCGGCCTTGCTCATTTTCCCTACATTTACCATGGTTTTTCCGCGGTCTTCGTTGGCTTGGCTTGTCTTCAGGCTCTCTTTGCTTACAGATATCGCCTCGTTGGAGTAGAGTATCTGCACGTATAGCTGCGCTATTTGCTCAAGAATGTTGTTGGCCGTTATGGCAGAGTCGAGCTTTGCTTGTTCGGCTGTGAGCTTGTTCAGTTTCACGGTGTTCTGCCTCTTGTTTCCGTCCCACACGGTCCAGTTGCCGCTGAGCGAGTAGGAACCGTTGTAGTACACTTTCTCTACCTTGCTCTGCACCTTGTTGCCGGCAATCATTGCCGAGCCTTGCTCTGGCCATGGGTTGTAGCTTACGTTCTGCGACGACGACAAGCTTAGCGATGGAAGAAGTGCCGCTTGGCTCTGCTTGATGTCTTCAAGGGCTGAATATTCTTGAAGTTTGGACTTCTGAAGCTGTATGTTGTTTGCAAGAGCATAGTCGATACAATCTTTCAGCGACCATTGTTTTGCAACACATTCCGTCGACATTGACAGCAAGAGTACTCCTGTAAGGCAAGTAATCCCAAATCTTTTCATAATGACTGTTTTTTATATTTTCTGAATCTTAATTTTTTTCTCTCTCAATCTTGCATTTATAGAACACCGTGTATGAATCAGTTTGTATTTGTTAGATGGATTGTTTGTTCATAAAGTTTATTCTTAATGTATGATATTAACAAATGTTATCGCTTTGTATACATTTGTTCACAAAACACATTTAAATACATTTATAGTTATATTTGTATGTTGTATTAATAATATTTCAAACTTGGGGAAAAAGTGTCATATCCCTCACAAAATTGTATATATGCTTGACACTCAATGATATAGACAGTGACATATCGTCACTTTTAATTGCAGAACCATCACGCTGTCTGTCACTATTTCTGTTTTAAGTTTCACTCTCGGTTTTTATGTGATTTATATATATAGTGTTACCGGACAAAGGTAACGCTGTTACCTTTGTCCGGTAGAAGTGTTGCCAAGCTTTTGTAATAACCTTACACGGCTTTGGTAATTGCCCGTTCATCTTCAGCATGAAAATAAGGCGTATTGATTCCGTTCTTGAAGCCTATATAAGGCTCTTGTCTATCTCAATTGCTGCAGGCGTGCGATGTATTTGCCGAGGATGTCGAATTCTACATTCACCAATGTGCCGACGTGTATATTACAGAAGTTCGTATTGTCGTGTGTATAAGGTATTATGGCAACCGTGAAGCTGTCTTCCGTTGGGTTGCATACAGTGAGCGACACGCCGTTTACTGTTACCGACCCCTTGTCAACAGTGAAATATCCACGTTGAGCCATTTCCTTATTGAACTGATACTTGAACGTGTAATAAGTTGAGCCGTCCGCGTCGCGCATGTCAACACATTCTGCTGTACCGTCAACATGACCTTGTACAATATGGCCGTCAAGCCTGCCGTTCATTAGCATTGAGCGCTCAACGTTGACCTTGTCGCCAACCTTGAGCAGTCCAAGATTGGAGCGGTCAAGCGTTTCCTTCATTGCCGTTACAGTGTAGTTCTCACCGTCTATGCTTATAACGGTCAGGCATACTCCGTTGTGGGCTACGCTCTGATCTATCTTAAGCTCATTTGTGAATGAGCAGGTAAGAGTGAAGTCCACATTCTCCTTGTCGTTCTTTATGGCGACGACTGTTGCCATTTCTTCTACTATACCGGAAAACATTTGTCTTTATGTTAAAGTGTTAATGAAACATTAGCGAGGTATTATGCTCAGCAAAATAAATAAATATTTTTCGTTCTGCCAAATTTATTCTCTCTATATTATGAATATTTAAGCGATTGTGTGCAGCCTATAATTCTATGCGTGTTGTCTATTATACTATTTGAATGTATGAAGATAAAAATATATATCCAATATAATAAGGTATATAGCTTCACTTATGTGATACAATGTGAATAACTGTTAAAACAATAGCATTTTATCAACTTTTTCTTGTAAAAGCTTTGGAGTTACGGATGAAAGTTGTATCTTTGCATCCGCTTTCGAAAACGAACGAAATCTTAAAACAAAGCGAGATACAGTTGAGGTAGAAAGCGAAAAGAGAAAGAGTTCTTTGAAAAGATTTACATAAGACAGAAAAGTAGTACAAGAAGCGA
>CALBYK010000196.1 GCA_937889855.1 uncultured Prevotella sp.
TCTCACCGTCAGCAAGCGGTAGCAGGGTATCGGAAATAGAGCCAACCACTCCACGAAAATATTCCTCACTGAAACCAGGCAAGAACTTGTCGCTTCCATAGTGGTGGTGGATACCGTTTGAGAACCAAACCCGCTTGAGATAAACAACCAATGACTTGAAGCCGTCGCTATCGCGCGGTCCGTCATAGTGGGTATAGACTGCCTCAAGGGTCTTGCGTATTCGCAGATTGTAAGAGCAGAACTGGTCGGTTGTTATGTCACGTCCACAAAGAGTAGCCTTTGCAAGATAATAAATATAAAGTTTCTGCCTAAGAGACAAGCTGTCAAAATCGTCAAGTCTATAGCGTAGCATCTGAAGATCGGCAAACCGCTCGTCTGTAAAATTAAAGTCACTCATATTCCTTTATCGTTATTCAAACGTCTGCTGGTATTGTCTTGGTGTCTTGCCAGTATGAACGCAAAAAGCGCGATAGAACGACTGGCGGTTTGAGAAGCCCACCATATCTGAGATTTCCTCTATCCTCAACTCTGCATAACGTTTGTCAACAAGGAGTGCCATAGCCTCCTCTATTCGTAATCTGTTTATAAATGTAGTATAATTAACATGATACCTTACACTCAGGACAATTGACACATATCGTGTGTTGGTGTGCAGGAGTTCAGCAAGTTTTTTCGCGTTAAAAGTTCTGTCACGATATTTTTTTTCCACCACCAACACATGAAGTATCTGCTCCTTAAGTTTGTCAAAAGTCTCCCTTGATATCTTGCTCAGATATCTGGGAGGCTTCTTTTGGTCAATACTTTTTTCCATTTAAGTTCAAAGAGTTTCACATTCGTCGAGCCACATCTTTGGTACCGCATCGGTAGGCATTCGCCAATCGCCACGCGGAGAGAGGCTCACACTTCCAACCTTTGGTCCGTCTGGCAGGCACGAGCGTTTGAACTGCTGCTGGAAGAATCGCCGCAAGAATGTGCTCAACCAATGCTTTATAACCTCGTCACTATACACCCCTGCGTCGAAAGCCTTCCTCGCCAACATGAATAGTTTTGAAGGACGGAATCCAAACCTGAGAAAATAGTACAAGAAGAAATCGTGAAGCTCATACGGCCCTACCAAATCCTCCGTCTTTTGCTTGATGTCTCCATTTTCGTCCGCCGGTATAAGTTCCGGGCTTATCGGTGTGTCAATAATGTCCAGCAAAGTTGCACGCGACTTATCGTCAACACTATTGTCGGCAACATGGCACACAAGATGACGTATAAGCGTCTTTGGGATACTCGCATTGACACCATACATCGACATATGGTCGCCGTTGTATGTGGCCCAACCGAGCGCAAGTTCACTCAAGTCGCCAGTACCGATGACCATACCTCTAAGCTGGTTACTCAAATCCATAAGTATCTGCGTACGCTCTCGTGCCTGCCCATTCTCATAAGTGACATCATGCTCATTTATATCATGCCCGATATCCGCAAAATGCTGAGTGACACTTTTGCATATACTAATTTCACGTATTGTTACGCCAAGACTCTGCATAAGCGATATGGCATTGTTGTAAGTGCGGTCGGTTGTACCGAACCCTGGCATTGTAACTCCTACAATGCCTTTGCGGTCAAACCCAAGTTTGTCAAACGTTTTGACACAAACAAGCAGGGCAAGAGTAGAATCAAGTCCGCCACTTATTCCTATAACCACTCGCTTACAATTGGTGTGCACCATACGCTTTGCAAGACCGCACACCTGTATGGAAAATATCTCGTCGCAGGAAGCGAACATGTCATCATTATCAGGTATGAACGGATGAGGATTGACATTGCGCAGAAGGCTGAATTCGCGCGACTCAACTGGCTCTGCGTCAATAATCCTTACCATAGGTTTCTGCTTTCGCTGTGCTCCTGCAAATGTAGTGTTCTTGCGTCGCTCCGAGCGCAATTTCTCTACATCAATCTGGTTGACAACAAGCTGTTCATCAAGAGAGAAACGCTCTGAGCACGAGACAAGAGCTCCGTTCTCGTATATGAAGGCGTTGCCGCCGTACACAACATCCTGTGTGCTTTCGCCAAATCCGCACGAGCTGTAAACATATCCACAAATAAGGCGTGCGCTCTGTTGTGCAAGCAAGCCGCGCAGGTAGGCATTCTTACCGATAAGGTCATCGGTAGCCGACAAGTTCAAGATGATGTCGGCACCAGCCAACGCCAAATCATTAGAGCAAGGTACAGGCGACCACACGTCCTCACAAAGTTCTATGCCAAAATTAACACCATCGCAAGTACGGAATATCTGGTTTTGAGATGTAACAGAAACAGTATTGCCAGCAAACCGGACATCAACTTGCCCGTTGATGTCATCAGCAGAAGCAAACCACCTCTTCTCATAGAACTCGGCATAGTTAGGCAAATACCGTTTAGGTACAAT
>CALBYK010000197.1 GCA_937889855.1 uncultured Prevotella sp.
GGTGTCTGCGGTTGACATTGAGCTGGTTCTCCCAAATGATGTTGCGGTTAGCATACTGGTTGCGCGTGTCTGCAGTGCCATACTTGCCTGTGTCGAAGCGGCGACTGCCATCCACGTCAAGCACATAGTTGCCATCAGCGTCATGCAGGTGCACAGGATAGATAGGCGCGATGTTGCGTGCAAACATGAAGACGTTACCATAGTTGTTGGTGGCATCGCCTGCCGTAACGTTCTGGTTCTGGTGTGAACCCATTGCCGAGAAACCGGCATTTAGCCAAGACACGGGACGATAGTTTATTGACGCACGGCCGTTGAGACGTTCAAAACCGGCATTATTTACATAACCCTCTTCCTTGAGGTAGCCTACAGAGAAATAGCTGTCGCTCTTGACCGTGCGCTGGTTGGCGCTGAGATTGTAGTCCTGACGGAAGCCGGTGCGCGTGGCCTGGTCTTCCCAGTCGAGGTCATCTACAATGCCAGGAAGAATATTGGCATCGCTCACAAGATGTCCATCAGCGTCAAATAACTCGCCGGCTGGCTTATCATAGATATTGAGTTTCAGGACATTCTTTACAAGATTGGCACTTGCATAAGCAGACGCTTCGTCAAGGCTCATCTTTGTCTTGCCCGACATGAGCGTGTTGCGGTAGTTGAGCCATGAGAGTTCCATATACTGGCGGTCGTTAAGGCGTTTATAGTCCTTCACACCCTGTGCATATGACCCGAAGTTGGCCTTGAAGTCAACACTTATCTTGCCGCTCTTGCCTTGCTTAGTGGTAAGAAGGATGACACCATTTGAGGCACGGTTGCCGTAAAGGGCGCATGAGGCCGCGTCCTTCAACACTGTTATACTCTCGATGTCATTGGGATTAATGTCGGTGATGTCGCCCGAATATGGCACACCATCAAGCACATAGAGTGGAGCATATGTTCCGTTTACGGTTCCTATGCCACGAATGTTGATGGAAGGTGAGGAACCTGGCTGGGCGTAGGTTCCGTTAACCTGAACTCCAGACACGGCTCCTTCCAAGGCCTGTGTCACGGAGGTGACGGGACGCTTCTCTATATTCTTGCTCTCCACCTGACTTATCGCACCTGTAATAGTGGACTTGCGGACTGAGCCGTAGGCTGTCTGAACTACCACCTCGTCAAGTGTTCGGTTATAAACTATGGTGTCGCTGGTTTGCGCCTGCATCATTGCAGGAAACATCACAAATCCGGTACACAACGGTATCAATTTGCATTTTTGCTTGAATAAATTCTTATTATTTGCCATTACGCGTGCTTTTGTGTTACGTATGTCTACATTAAAAGCTATCTTAACAAGACACAAAAGTACAAAAAAATATTAAACAACAGACAGAAAAATACAAAAAAGGCGGAAAAATGCAACGGAGACAATAACACTGTACTTTATTGCCCCGTTGAAATTACATATTATCCTGGTAAATCAGCACATTCAGTTCTTCATCCACTTCAGCCTCAGGCTATTGGTTACCACACTTACACTCGACATCGCCATCAACGCACTTGCCCACATTGGCGTAATCTGGAAGCTGACACCGAACACATTCAACACTCCTGCCGCCAGCGGTATGCATACTATATTATATATGAATGCCCAAAAGAGATTCTGCCTTATCATGCCTACAGTTCGCCTCGACAGTTGGCAAGCCTCAGGAATATGTCGCAGGTCATCGCCCATCAGCGTCACTTGGGCTACATCCATCGCCACATCAGTTCCACGTCCCATGGCTATGCTCACATCGGCAAGAGCAAGAGCCTGCGAGTCGTTGATACCGTCGCCAACCATTGCCACGTGCCTGCCCTGCGACTGCAGAAGACGCACAAGATCCTCCTTGTCTTGCGGCAGGCAGCGGCTCTTCCAATGGCTTATACCCGCCTTCCTTGCCCAATAAGAGGCGGCCTCCTCCGTGTCGCCGCTCATCATCCATACCGTTATGCCGCGCTCGCGAAGCATCGCTATGGCCTCGGCGGCATGCGGCTTGAGCTGCTCACGGTCATCAAGGGCAATATTGGCAGCCGACTTGAAGTCGACATTTTCGTTAGGGATTGTCAATGTTCCCGTCTTGTCAATTACGAGAGCGTCAACACGGCACATCTGTTCTACGGCTGTGGCATCCTTAACAAGAATGCCACGCTGCGCAGCCTTACCAATGCCTACCATAAGTGCTGTAGGCGTAGCAAGCCCCATGGCGCACGGACAGGCAATCACCAAGACGGATATTGCAGACAGCAAAGCATGTGGAAGAACAGACTCTCCACCAACAGCAATCCATATCACAAAAGTAAGTACTGACACACCGAGCACGCACGGCACAAACACCAAGGCCGCCTTGTCAACAAAACGCTGCACTGGAGCCTTTGAGCCTTGTGCCTCCTGCACCATACGTATGATGCCAGAGAGCATGGTCTTCTGCCCTACCTGTTCTGCACGGAAGCGCAACGTGCCTTCCTTCACTATTGTTCCGGCAAGCAGGCGGCAACCATCCTGTTTGCATACAGGCACTGGCTCGCCCGATATCATCGACTCGTCAACATAGCCCTCGCCACCTGTCACAATGCCGTCAACGGGTATTTTCTCGCCAGGACGCACCTCCACCGTATCGCCAACGCTGACTGCTGCAAGCGGCACGTCGGTCAATTGACCAAGATTCATGATGTGGGCTGTCTT
>CALBYK010000198.1 GCA_937889855.1 uncultured Prevotella sp.
GCTGGAGGAAATATAGGAAAGATAAAGGATGGCGACATCATAGAGATAGACATCCCTAACCGTTCCATTAATGTGAAACTCAGTGATGAGGAACTTGCGGCACGTCCGCAGCAGCCCCTTACACGTGACCGCAAGGTGTCGAAGGCGTTGCGTGCGTACGCGCAGAGCGTGAGCTCGGCAGACAAAGGTGGCGTAAGATTGATTTAACGTAAAAGAGAAATAATTAATATGGAAAAAATAACAGGAGCAGAGGCTTTGATGCGATCTCTCAAGAATGAGGGTGTCAAAACAATCTTCGGTTATCCCGGAGGGGCTATCATGCCAGTGTTCGACGCACTCTACGACTATACAAGGGGCGAGAAGAAGACATTTGATCATATTCTTGTTAGGCATGAACAGGCAGCGGCACATGCTGCTGAGGGATTCTCGCGCGTGAGCGGGGAGGTTGGTGTTTGTCTCGTTACAAGCGGTCCGGGTGTGACCAACACTCTTACGGGAGTAGCCGATGCCATGATTGACTCAACGCCTATTGTTGTCATCGCAGGACAGGTGGGCGTGAGTGCGCTTGGAACAGATGCCTTCCAGGAGGTTGACCTCGTGGGCTTGGCTCAGCCTATCTCAAAGTGGAGTTACCAGATACGCCGCCCTGAGGACATCGCGTGGGCCATAAGCCGTGCTTTCTATATAGCCAGTACAGGACGTCCGGGACCAGTTGTTATAGATTTTCCTAAGAGCGCACAGGTCGAGACTTGTGACTGGGAGCCGGCAAAGGTCACTTCTGTGCGTAGCTATGACCCTTATCCCAAAATAAACGACGACCATGTGGCCGCTGCTGCAGAACTCATAAATAACGCAGAGCGTCCACTGGCAGGTCATGGAGTGGAACTTGGCGGTGCGCAGAACGAACTGGCTGAATTTCTTGAGAAAGCTGACATCCCTGCTGCCAGGACGTTGCTCGGACTTTCGGCTCTGCCTTCAGATCATCCACTTAATGTCGGTATGCTCGGCATGCATGGTAATCTCGCGCCTAATGTTCAGACACAGAAGGCTGATGTGATTATTGCCATTGGCATGCGCTTCAGCGACCGGGACACAGGCCGTCTTGACACATACGCAAAGCAAGCTAAGATTATACATCTTGACATCGACAATGTGGAAATTGACAAGAACGTGAAGACAACAGTGTCGGTGGTGGGCGATTGCAAGATGTCGTTACCTGCTATAACACGTCTGCTTAATAAGAACCAGCACACGGAGTGGATAGAGAGTTTCAAGCCTTATCTTGAAGAGGAAACCGCCAAAGTGATAGAGCCTGCCATACATCCTGCCGATGGACCGCTGCTTATGGGCGAGATTGTCAACGCGGTAGCTGAGGCAACTGATGGCGAAGCTGTTCTCGTGAACGATGTGGGACAGAACCAAATGTTCTCTTGCCGATACTTCAAGTTCAAGCGCAAGCTTAGTGTCGTGACAAGCGGTGGGCTTGGAACAATGGGTTTTGGACTCCCTGCCGCAGTAGGTGCCACATTTGGTGTGCCAGACCGCACCGTGTGTCTGTTTACCGGTGACGGTGGCTTCCAGATGAGTATCCAGGAACTGGGCACCATCATGGAGCAGCAGGCTCCAGTGAAGGTGATTCTTATGAACAACAACTATCTTGGCAACGTGCGTCAATGGCAGGACATGTTCTTCAACAAACGAAAGTCGTTCACGCGTATGCTCAACCCTGACTATCGCCAGATTTGTTCGGGCTACCATCTCAATTACGATGTGGTGATTGACCGTGAGAATCTTCGTCCCGCAATAGACAAGATTCTCCGTACGCCAGGTCCTTACATTCTCGAATGTGCGGTGAAGGAGGAAGATAACGTTATGCCAATGACTCCTCCAGGAAACAGTGTTGATGAGATGCTTCTTGAGGTTAATCTTTAATTGTTCGTTGATATTAAAAATTAAAGAAAGTGGAACAGAAATTATATACATTGCTGGTTTACTCGGAGAATATAGCGGGTATATTGAACCAGATAACAGCCGTGTTCACGCGCCAGCAAGTCAACATAGAGAGCCTTAACGTGTCGGCTTCAAGTATCAAGGGTATACACAAATACACCATCACGGCTTGGAGCGATGAGGATCAGATAAAGAAGATAACAAAGCAGATAGAGCGCAAGATTGATGTCGTTAAGGCCGACTACTATCTTGACGACGAACTCTTCATCCACGAGATTGCCATCTACAAGATTTCCACACCGGTGATGATGGACAATCCAGAGGTGTCACGCGCCATCCGGCGCAGCGGTGCACGCATGATGGAGGTAAATCCGACGTATGCCACAGTGCAGATTGCCGGGCTTACGGATGACGTTCAGAACCTTTTCAATGCTTTAAATGCTTTTGGTTGTCTACTCCAATATTCACGCTCGGGTCGTATCGCGGTTACACGAAGCATGGACGAGCCTGTTTCGGAATATTTGCATAACAACAAAGAAATTTATTAATAATATGTGATAATAGCCTGGGGTCTTTATCTTTGCGGTTTGTCTTGGTATACCGGCCAATTGATAGAGACTCCAGATTTTTTTTATTGTCGTTTATATAATCAGCGTTAACTATGAATCTTCTAAGCAAAGTAGGAAGCTACGACTTCCTCGTGGAGCCTTTCCACTGCGATTTCTCCAAGCATATTTTTATGGG
>CALBYK010000199.1 GCA_937889855.1 uncultured Prevotella sp.
GACAAGAAGCCTACACAGGCAGATTCAGACAGTGTAAGCGTTTCTTCAGCAGAGTCGGTGACTGACACGATGGACCAGATTATAGCGGAGACTCCGATGCCGGAGGCGGCTGATGAGCTGTTTGATGATTTCTTCTTCAACTTTGCGGCCAACCGCAAGCTTCAGATGAGCCGTATCCAGTTTCCTTTGCCCATTGTTAGTGGAAAGGATTCTGTGATGCTTAGCAAAAAGCGTTGGAAGATGGATCATTTCTTCATGCACCAGGATTTCTACACCTTGATATTCGACAACATGAAGCAGATGAATGTTGTGAAAGACACAACTATTGGACATGTTGTGGTGGAGCGTATAAACCTGCGCAAGCACCATGTGCGCCAATATGTTTTCAACCGTGTTCGCGGAGAATGGCGCATGACGCGTATTGTAAATGAGTCGTTGTCAAAGAGCAAGAATGCGTCATTTCTCAACTTTTACAGCAAGTTTGTTGCTGACACGGCTTTCCAAGTGCGGAGCATAAATGATCCGCTCGACTTCACTGGTCCAAATCCTGATGATGACTTTTCTACAATGAGTGGAATCCTTGCTCCTGAGCAGTGGCCATCGTTTGCTCCAGAACTGCCGAGCCAGACCATATACAATATCCTTTACGGGCAGAAATACAAGGAGAGCAACCAAAAGATTTTTGTCATACGCGGCATTGCCAATGGACTTGAGACGGAACTTACCTTCCGTCGTAAGGGAGGACACTGGAAACTTATGAAACTGATAATGTAAAATTCCAACAACGCATTACAAAATGGAAGACATTCGTGACTACAGCCTATTGGCTCACAACACTTTCGGCATAGACGCACGTTGCCAGCGTTTCATTGAGTATGCCTCTGTTGAAGAGGCATGTAGAGTGGCGCGTATCTTGCGTGAGTCGGATTTGCCGTTCTTTGTAGTGGGGAAGGGTAGTAACCTCCTGCTTACGCACAACTATGACGGCATAGTGGTACACTCGGCGATACGCGGCAGTAATATCGTCGAAATCACAGAGATGCCATACAACGACATATATGTCAGGTACGGCTCAGGCGTGGTGTGGGATGATGTCGTGGCAGAAAGTGTTGCAAAAGGATGGCATGGTGCCGAGAATCTTTCACTGATTCCAGGCGAAGTCGGTGCAAGTGCCGTGCAGAACATCGGAGCTTACGGTGTTGAGGCTAAAGACCTGATTTTTGAGGTGGAGGCAGTGGATATTGCCACGGGTGAGGTTGTCGTGATAGATTCCGACGATTGTGGCTATTCCTACCGCCAGAGCCGTTTCAAACATGAATGGAAGGACAAATTTCTCATAACGCATGTCACATATCGCTTTTCACGTTTGTTCCTGCCCTTGACTACGGCAACATCCGTCAGGCCCTTGCTGCAAAAGGCATAAACGGTGTTCCAACTGCCAAGCAACTTCGCGACACTATTATAGAGATACGTCAGGCTAAACTGCCAGACCCGAAGGTCATGGGCAATGCCGGAAGTTTCTTTATGAACCCGATTGTCGACAGAGATGTATATGAGCGCCTTGCTGCCAAGTATGTCGGCATGCCGCACTATGTCGTTGATAATGAACACATAAAGATTCCTGCCGGATGGATGATAGAACAATGCGGTTGGAAAGGAAAGTCTCTTGGGCATGCTGGTGTGCACGACAAGCAGGCTCTCGTGCTTGTTAACCGTGGTGGCGCGACAGGCAGCGACGTGGTGGCGCTCTATCAGCAAATAATAAAGGATGTAAAGGAAAAATTCGATATAGAGATACATCCCGAAGTGAATGTCATATAAACACTAATAAGAATAGTTAAATAATGAGCTCTTCAATTTCTGTTTCGTCCTCTCCAATGAAGGTGACTCTTCTCGGTACGGGCACGTCAGGTGGTGTGCCATCCCTCGGATGCCAATGTGAAGTGTGCCGCAGCAAGAATCCTCTCGACCACCGCACCAGGTGCGTCGCACTTGTGGAGTCGGCATCAACCCGTGTGCTCATCGACTGTGGTCCTGACATACGGCAACAACTTATGCCATTGCCTTTCAAGCCTTTTGATGCCATACT
>CALBYK010000200.1 GCA_937889855.1 uncultured Prevotella sp.
ATCCCTGCCACTCTCGATCAGAGAAAGACACTCCATGTATGTATCGGCGGCGTCTACACGCGTCGCTATCCATTCCTGATAGTCGTCACGCTCATCCGAGTCAAACTGCAACATATATCCTGTGTCCTCAAGCAAGTACATGCACACGTCGTGGTAGCACTTCAGCAGACGCTTGCTGCTGGCCATACCAAGCCCATGCCATTGCTCCACTCCATCGACAGCCATAAGCGCCTTTACTACCCACACTGCATTGCCGTGCTGCATATGCTCGCGTGCCTCATCAAAACTGGTGTTGTGCCTGAACACGCTTAGAATGTAACGTGCCAATGGCATAGCCACACCTACATTGTCAAGAAGGTTGCTTATATCAACAAACTGTTGCCTTACCTGAACGGCATCCGTCTCAAGCCGCAGCACCATCTTGTTTTGGTTAGGACGAGACACTACGCATCTCACCTTTTGGTTTGTCATCAAATATGTGTCGCGACTACATTTAAGGCGGAACGGCACACCGTTTATGTCCCTTATGTCATAATACCTTGAACTTGTGTCTGAATTGTCGACCTCCTTATTCACTATAAACTGGTAGGTTTCTCCGTCAAGATACCGGTCAGAGAACATTTGGGCAAAATTCTGCACAAAGACTATATTGTCGCCATGCACGTCCTTAACCATGCATGGCAAATTCTTAATCTCACCAAGCGTTGGACTGCTCCTTTGAAAACTGAACATCCTAATGGCATACTCGCGACCGTTTGCACTGACAATAAAAAAAGAGTTGCTGCCCTCGTCACGGATATCAACAACCGGCAATGTATAGAACTTGCCTTTCTGATAGGTGTCTGATGTCATAATAACAGATTTTTAATGGTAAATAAATGAGTTTGTAATTTTCACGCCACTAAGTTAGCATTATTTTGCGAGACAGACAAATCTATCCTCAATGTGTGTATAAAAAAGAAGCGGATACGACAAACTGTCTACAGTTTGTTGTATCCGCCTTACAATATCTTAAGGTCCATCTTTTGTACCTGATTTTACTTGAGCCTATTTCTCTACACTTCCGAGGATGTCGGTGTTATAGTCAACCTCGCTGCTCGGTATAACCCATGTCCAGCCATTATTGTCAGTTGGCTTTATTGTCACGGCAAGCTGTGTGAGGAAGTTGCCGCCATTGGCAGCCGACTTGCGCACAATAGGCAGTCCCCAGCGCTTATAGTTGAACCAGTCGTGACCCTCACCCCAAAGCTCTATGCGGTTGTACAGGCGCACCTCCTCAAGAAGGTCGTCACCCGTCTTAGTACATGTATACTCAGGGTTGCGTCCTGACGTGGCGTTGAGAGCAACGAGAAGCTGCTGTGCTTCCGGGTACTTGCCCAAATGACAGTCGGCCTCAGCCTCAATTAGATACATCTCCGACGAGCGGAAAAGGTTTATCTCACCCACACCAGGCTGTACCTTAGCCATCTGCTTGAACTGCATGAAAGCATATATTGAAGAATTAGACTGCAAGTGGTCGGCATAATCGCGGCGCGCACGCGCAATTAGTGTCTTGCCGGCAGCATTGGACGCTGCCGTGTAAGCATCGTCCTTAGGGTCAAGAAACAACGAGCGACGAATGTCGGAGGCAGGTATTTTGTCGAAGAGTTCCTTGCTGATTGTAGCCGGACGCGACGTGCCCCATGTTGATGTGGAGTTACAACCCTCGTAGGCGAAATACTGATAATAGTACAGCGTTTCCTGCTCTGAACTGTAAACGCTCCATATCCACTCGCTGTTGGGAGTGTTGAAACCCGACAAATAGTCATTATTGGCCATGAGCGGAAAACCGTTACGTGCAAGGGCTGCATACTCTGCAGCCTTTGACCAGTCCTCGCGGTTAAGGGCTGCACGCGCATATACGGCATACGCCACGTTGATGTTGGCGTTGAAGTTGTTGCCTACAGAGCGTTTCATGCCCGACTCCGTGAACAGGGATATAGCCTCGTCAAGATCCTTGTAAATCTGTGAATAGGTCTCGCCGAGTGTAGACACTGGCATGTTGCCGCGCGATTCGTCAAGACGAAGCACCACACCGCGTGAGGCGCCATTGTCGCTGTCCATCCAGCGCTTTGAGTAGAACTGGACGAGCATTGAGTAACAATAGGCACGGAATGTGAGTGCCTGAGCCTTGATATATTGGCGTTCCTGCTCAGTGCCAACCGACTTATCGACACGCAACAAAATCTTGTTGGCATTGCCGATAATGCGGTAGTAGTAGAACCACGGATAATAGTCGTATATGGCCGTTGACAACTGACTGTTGCCGAGATTGGCTATTTTGTCGAGTCCGGACACATAGACCGTGCGCTGATAGTCGTTGCCGGTGAAGTTGCCAAACAGACTCTTAATAGAGCCCTCGCCATTGAACCACTGATTGCCAAGATACTGCTGGCTCATCATCTTGGAGAGACCGTTGACAGCCTGCTGTGCTCCCTTTGTTGTTTGGAAAATCTCCTCAGGAGTGGAGTCGCTGTCTGGCGAGAGGTTGAGATAGTCGCTGCTGCATGACGTTGCGAGCACACCAAGGCAAAGGGCTATCAAACCGTATTTTATTCTTTTCATGCTTTTCGCTTGTTTATAGTTTAAACCTTATGATTTAGAATTTCACATCCACACCGACAGTGAACACGCGCGGTGAGAGGAGATAGTTAGCTTGGCTTCCGCTAAAGCTCTGCTGCGGGTTCATGCCACGGCGCTTTGTGGCAGTGAACACGTTGTCGCATGCAAGACTAACGCGCACATCCTGCAAGCCAAGCGTGCGCGTCCATACCTTAGGCAGCGCGCAACTGGCATATATGTTCTTGAGTACAATGTAGCTGGCACTCGTAAGCCAACGTGACGACTCAGAATTATTGTATGCCGAATAGGTGCCGTCTACCTGCGGTATGCCGTGCGGATCGAGGCGGTTAGGGGAGTCGGCGGTCATGCCATCGGGTGCTGCCGTCCACGACTTTAGGATGTCTACATGCTGGTTGATGGGGGTCGAGCCGGTTGTCATGAGTGTCTTATACACCGAGTCGTACACCTTGCCGCCAAGTGAATAGGTGAAGAGAGCCGACACCGTGAGAGAGCGGTAACTAACCGACGGGCTGAAACTACCATACACCGTTGGCATGGCAGAGCCTTGGAATTCCTTCTTGGCATAAGTGACGTTGTTGACATAATACTTGCCGCCGATCTCGGTAGCCACCTTCGCGAGATTGGCTCCTTTAGGATTTCCTGCCAGTACATTGCCGTCGGCGTCCTTTATACAGTATTCGTCAAGGTTGGCATTGTACATCGACTTGCCAGTAAGCCTGTCCACACCGGCAAATGTGTATGTGTAGAACTCGTAGAGGCTTCTGCCCTCCTCTATCTTGTATAGTCCTGACTGTATACCGTCCTTGTTCTGTTCTGGAAGCTTTATTACCTTGTTCTTGGTGAACGTGGCATTTGCGGCAAAGTTTACACGCCAATTGCGGTTGCGGTAGATGTCAACATCTGTGTTTATCTCGAAACCACGGTTTGACATTGTGCCGATGTTCTGAAGAAGTTTGGAAGCCGCCTCGGTGTTACTCGTGCCTCCAGCCGACAGTGGCAGGTAGACATAGAACAGCAGATTCTTAGTGCGTTTGTCGAAATACTCTACACTAAGATTCCAGCGGTTGAACAGACGCGCATCGATGGCCACACCAAACGACTGGCCGGTTTCCCATTTGAGGTTCTTGCCTTCAAGCTGCTTGAGCACGTATGCCCCCTCACCGTCAATTGCCATCTTGTGGTAAAGGTTCATGTAAGCATAATAGCCTGCACCAGCATCATTTCCCACCTGCCCGAAGTCGGCACGGAGCTTGAGGTTGTCCACCCAGTTGACGTCGCGCATGAATGCCTCCTTTGATACAATCCAGTTGGCACCTACACTGCCAAAGTTGCCCCAGCGACTGTCCTTGGAGAAGCGGGAAGAGCCATCACGGCGGTAGGAAGCCTCAACATTATAGCGGTCAAGGTAGTTGTAGCGCACGCGTGCGAGGTAGCTCTCAGTGCGATACTTGACATTGTAGCCTACGGAAGAGGTGAGGTTGGCAAAGTTGGAGAGTGATGTGTTGCCCTTTGTTATCTCGTTCGACTTGTCGACGAGAGAGTAGTCGTAGGTATACTCATGGTTTTCATGACCGATAAGAGCCGAAACGATATGACAGCCGAAACGGTGTTCCCAGTTTAGTTGCTGCTGGAAGGTGTATGTATGACGGTCGT
>CALBYK010000201.1 GCA_937889855.1 uncultured Prevotella sp.
ATCATCGCGGCGAGGTCTTTGAGATTACCCATTTTCTTTATCTGCTCGATTTGTCCGAGGAAGTCGTTGAAATCAAACTTGTTCTTCTGTATCTTCTTCTGCAGGCGGCGCGCCTCCTCCTCGTCAAACTGCTCCTGCGCACGCTCGACAAGGCTTACGATGTCGCCCATGCCGAGGATGCGGTCTGCCATACGTGCCGGATGGAACACGTCTATAGCCTCCATCTTCTCGCCAGTTCCAACAAACTTGATAGGCTTCGTCACGACAGTGCGTATCGAGAGAGCGGCGCCTCCGCGAGTGTCACCGTCGAGTTTTGTGAGCACCACGCCATCGAAGTCAAGGCGGTCGTTGAACTCCTTGGCTGTATTGACGGCATCCTGACCTGTCATCGAGTCAACGACAAACAGAGTCTCGTCCGGATTGATGGCATTCTTGAGATTTGAAATCTCGTCCATCATCTCCTCGTCAACGGCAAGGCGGCCTGCCGTGTCGACTATCACGACATCATTACCCTTAGCCTTTGCCTCGCGTATTGCATTGTTGGCAATGGCTATAACATCCTTGTTGTCCGGCTCTGAATACACTGGCACACCCACCTGCTCTCCTACGACCTTCAACTGGTCGATGGCTGCGGGGCGGTACACGTCGCAAGCCACAAGCAGCGGCTTCTTGTGCTGCTTTGTCTTGAGCATGTTGGCAAGCTTGCCTGAGAACGTGGTCTTACCGGAGCCTTGAAGACCGCTCATCAGTATTATGGCAGGCTTGCCGGTGAGATGAAGCTCGGCAGCCTCGCCACCCATAAGGTCAGCGAGCTCGTCATGCACGATTTTCACCATGAGCTGGCTCGGCTTCACTGCCGTCAGAACATTCATGCCAAGCGCCTTCTTCTTTACGGTGTCTGTGAATGTCTTGGCAACCTTATAGTTTACGTCGGCGTCGAGCAACGCGCGTCTTACATCCTTGAGGGTCTCAGCAACATTTATTTCTGTTATCTTGCCTTCACCTTTTAGAATTTTGAAACTGCGTTCCAGTCTGTCGCTTAAATTTTCAAACATATACGTATTGTTGTTTTTAGTTTTTATTTATCCTTTCATTTGAGCGGGCAGGTCACCAGTTGCCGTCGCTCCTGTGACAACACCCCGCCTTTCTCCTTTAAGACTCTAATTGATGCAAAAGTAAACAAAAAATAATGAGAATAGGAAATGAATGGTAGTGATTTAATGTATTTTAAAATACTTTTTGCCAAAAATGCGCACAACTATATGGTTTGTGCACATTGTAAGACCATGTGCATTAAAGAAACCGTCCATAACATCAAGCGACAGCAAAGGCATACGCTCACGACATATATATATATAATGTGTCTATCTTGACATACTCCTCTGCAACGAGAAAATGCAAGGCATCTTCCACCGCATCCTTCGGGCAACCAAGATCCATAAGCTCGGCTATGGCATGACGCTCCCTGTCAGAAAGCAAGGCAAGTATTTTCTGACGCGCCTCCTTCTCGTTACTTTCCCTTACATTATCAGAGCGATGAGCCAGACACACGTCACATTTGCCGCAGTCTGCCGAATCCTCCTCACCGAAGTATCTGAGCAACTGCCGGCTGCGGCACACATTGTCATTCATCGCATAGCTCACCATTGCATGCACTCTGCGTACAAACTGCTCACGCCTATCCTCATAAACCGACTTTGCCAGGACCACATCTTCCGGCAGCACACGGTCACGTGTGTAGGTGACAAGCGGCAGCGAGCGCGGAGGTATGAAATGTATGATGTGGCGCTGATTCAGGCTTTTAAGTATAAGATACACTTGCTGTTGTGTTAGGCCGGTAAGCTGTGCCAAACGGCTCTCGTCAATGAAACGATAGTCGGAGAACATGCCGCTGTATTCGCGCAGCGCTACCGATATGAGCAGCTCTTCCTGTTGTGTCGTGCTCTGCAGCTGATACAGCTGGTCACGCTCAAGCAAGAACCGCATACGAGTACGGGAGTCGGGATCTGTCTCATAGTCGATGTATCCGGCGCGGCTCAATATGCGCAATGCCGAGTTGACAGTAACGGGAAAATGCCGGAACGAGCGCGAGAACTTGTCCACGTCAAACATAAACGTGTGCCCATATCCAGTTCCCGCCGCTATCTGGAAGAAATACGCCATGTGCTCATATATCCGCACTATGCCATCCTTGCTGGGGAACTCCTCGGCAATACGCTTCTCGAGCTTCGCCTTGTCGCCATTGTTGAACAGCAGCACGGCATAAGCCTTCTCCCCATCGCGCCCTGCGCGCCCTGCCTCCTGGAAGTAAGCCTCCAATGAGCTGGGACAGTCGAGGTGTATGACAAGGCGCACATCCGGCTTGTCAATACCCATGCCGAACGCATTAGTAGCCACCATCACTCGCTTCACGTCATCATGCCATGCCTTCTGACGCTCGTCCTTGGTGGCATGCTCAAGCCCTGCATGATAGTAGGTGGCACTGACATTGTTCTCCTCGAGCAGGTCGCTCACCTCCTTTGTGCGCCTCCGGGAGCGCACATATATGATGGCGCTTCCCGGCACTGAATTGAGAATGTGCAGCATCTCCCCTTTCTTGTCACCCGTGTCACGCACCACATAAGCGAGGTTCTTGCGCTCAAAACTCATGCGGAACACATTTTTCTGCCTGAATCCAAGCTGCTCTTGAATGTCGTCCACCACCTCTTTGGTTGCGGTTGCGGTCAAGGCGAGCACCGGCACACCGGGCTTCATCGTGCGGATGTCGGCTATATGCAGATATGAGGGGCGGAAATCATAGCCCCACTGCGATATGCAATGCGCCTCGTCCACTGTTATGAAGCTCACCTTGACGTGTGCGATCTTTGACTTGAAAAGCTCAGAGCCTATACGCTCCGGCGACACATACAGCAGCTTGGTGTTGCCAAGTATGCAATTGTCAAGAGTGGCTACTATCTCACGCCTTGACATACCCGAATAGATAGCGGCAGCGATCACACCCTTTCGGCGCAGGTTCTCCACCTGGTCCTTCATGAGCGCGATGAGTGGCGTGACGACAATGCACACTCCGTCACACGCGAGTGCAGGCACCTGGAACGTGAGCGACTTTCCCCCACCCGTCGGCATAAGGCCGAGGGTGTCGCGCCCGTCCATGACGCTCATTATGATATCGCGCTGTATACCCCTAAAGTCGGGATATCCCCATACGGAATGGAGTATGTCAAGAAGTGGTTTAATGTCAGTCATCGTCTTCCGTAGGCCGTATGTCCTCTATCTGCAGTTGCACCATGTTGCGCTTGAACACGTTGTCCTCTATGGTATATGCGATGTCAAAGCTGCGTTTCGACTTTATGTAGCGTGCCGACGCGCTCTGTCCAAAGGCGATGCCGTTAACCACATTGCTCGACTTTGAGTCGACCAGCTCCAGCTTTATATGCTCTTGCTCCCTGCCTACCACCTTGCTTGTCCCGTAGTCGTACACTCCGGTTGTGCAGAACAACGGCTTGGGGTTGCACGGACCGAAAGGCGCGAACCGCTTTAGGTCGTTGTGCAGTTTCTTGGTGATGTCACGGAAGTCAATCTCAGCGTCTATGTTCAGCATGGCTTCCGTCTGCTCGGGCTGTATATGCTCGTCAACATACTGCTGGAAACGTTTGCGGAACTTCTGTATGTCGCTCCATCTCAGCGTCAGCCCTGCGGCATACGTGTGCCCGCCAAAGTTGACGAGCAGGTCACGGCAGCTCTTTATAGCCGAATACACGTCAAAGCCCGTCACGCTGCGTGCCGAGCCAGTGGCAAAGTCGCCGTCGCGTGTAAGCACGACAGTAGGGCGGAAGTATATCTCAGTGAGGCGTGATGCGACAATGCCAATGACCCCCTTCTTCCAGTTCTCGTCATACAGCACAATGGACGAGCGGTGGCACTGGCTTTCAAGGCGCGACACTATATGGTTTGCCTCTTCGGTCATCTGCTTGTCGATGTCCTTTCGCTGCTCATTGTAGCCGTCGATGTGCTTTGCCTTGCCGAGCGCGCACGAGAAGTCTTTCTCCACAAGCAGGTCAACGCTCTCTCTTCCGTTCTCCATGCGTCCCGAGGCATTGATGCGCGGTCCTATCTTGAAGATGATGTCGCTCATGGATATGTCACGTCCCCCAAGTCCGCAGATGTCGATAATGGCCTTCAGCCCTATGCTCGGGTTCTGGTTGAGCGTCTTCAGACCATGAAAGGCGAGTATGCGGTTCTCCTCCACTACCGGCACAATGTCAGCGGCTATGCTGACAGCGCAAAGGTCGAGCAACGGTATGAGCCGCGCGAAAGGTATACCGTTGTTCTTGGCAAATGCCTGCATCAGCTTGAAGCCGACGCCACAGCCGCAAAGGTGCTTAAACGGGTAAGAGTCGTCAGGACGCTTGGGGTTGAGTATTGCCACAGCCGGCGGCAGGTCCTCGTCTGGCATATGGTGGTCGCAGATGATGAAGTCGATGCCGAGCGACTTGGCATAGGCTATCTCGTCCACAGCCTTTATGCCACAGTCAAGGATGATTATGAGCTTAACGCCTGCCTCGTGGGCATAGTCAATGCCCTTCTTGCTCACGCCATAGCCCTCGTCATAACGGTCGGGAATGTAGTATTCGATGTTGGAGTAGAACTGCTGTATGAACTTGTACACCAGTGCCACCGCAGTGCATCCGTCAACATCATAATCGCCATAAACCAAAATGCGCTCCTTGCGCCCCATTGCGTCATTCAGGCGATCGACGGCAAGGTCCATATCCTTCATGAGGAACGGGTTGATAAGGTCGGCCAGCTGCGGGTGGAAGAATCGCTTGGCAGCTGACTCTGTTGTTATGCCGCGCCGTATGAGCAGCCAGGCGAGTATCGGGCTGATATTCAGCTTCGCCCCCAGTTCGTCAGCCGCCTGTTTCTCCTCTGCCGTAGGTGGCTTGTAATTCCATTTGAATAACATTATATATATTTTTTTGTATTTACGATGATGTCAATGGGGTGTTATGCCAACGGTCTTTAGTATGGGTAAACCGCGTGTAAAGTTACAAAATTAATACGTAATATCCGTAAAACTGATATGTTTATTTTGATTTTTTGTAGGTTGGCAACAGATGGACAAAACATGCCAGTGTTCTCGTTTCACACGCTATTCGTCCTTTGCCAACCTATTACCCGACTATTATTGACCTATTATTGGCATCTTTCCTACTATTTTATCTGCAATATTTTGTCAGACTGCTAAAAAGCAGTAATTTTGCATACACTGTAATTTTGCATAAGAAAAACTATAACTATAAAAAATACATCTATTAATAACAATTCAAATCGCATGAATAAATATCATTCGCTCATCTACAGATTGGCCCTCGCATCCGTTAGCGTATATGGCATAGCCACAACTCAGGCATACGCAGCTCAACCGACAGACTACACCAAATATGTAAACCCGTTCATAGGCAACGCCGACAACGGGCACACGTTTCCGGGGGCATGCCTGCCATTTGGAATGATTCAGACAAGTCCGGTGACTGGCGGTGTAGGATGGCGCTATTGCTCGGAGTATGTTTACAACGACTCTATTATATGGGGATTCACACAGGACCACCTCAACGGTACCGGCTGCATGGACCTGGGAGACATCCTTGTGATGCCTGCCACCGGCAGGCGCACACGCCAATGGGACGGCTACCGTTCGCGCTACGCAAAAGGCCAGGAGATTGCCACACCAGGCTACTACTCTGTATACCTCACCGACGCCAAGGCAAAGGCTGAGCTGACGGCAACGCCGCACGTCGCATTCCACCGCTACACCTTCGACTCGGCCGACTCGACGAGCGTGCTCATCGACCTTCAGCACGGACCGTCATGGAACGACAAGCAATACCACTCTCAGGTGAATCTCTGCGAGACACATTGGGAAGACGCGCAGACTCTCGTGGGACACGTACAGAACACGGTATGGGTGAAACAGGACTATTTCTTCGTCGTCAAGTTCAACCGC
>CALBYK010000202.1 GCA_937889855.1 uncultured Prevotella sp.
TGTTGTAGATGTCGGCAAACTGGCCTGCCTTGGCAGAAACCTGTACGGTGGCACCCGCCTTCAAGTCCCAGTATCTGAAGGATAGAGTCTTACCCGATTCCGCCGTATATATGTTGTCGCCTATCTGCATTGTAGCTTCCTTCATCGTACGGTTGAACTCCAATTTTATGACGCCACCTCGCGCCACCTCGTCGAGCACTTTAGTATTATCATTGAATTTCGTCCCGTTCACAGTGATGCTCACCAGTTGCGGATTGTCGGCAGGCTCATTCAGATGGAATTCTATGGGATAAGTCTCCACGATAAATCCCGTGGCGGTCTTCACCGTCACGTCGGTCTTCAAAGAGTAGATAGTCGGTTCGACTGTTTCAGCCACCTTGCCGTTGTCCGTTGCCGTACCGGTCAGGTCGGGAATCACCTCATTGCCGTTTTTGTCGGTCAGAGGCGACACATTGAACGTGACACAACCATTGGCTGTCATCATGCTGCTTATCTCGCTTGCCGTGTAGGTCGTGCCGCCACAAGAGAGCGTCTCGATGGTAGGTTTCTTGAAGTCCGTCTGCGGCTGGTAGGCAACAGTGAATGTGTAGAGACTTAGCGGAGCTACGAACACTGCATTCTGCACGGCTGTGTCGCCGCTACAAGTCACCTCTATGAGTTTCATGCCGGTAGTATAGCCGCTGTCACCCACTTTCTTGCCGGCAACAATGAGCGAGCTTGGGTCGGCAGTGGCAGTCACCCGCACCTTACATCCTGGTGTCGACGGGAAACCGATTATCGACTTGGCTTTTACCTGCATATACTCACTGTTCGTCGTATTGTCGAACTTGTTCTCAATCTTCTCGCCTTCAAGTGTACCAGTGAGGTCCACCTTCAGGTCAATCTTCTCATCTCCCTTATATAGCTGAGTCACAAGAATGCCCGGCACCTTCTCGATGCTTATCTCCTGGGCGCCGTCCTTGGTGCTGAGCTTCCATGCCACAGTCTGTGGCTCGGCGATGTCGAGAATGCTGAATGTGTTGCGCTTGAACACAGGCTCCAGACGCAGGTCTTCAGACGCAGCCTTATACGTGGAGCCTGTCGCATACACGTTTCCGCTCTTGTCCTCCCAATGGTCGAGGGTGTTGCCTTCATAATACAGTCCGGTGTTCTGCGGTATGGTGTATTTGTCGCCAGCCTCCACCCACTGTGCAGTAGGCGGGATGCCCGATGCAAAATCGCCCGCGTTGTATGTGATGTAGTATGTAGGCTTCTCCTTAAAGCAGATGTTGATAGTGCGGTGGTCGTTGATGTTATACTCCAATTCGTACACCGTGCGCTGTCCTTCTTCCGCTTTCTCGTCGTCTGGTTCTATTTTTCTCAGCACGAATGTTGTTCTGTTCTCACCTGAAGCCGTGCCCCACGTTCCATCGGCATTAGGCTTCACGTTGATGGTGGTAGACAAATCATTGATGTTCACCATATCAACGCTTCCGTCGCCGTTCATCGTAAGTACGGCGTAAGGCTTGCCATCGGCATCTGTTTTTGCAGGGTATGTAATCTTGTCGAACTCATAGCCGAAGAAGCGTTCAAACCTTAGCTTCACGTGGTCGCCCTTCTGTATGGCATATCCGGCATCCTCCAGTTCGGTTATTCCGTAGTCGGACGAAGCCGACACCTCATCCACCGCACCGTGCAGGTCGTTGTCCACATCAACATGCAGGTTGACCATGTTGGCAGCCTTCACTGCAACCTCCATCCACTGATAGTAGGAATAGTCGTCGCCAATGACCACGGGCAGTCGCGATGCCGTGTTGTTAGTTGTGTAGCTATAAACGTAGATGTTGCCCTTCCTGCCTCCGCTTTCTTCCTCCTCAAGAGTGCTTACGCCAGCATTGAGACGCTCCTCGTTGGTGCGTGTCCGGTCGAGCGTCGGCACAACGCCGTCGATGGTGGTCGTAGACATTTTGGAATAAGACAGGATAGACACCTTTGTACCCACACCGGCAGGGCACCACAGCGTGGTGCCAGGTCCGAATGCAGCCCAGTCGTCGAGATTGGTGTTGCGTATGTATCCACGGTCGCCCGTGTCGCACCACAACGCCACATCGCGCGAGTGGGATGAGACCAAACCGTTTTGCAACACCTTCACTTCGGCCTTAGCTGTCCAAAACACCTTGTTGTTCTTGTTGATGTCCACCATCTGCGCGTAGACCCTGCGTTGGGTCTTTGTTATCGGGTCGTCATAATAATGCGCATGGCTTCCGAAGTCGTAGCGTGCGACGGCATCGCTCAAGCGATTCTCCGCCGTTGTTGGGTTTTTCTCAAAGACAGGCGTCAACGTCAGCGTTTTGCTCTTGAACGAATAGGTGTTGCCAATCTCGTAGCGGTTGCCCTGCCCGTCGGTCCAGTATTTTAGACTGTAGCCTTCGGCTATCGTATCGTTGCTGGCATCAATATTCTTATATAAGGTGTAGTTGGTAGGTATGGTGAACGATTTCACACCGCTTATCTCGTCTATCGGCATACTACCAGCACCTTTGAACGCAGGTGTCGCTCCGTTGACATTAGCTCCAGAGAAGTCGAACACAACTGAGCCCTCGACACCATCCGTTAGATGAAGGCTGATGCTGAAATCAGTATCTCCCATTGTGAAAGTGTGGGTATTTAACCCATTCGACTTCTTCTCGCTACTCTCACCCTCTGTCCAATAGTCAACGATGTATCCACCCTTTGGCTCGGCAAATGCCGTCACCTCCGTTCCCGAGGTGAACCAAGCCTCACATTGCGTAAGGTAGCCTTGGTTGTCATACACATTCTTGGTGAGGTTAGTGTATGACGGTGACAAGGACACGGTTGCCTTACCCGTATTGGCGATTTTAGCAGTCACCTTGTGGAGCGCGAGATGGCCGTACACCACTTCAATAGTAGTGATGCCGTCGGTCACGGTGTAGTCGGCCGTAAAGACCGTCTCGCCCGTAGTGGCGTCTGTCGTGCTGCTCATGTCGAGATAGGTCGTGCTGCCCTTCACCCTGAATCCCTTCACGGTGTAGCCGTACTCAGGCACAGCCTTGATGGTAGCCACGTCGCCCACCTTCAATCGAGAGCCAGTGTTTGAGTTAGTGTTTGAGCGTGTCTTGGTGATGATAATCTCCACGTTGCCCGCATTCTCGGCCTTCTCGTTGGGAAAGTTCTGCATGTCCTCCTTCTCCAGCGCGTTCACCGCCAACACGTTTGGCAGTACGGGATAGGTCACGGTGATGTCCTTGAGGAAACCGTATGTGGCATCCTTGGCGTTGCCGGCTTTGTCGACGATAAATTCCAACGACGTTTCGTCACCAGTGTAGGTGAGCAGCATGGTCTTGCCATTGTCTGTCACCTCCATCTTTGTGTTCAGGCTGTCGGCCTTGTTGAGCGCAATCTTCGCAAAGTTGTTGCCCTCTCCGAACGATGTGGATGTATTCTTGTCCTTCTTGTCGGAGGCGTGTATCTTCACCTTCATGCCATACACGGCAGGCACAGTGAACCGCAGACCGTCGCTCACCTGTGCGCCTTCAGCCTCCTTAGCGCCGGTGGTGCCGTCGGTGAGGGCGTTCACCGTCTTGTCGGTATTCACCAGCATACCCTTCGTGGCGTTTATCCTCATGTCCATGTCGTGAGCCTCTCCTTCCACGGTGGCGCAACGAGTGTAAATAGACGTCGGCTCCGTGCTGCTGCTCAGATTGAGTGCAGGTGCCTTGGTATGGTCGAAAGGCCACACCACATCAACGGGCGTGTTGATGTCGGTGATGTCAACCGTGTTTTGCGCCATCTTGGGCGTGAGCGTGATGTCGTCCTCAAAGGCATATCTCTTGCCAACCTCATAAAGAACGGTGCCATCGGTCCATGCAGTGAAAGTCCAGCCCTTGCGGTAGAAACCATAATTGCTCGGCATCGTCACCATATTGTCCTTGTCGCCACGGAGCGTCTCCGGCGCCTTTCCCTCAATCTTCTTGTTGGGAAAGCTGAACGACACATATATAGGGTTGATGTTGAGCACGTCAATACTGTGGATGTATGTCGGGGTGGACATAGTGAAGGTGAGCGTGGTAGGTCGCTCGCCCTCATACGTGATGACGATTGTCTCGTTGTCGGTCTTGGAATAGGCAAACGTAGCCACCTCGTTCCCGTTACTGTCAGTTACTGTTCCCGCGCCGCCTTTGCTACAACCAGTCAGCGTAATTTGCGCCTGCTGCGCCACATCAATCTTGATGGTTCCGCCTTGCTCTATGCGCCATCCGTGCAGGTTGACATACTTGCCGTCGGTGATAGTTATCAGGTCGTGCTCGTCGGGCGACCAGTAGCTCTTGGTAAGGTCGTAGGTGTATTCATTGCCCGACAGAGCCTCTTCCTTGGCAGTAGCCTTGGCATACAGGCGTAAGTTCTTGAATATCTCGGTGCCTTCGGCAATCTTCGTGGCGACTACGCCAGTGCCGTCGTACCAGCCTCGGAACACATTTCCTGTGCCAACGGTCACATCGCCTGCACCATATTGATAAGTGAGCGTCAGCTTGTCGTCGGCCGATGCCTTCGTGAGCGTCTGCTCCCCGATGAGCGTGTTTCCGTCGGTATCATAATATGACACCTTGGCTTGACCCACTGGCGTCACTTTGCCATTGATGGTAAGGCCAGTCATATATGAGTTCTCTTGAGGAAGGATATTATAGAAGCGCAACTGCACGTTGTCTTCGTTGATGTCAACAAGTACCGTTTCGCCTGTCGAAGTCTTGATAGGTGTCTTGTAGACTGTTCTCCATTCGGTGTCGTTGGGACCTTTCACCTGCACTCCCCATCCACGCTTGCCTGAACCACCGGCAGTCCATTGGGTGAATGATATTGTGGTGACATTCTTCAGGACAGAAGTTTCAATGTAGGCTGCTTCAGTAGCCTTCTCTGCTCTGGCATATCCTAAGTCTATATAATCATTAGTCTGTTTGGAATATGTCCCTGCTGGGTCTACAAGAATATTATACATAGAGAACGTGAACGCCTGTCCGTCCACGGTCTCCTTGACGATACTTTTTGCCGGTGTGGCAGGCGACGAGTAGTCCCAGTTCTGAAAGTCGGTGGAGAAAATAACCCTTTCGGCCAGGGCAGAGGCGCTGTCGTCCGCCCACACTCCGCCGCACCACATCATCATGACAAGCGTCATTATGGTGTGGATGATATTTTGTGTCACTGTCTTTGTCGTTGTTTTCATATATCAAGCGTTTTGTTTCAGTGTCATATGTTGTTGCTGTCTTACTTTATTGCGACCTTTGTCTTTCCGAATATATACAGACCGGGCTGGAAACCGCTGTATGTGGCAGTGCCTGGCTTAACGTCGAGTATTCGGTAAAGCTGTCCAGACGGGGTTACAACATGGAGCGTCGTGGCAACGGTGCTCTCTATGCGCACCCGCTGATTGCCGATAGGACGCACAATGATATAGTCGGAGATGTCGCCGTCGCCATTGTCCTTGGCATCAGGCATTATTTCGCCGCCGTTCAACTCAGCGATGTTTATCACGGAGTGGCTGGCAGAACCTGCTCTTGTGCCAGAAGTCGCCGGAACCATATAAGTGCGGAACGGTGTCACAGTGGAGATTGTAGAGGCATCGTCGAATGCCGTGCCGTTGCTGTTGATACCATATATGTAACCGTTTGCGACCTTCGTGGCTGCGAATGTGCCACGGTGGGCATAGCCGCCCACAGTTGTAGACATGTCGGTGGTCACGGGTATTGTGACGCTGCCGTTGGAAGCCCCGTTTCCGCTGCCTGTGCCATAGGCATTGAAGGTGATAGTCTGGTGAGGTTCCCTCGTTGCGAAGATATTGTTGTAGAATGCGCTCGTGAGGTCGAACTCATAATACCTGCTGCCTGGGAACCGCACTATATACGGCACCTCCGCCGTAAGACGCGGATATTCTGGATAGTCGTGAGACTCGGCTGCATAGTAAGGGTTGTCCTCCTTGTTGTACAGCCAGTCCTCATAGGTGTTGATGAAGAAC